>NZ_QOCZ01000071.1 GCF_018207095.1 Nocardiopsis sp. MG754419 | reverse complement strand
GCCCCGCGCCCCCGCCGACACCGCAGCCGACCCCGTCCTGGTGCTCGGCGCGGGGCCGGTCGGACAGACCGCCGCCCTCCTGCTGGCCCGTCGCGGGGTCCCCGTCCGCCTCATCGACGCACGCCCCGCGCGCGACGCGGTGGGATCCAAGGCCATCTGCCAGCAGCGCGACGTGCTGGACGTGTGGGAGTGGCTCGGCGGGCGGACCATCATCGACGAGGGGCTGACCTGGGACACCGCGCGCACTTTCTACCGGGAGCGCGAGCTGTTCAGCGTGCGCCTGCCCGACCCGGGCGCCTCGTCCCTGCCGTCCTTCGTCAACATCTCCCAGTCCCGCACCGAGCAGGTCCTCGACGACCTCCTGGCCCGGGCCGGCGTCACCATCGGTTGGGGGCACGAGATCACCGGGCTCGACCAGGACGAGCACGGTGTCACGGTCGAGTGCGCCACCCCGCACGGCCCGGTGCGACTGCGCGGATCGCACGCGATCTCCTGTCTGGGCGCCCACGGCGGCGTCGTCCGCGCGGCCCTGGGCGTGGACTTCACCGGCACCAGCTTCGACGACCGCTTCCTCATCTGCGACATCCGCGCCGACCTCGGTGGCTGGGAACGCGAACGCCGCTTCTACTTCGACCCCGAGTGGAACCCCGGCCGCCAGGTCCTCATCCACCCCTGTCCGGACTCGGTGTTCCGCATCGACTGGCAGGTGCCCTCCGACTTCGACCTGGCGGCCGAGGAGTCCGGCGGCCGTCTGGACGCACGGATCCGTCGGATCATCGGCGACACCCCCTACGAGATCGTGTGGCACTCGGTGTACCGCTTCCACACCCGGGTGGCCGACCGCATGCGGGTGGGACGGGTCCTGCTCGCCGGCGACAACGCGCACCTGGTCGCCCCCTTCGGCGCCCGGGGCCTCAACTCCGGTGTGCAGGACGCCGAGAACGCCGCCTGGAAACTCGCCTACGTCCGTGACGGATGGGCGGGGGAGGAACTCCTGGAGAGTTACCACACCGAACGCCACGCGGCGGCACTGGAGAACGCCGACGTCACCAGCGCCACCATGCGCTTCCTCGTCCCTCGCGACGAGGAGGAGCGGCGGGTGCGTCTGGACGTCCTCGAACGGGCCGTCACCGACGCCGAGGCCCACCCGCGGGTGGACTCCGGGCGTCTGGCCGAACCCTTCTGGTACACCGACTCCACACTCACCACGCCCTGCCCGGAACGCCCCTTCGAGGGCCGACCGCCGCGAGGAAGCGCCCCCGCGCCCTGCCCCGGCGTGATCCTGCCCGACGTGCCCCTGTCCCTGGCCGACCGGCCCGAGACGACCCGGCTGCGTCCACTGCTGCGGGAGGGCCTGACCCTCCTGGTGTGCGCCGCGCCCGATGACGGCGACGCCGCGGCCCTGCGCGACGCGGTGCACGCCGCCGCCACCGCCGCCACCCCCGCGCCGGTCGCCACGTTCCACCTGGCCGACGTGGACCCCACCGGTGCCCTGCGCCGCGCCCTGACCCCCGACCCGGGTCAGGTGTGGCTGGTACGCCCCGACGCCCACGTCGCCGCCGTGGTGGCCGGAACCGACACGGCCGCCGTGCGCGCCGCGGTCCGCACCGCACTGGGGCAGGCGGCCACCGACCCCGTCCCCGCCTGAACCCGAGCGCCCGGCCGGATGCGGTCGGGCGACCCGGACCACGGTCCCGAACCGGATACCGACGATCAGGAGCGGCCCCGCCCGGCACGGTCGGGGACCCACGACAGAGGAGGCTTCCATGGCGCACTACCGCAAGGTCGGCGACGTGCCCCGCACCCGCCACACCCAGCACCACAACCCCGACGGCGGCCTGTACTACGAGGAGCTCATGGGCGAGGAGGGCTTCTCCGCCGACTCCTCCCTGCTGTACCACCGCGCCATCCCGTCGGCCATCGTCGACGCCGCCGAATGGCAGGTCCCCGACCAGTCCCGTGGGCGCAACGCCCCGATGATCCCGCGCCACCTCAAGCTCCACGACCTCTTCCAGGGGCAGGACTGGAAGGCCGCCGACGTCGTCGAGTCGCGCCGACTGGTCCTGGGCAACGACGACGTGCGCATCTCCTACGTCGTCGCCGGAGCCCCCTCGGAGCTGTACCGCAACGGCATCGGTGACGAGTGCGTCTACATCGAGTCCGGCACCGGCCGGGTGGAGACCGTCTTCGGCGTGCTGGAGGTGGGCCGCGGCGACTACGTGATCCTGCCGCGCGCCACCACGCACCGCTGGGTGCCGACCGGTGACGAACCCCTGCGCGCTTACGCCATCGAGGCCAACAGCCACATCGCCCCGCCCAAGCGCTACCTGTCCCGCTACGGACAGTTCCTGGAGCACGCCCCCTACTGCGAACGCGACCTGCGCGGCCCCGAGGGCCCGCTGTTGGCGGAGGGCGAGAACGTCGACGTGCTCATCAAGCACCGCGGCGACGGGCCCGGCGGCATCTCCGGCACCCGCTACACCTATCCCACCCACCCGTTCGACGTCGTGGGCTGGGACGGCTGCCTCTACCCGTACGTGTTCAACGTCGACGACTTCCAGCCCATCACCGGGCGCGTCCACCAGCCGCCGCCCGTGCACCAGGTGTTCGAGGGCCACAACTTCGTCATCTGCAACTTCGTGCCGCGCAAGGTGGACTACCACCCCGGCGCCATCCCGGTGCCCTACTACCACTCCAACGTGGACTCCGACGAGGTCATGTTCTACTGCGGCGGCGACTACGAGGCCCGCAAGGGCTCCGGCATCGGTCAGGGCTCCATCTCCCTGCACCCGGGCGGACACTCCCACGGTCCCCAGCCCGGTGCCTACGAGCGCAGCGTCGGGGTCGAGGCCTTCGACGAGCTCGCCGTCATGGTCGACACCTTCCGCCCCCTGGACCTGGGAGAGGGCGGTACCGCCGTGGACGACGGCGTCTACGCCTGGACGTGGGCCCAGGGTCGGAGGAAGCGCCCATGAGCGACGTCCTCTTCCGCGCCCTGTTCGACGACGCCGCGCTGTTCCCGCCCGGGAACGCGCCCATGGGCGAGGCGCTGTCCGCGCACCGCGCGCACCGGGAGAGCGGGCGCGCCCGTTACGTGGGGCCCTTCCTGGTCTCCGACGGGCGCGTCGACGAACTGCGCGCCCTGCTGGCCGGGACCGGACCGGCACCGGAGCCGCTCGACCTGGTGGTCACCGTCCCCGGCGGCGCGGCCGACGCGCCGGCCGCGATCGCGGCGGTGGGCGAGGACCGGGCCCTGCACCTGGTCGGTCTGGAGGTCGCCGCCGCCCCGGGTGAGGCCGCCGACACCGCCGCCGCGCTCGACGCGGCCCTGCCGCCCGGCGCGATCGGCTACGTGGAGGTGGCCCGCGGCACCACCGCCGCCGTCGACATCGCCTCACTGGTCGGCACCGGTGCCAACGCCAAGTTCCGCACCGGGGGAGTACGGGCCGAGGCCCACCCCTCCGAGGACGAACTCGCGGCCCTGCTGTCGGCGGCGATCACCGCCGGAGTGCCGTTCAAGTGCACGGCGGGACTGCACCACGCCGTGCGCCACACCAGCGCCGAGGGCTTCGAACAGCACGGATTCCTCAACGTCCTGCTGGCCACCCGGTCCCTCCTGGACGGAGGGGCGGACACCGACGCCGCGGCGCTTCTGGCCGACCGGGACGGCCGGGCCCTGGCCGCCCGCGCGGTGGCCCTGTCCGACATCGAACAGGCCGACGTGCGGGCCCGGTTCCGTTCCTTCGGTACCTGCGACATCACCGAGCCCCTGGAGGACCTCACCGTCCTCGGGGTGCTCTGAGCACACGAGAAAGCGAGACCCATGCCCGACAGCTGGCTCGACATCGCCCCCGACGCGCAGTTCGGTCTGGCGACCCTGCCCTACGGGGTGTACACCGTCGACGGCGGTGAGCCCCGCGTGGGCGTGGCCGTCGGCGACCACGTGCTGGACCTGGGGGCGGTGGCCCGCGCCCAGGACGCCCCGTTCGCCGACGCCGTCGGCGGACCGAACCTGGACGCCCTGCTGGCCGCCGGGCGGCCCGTGTGGGACGCGGTCCGCCGTAGCCTGACCACCTGGCTCACCGACCCCGCCCACGAGGAGACGGTCCGTCCCCACCTGGTGGACCGTGCCTCGGTGCGCCTGCACCTGCCGTTCACCGTGGCCGACTACGTGGACTTCTACGCCTCCGAGCACCACGCCACCAACGTCGGTCGCATCTTCCGGCCCGACCAGGAGCCACTCACCCCCAACTGGAAGCACCTGCCCATCGGCTACCACGGGCGTTCGGGAACCATCGTGGCCTCCGGCACCGACATCGCCCGCCCCTCCGGCCAGCGCCGACCCCCCACCGATGCCACGCCGACCTTCGGGCCGTCGGTGCGACTGGACATCGAGGCCGAGGTGGGCTTCGTGGTCGGCACCTCCAGCCCCATGGGAGGGCGGGTGGCCGTCGACGACTTCGCCGACCACGTGTTCGGGGTGTTCCTGCTCAACGACTGGTCCTCCCGCGACCTCCAGGCCTGGGAGTACGTTCCGCTGGGTCCGTTCCTGGGCAAGTCGTTCGCCACGTCCGTCTCGCCGTGGATCGTTCCGGTCGCCGCCCTGGAGGCGGCGCGTGTGGAGCAGCCCGCCCAGGACCCTGAGCCGCTGCCCTACCTCGCCGGAAGCCGCTCCTGGGGCCTGGACCTGCGACTGGAGGTGCGGCTGAACGGGCACGTGGTGTCGCGGCCACCGTTCGCGCTGATGTACTGGACCGCGGCCCAGCAGTTGGCGCACATGACCGTCAACGGCGCGTCCCTGCGCACGGGCGACGTGTTCGCCTCCGGTACCGTCAGCGGCCCGGAGGTGGCCCAGCGCGGCTGCCTCCTGGAGTTGACCTGGTCCGGCAAGGAGCCGCTCACTCTGCCCGACGGCACCGAGCGCACCTTCCTGGAGGACGGCGACGAGGTCACCATCACCGCCACGGCGCCGGGACCAGACGGCACCCGGGTGGACTTCGGTGAGGTCACCGGGCGCATCCTCCCCGCGACGTAGCCGGATCGCGCCGTGGGAGGGGCGCGCACCGCCCCTCCCACGGTCGCCGCCGTCCCGGACACCGGCGGCTACCTCCGGGCCTCGCGCACCAGGAGCCGGATCAGGTACAGGCCGCCCAGACACACGGTGACGAGACCGACCGGGACGGGACGGTAGACCTGGGAGAGCACCAGGGAGAGCAGGTGCGCACCGGCCAGCAGCGCCGCCCCCATCGCGGCGGCCGACAGCAGCCCCACACCCGGTGTACGCGTCAGGCGCCGGGCGAGCTGCGGGGCGACCAGGGCGACGAACCCGATCGGGCCCGCGGCGGCGGTCACCAGCGCCGTGGTCGCCACCCCCGTCACCAGCAGCCCCAGCCGGGCCGGTCCAGGGCGGGCCCCCTGGGTCACGGCGGCGTCGTCGCCCAGTTCCAACCTGCGCAACGACGGGGCCAGCGCCGTCGCCGCGAGCGCGACGAGCGCCGCGATCACCAGGGCCGGCGTCATACCGTCCCACGTCACCCGCGTGACCGAACCCGCCCCCCAGAAACCGACGGTCATCGCGTCGTCGATGTCGGCCCGGGTGATGAGGAAGGCGTTGACCGATCCCAGCATCGCGGAGACGCCGATCCCGACGACGATGAGCCGGAACCCCTGGACGCCCCGGCGGTAGGCGAGCAGGTAGACGGCGAACGCGGTGGTCAGACCGCCCAGCAGTGAGGCCGAGGCGATCGACCAGTAGCCGCCCGAGCCGACCACGAGCAGGGTCAGGACGACGGCCGTGTAGGAACCGGCGTCGAAACCGATCACGTCCGGGGAGCCCAGGGGGTTGCGGGTCAGCGACTGGAAGATCGCGCCGCCCACGCCCAGGAGCGCACCGAAGACGACCACCGCGACGGCCACGGGAAGCCGCCACGCGACCACGATGGTCCGGTGGAAGGCCTCCCCGCCGCCGGTGAGCGCCGCACCGACCTCGGGCACGGTCAGGGGGTAGTCGCCGATCCCGAGGGCCCCCACCGCGACCCCGGCCGCGAGGGCGAACAGCAACACCGTGATCGTCAGCGAACGGAGCGGGATCCGCGCGGAGAAGGAGCGGGTCCGCACCGTGCGGGTCGCGTAACCGAAGTCCACGCGGGGCGGTGGTCCCTCGGATCGGGCCATGGTGGTCACAGTCCGCTCGCCCTCCTCGCGCGCACCAACGCGATCAGCACCGGAGCGCCGACGACGGCGGTGACGATGCCGACCTCGACCTCCGAGGGGCGGGCGACCAGCCGGCCCAGCACGTCCGCCGCCAGGACCAGGACCGCCGCGGCCGGGGCCGAGCAGGCGATGATCCAGCGTTGGTCCGGGCCGACGAACCACCGCACCACGTGCGGGACCATGAGCCCCACGAAGGCCAGACCACCGGTCAACGCGGTCGCCCCGCCGGCCAACAGGGTCACGGCCACGATCCCCAGGACACGCGTGCGCACCACCCGGACACCCAGGGACGAGGCCAGGTCGTCGCCCAGGGCGAGGGAGTTCAGGGGCCGGGAGAGCAACAGGGCCAGAAGCATCCCCGTCGCCAGGAACGGCAGCACCGCGAGGGTGTCGTCGAGGCTCACACGGGCGATGGATCCCAGACCCCAGGTGCGCACGGACCGGAAGGTGTGCTCGTCGATGAGGGTGAGGAACGTCGAGAATCCCGTGAGGACGGCCCCCAGGGCGACCCCGGCGAGCACCAGGGTGACCGGTCGGGCCGGACCGCGCCCGGCGGAGCCGATCAGGTACACGAGCACGGTCGCGACCGCCGCGCCCGCGAAGGCGCACCACACGTAGCCACCCATCCCCGTGAGGCCGAGGAGGCCGACCCCGAGGGTGACCGCGAACCCCGCACCCGCGTTCACGCCGAGGATGCCCGGATCGGCGAGAGGGTTGCGGGTCAGCGCCTGGATCAGCGCGCCCGCCATGCCGAAGGCCGCGCCGACGAGCACGCCCACCACGGTGCGCGGGACGCGCAGCGTCCACACGATGAGGTCGGCCTCCGCGCCGTCGCGCCGCCACAGACCCCACCACACCTGGTCGAGGGTGAGCGGGTTGGTGCCCCACGCCAGACTCGCCGTCCCGGCCGAGGGCAGCGCGACCAAGAGCAGCAGTACGCCGACCGTACGGCCCAGGGCCCGGTGCCGTCCGCCGCGCGGTGGGGGCTCCGGGCGCGACGACGGTCCGGGAGCGGGGCTCGCTCGCCCCGCCCCCGCCGTACCGGCCGCCTCCGGGGGTACCCGTGTCATCAGGAGTCCTCGTTCCGCCGGTGCCGTCCCCGTCCTGCGCTCAGGGGAGCTCCACCTCGTCGACCCAGTCGGCGATCGCGCCCATGGCCCAGGGCAGGCTCAGGGCGCTGGCGCCACGGCGCAGCACCCAGGTGGCGTTGCCACCGGAGTCGGCCTGGTCGGACAGGACGGAGACGTAACGCCCCTCCTCGACCGGCGGTAGCGCCTGGAAGAGGTCCATCTCCTCGCGCGCGTCACGGTCGGCCGCGTTGTTGTAGAACACGACCAGCATGTCGGCGTCCAGCAGCGCGATCTGTTCGTCGGAGACCCCGGCGTCGTCGACGAAGTGCTCCGCGAGCGGGTTCGGCGCGAACCCCAGACGCCCGACGATCTCCTCGGCGGTGCCATCGGTCACGGTGTAGTAGTCCATGCCGGTCTCGGTGTAGTCGTAGGCGATGGTGATCGTGCTGCCGGAGACGTCCCCCACCTCCTCGGCCGCGGCGTCGATCTCCTGCTCGGCCCGGGCTATCGCCTCCTCGGCGGCCTCACCGAGGTCGAGGGTGCGACCGATGAGCCGCTGGGTCTCCCGCCAGTCGATCCGGTCGCCGGGGATCTGCTCCTCGTTATCCAGGACGGGCGCGATGTCGGTCAGCTTCGCGAAGTCGGCCTCGTCGTGGACGCCGTTGGTGGCCACGATGAGGTCGGGGTCGGCCGCGGCGATGCCCTCGAAGTTGATCGGGTCCTTGCGCGTGGCGGTGTCCACGACCTCGATCCCGGACTCCCACCCCCGGTCGCGCCATTCCCAGTCCTCGTCGGAGAGGGCGTACACCGGGGTCGCGCCGATCGCTTCGAGCGCGTCCACGTTGGGGGAGAAGCCGAGGACCGCGACCCGTTCGGGGCGTTCCTCCAGGACCGATTCCCCGGCCCAGGTCGTCAGGGTCAGGGGATACTCCGTGTCCCCCTCGGGGGCGGGGAGGTGCGCGCCGGAGCCCGCGTCGGTGCTCTCGGCGGCCGGGTCGTCGGGTGCGCCGCAGCCCATCAGGGCGAGCAGGGTCGCCGAGGCGATCGCGGTCAGTGCTCGTCGCCGGGTTGGGGACAGGGCGATGCTCATGGGGTCCTCTCAGGGGTCGGTGGACGGACGCTCGAGGCCGGGCCGAGGGACGGACGTGGCCGAGCGGGACACCGTTCCCGGTTAGGTTAGGTAAACCTAGCCTTCTTGAGGGTGCAGTTTTCGACAGCATGGGCGCAGTTCACGGCAACGTGGACGCGCCGGTGCCGTCACCGAACAGGTGGGAGCCATGCCGAAGTCACCAGCGCGCGCGTCGGTACACGGGTCGTCGACTCCGGGGCCCGACACCGACCCCGGCTCGCTCTGGCGCGTCCACCTGCCATCCGTCTCCCTGGACGGGCTTGTGGAGGACGACAAGCACCTGTTGCTGTGGCAGGCCCGCGGTGCGTCGGACTTCGTCGTCGAGGACGAGCCCCGGTCGCTGAAGGTCGGCCAGGCGCTGTGGGTTCCGGCACGCACCCGCCACTCCTTCACCGTCCAGGCGGATTCTGTGCTGTTGCCGATGTTCTTCGAGGCGGCGATGACCGCCACCACCCTGCGCGGGCCCACCGTCATCACCGTGGACCGGGACCTGCGCACGCTCTTCCTCGGGTTCATCCAGGCGAGCTACAGCCGGATCCGGCCCGACGTGAACATCGCACGCCAGATCCTCGCCCTGATCGAGGAGCGGCCGGTCCTGGTCACCGACCTGCCGCTACCGACCACCGAGTCGGCCCTCATCGTCGCCGAGTCCCTGCTGTTCAACCCCGGTGACGACCGCGGGGTGGACGCACTCGCCGCATCCGCGCACGCGTCCGTCCGCACCATCGAACGCGCCTTCCTCGCCGAGACCCACATGACCCTGCGACGGTGGCGGATCCGCAACCGCATGGAGGCCGCCGGCATCCTGCTGCGCTCGCACACGACCCTCGACGCCGTGGCCCGCCGGGTGGGCTACACCGACACCAGTGCCTTCCGTCGCGTGTTCAAGGGCCATTTCGGGATGACCCCGAGCGCGTACGTCGCCCGTTTCCGCGCCGCCCGCTGAGAACGGGACCGGGGCGCGCCCGTGCCGGTCGGATCGACGGCGGCGGAGCTCAGAAGTCCATCGAGGCCTCCGGCGGCAGGCCGGAGGGGCGATGGCGGGCACGTGCGCGGTTGAGGTGGAACTGGCGGCCCAACCGGATGAGCGGCCGGATCAGCAGCTCCACGCTGCCCGCCAGGAAACACCAGGTCCCCGCGGTCGACCACGCGGGGAAGAAGAACATGATGCTGCCGGCGATGAACCACAGGGCGACCAGGATGTCGTTGATGATGCTGAGGGACGCGTAGCGTCGCCGGAGGGCCATCTCCTCACGGCCGATACGCGCGATCAGCGGTCGTTCGTGTTCGTGTTCGTGCCCGGGCATCCTCGGCTCCCTCTCGCCGGCGCGTCCTCACCCCGCACGTCCATCATGTGGGCGCGGGGGCGCCCGGCCCGGTCAGACGCGTTCCTCGGTGCGTCGCCCCGGGGCGACGACCGGGTCTTCCCCCGTTCCCCTCCTCCGTCTCCGAGACCTCCGGGTGGTGCCGGGGCGGTTCAGGAAAGTCGCGTCGACGGGGGCATCCGCGCCGAGAGCGTGCCGAGCAGGCCGAGCGCCTCGGCGCTGGGACCGCCGGGCTCGGCCTGGTAGCAGAGCAACTGCCGTCCCGGCGCCTCGGCGATGTCGAAGGTGTGCATGCGCAGGGTCATCGCACCCACGGTCGGATGCACGAAGCCCTTGACCTCGGAGCGTTTTCCGCGGGCACGGTTCTGTTCCCACAGGCGCGCGAACTCGGGGCTGTCGCGGAGCAGGCGATCGATGAGGGAACGGATGCGCGGATGGTCCGGCGCCCGCCCCTCGGACAGGCGCAGGCCGGCCACCGAGTTCTCCGCGGCGCTCCACCAGTCGGCGTAGAACCCGCGGGAGTCGGGGTCCAGGAACACCTTCTCCAGCAGGTTGCGGCTGACGGGGAAACCGCAGAAGAGAGCGTCGCCCAGCACGTTGCACGCGAGCACGTCGTAGGCGGCGTTGACGATGAGCGCGGGGGTCCCCGCCCAGGAGTCCATCAGCCGCAGCAGGTGCGGATCGACGTGCCGCGGGCTGAGATCGGCACGCGGTCGAGGAGCGAGCCCGGCCAGGCGGTACAGGTGTCCGCGACCGTCGTCGTCGAGGTCGAGCGCGTCGGCGAGCCGGTCGAGCACCCGCGCGGACGGGCCCGTCTCCCGGCCCTGTTCGAGACGGATGTAGTAGTCGACGCTCACGTCGGCGAGCATCGCGACCTCCTCGCGGCGCAGGCCGGGCACGCGCCGCCGGGAGGTGCCGCGCAGTCCCACGTCCTCGGGTCGGGTCGCCGCACGACTCGCCCGCAGAAAACCCGCCAGGGATGGTGCAGTCATGGTGCGACGCTACCTCGGACCCTCGGCGGCGGGGAGGGTGTGGCGCACCCGGGTTCCTGTCCGCGGGGCCCTCCCACCGACGCGCGGGGCCGCCGGGCCCCGCGCGCGGCGCGTCCTCGCGCCACGGCCGTCGCCCGGGGCTCAGAACGTCGGGTCGTCCATCTCCTCCGAGATCGGTCGTACGTCGACCCACTCGCCCTCGAACCCCGGCCGGACCAGATCGGCGGCGATCTCGGTGGCCCGGTCGAAGCTCGCGCATTCCACGACCGTGTATCCGGCCAGGACCTCCACGTTCGCGGGATAGGGGTTCTCGGAGACCCGCGTGGCACCGTCGCGCAGCGTGACCCGTCGCGCGTGCGCCGGCGGGGTGAGACCCCGGGCCTCCACCAGTTCACCGGAGTCGGCCAGCCCCTGGTGGTACTCCTGCATGAACGTGGTCATCTCCCGGACCCACTCGGGCCCCACCCGCCGTTCCTCGGGCTGGTCGGGAACGTCTTGGCCGGCCATCATGGCGATGTCGTTCTGCGTGGCGTACAGCATGATCAGGTATTTCATGGTCATCGATCCTTCCCCGAAACTCCTGTGAGGCCCCGCCGAACCACCGATGGCCGCCTCGCGGATCGCGCGGCCGTCGGCGTCGGGCGCGCCGAGCGGCACCGTTCCCGCGCCTCGGTCTCCGTGTGCGCCCGCGGGCACCCGGCCCGACGGCGCCCGGGTGCGCCTCGTGAACGGGCCCCGGTGCGCGCCCGGGGCCGCTCCATCGGCCGGGCACAGAGGGCCCACCCGTTCCGGGATGATGCCCGCGTACCGCTCGGGCCGAACCCCGAGCCCGCCCACCTTCCTCGGAGCCGGTACCGCGGGGCGGAGAAGTCGGTCGCCTCCGCCCCGCATCGGTGCCCGATCCCGTCCTCGCGCGGCAAGGGTCTCGGTGGCATGCGCGCCGACGTGATCGCGAGCGACGACGGCCGGAACCCGCGCGTGTGGTCACCACGCTCGCCCGTGGAGTGTCGTGGGCCCGGCGTAGTGTGGATCTCGCGCACGGGGGAGGGGTCGCGATGGGCGAGACGACGGTGGTCGAGGTCAGGGCGGAGCTCGCCGCTCTGGAGGATCCGAGGATCCGTGAGGTCAACCGCAGGCACGGTGACGATCACGGGGTGAACCTCACCTCGTTGCGGGCCATGGCCCGACGGCTCAAGAAACAGCCGGAGTCGGCACGTGACCTCTGGGCGACCGAGGACGCCGCGGCCCGGCTCCTGGCGATCCTCATCGCGCGTCCGAAGACCTTCCCCCGCGAGGAACTCGACACCATGCTGCGTGAGTCCGGCACCCCGAAGGTGCAGGACTGGCTCCTCACGTACGTGGTGAAGAAGAGCCCGCACGCCGAGGAACTGCGGTTGGCCTGGTGGGCCGACCCCGACCCCGTGGTGGCCGCCGCCGGGTGGTCGCTCACCTGCGCACGGGTGGTGAAGGAGCCCGAGGGCTTGGACCTCCCCGGCCTGCTCGACGTCATCGAGGCGCACATGCGGGACGCCCCGGACCGTCTCCAGTGGGCGATGAACACCTGCCTGGCGCAGATCGGGATCGAACACCCCGAACACCGTGCCCGCGCCCTCGACATCGGTGAGCGTCTGCGGGTCCTCGAGGACCATCCGACCCCACCCGGTTGCACCTCACCGTTCGCGCCCGTCTGGATCACCGCGATGGTGGGCCGTCGTGGGGACGCCGCGACGGCCTCCTGAACGGGGCCCGGTACCGGTATGGGTCCCTCCGCGTCGCGCCCGTATGAATCTACGATGTCAAGGTGGCGGTTCCGAGCCTCGCCCCGCAGCGGCTGTCGACGCACGGAAGCGCCGATCCCGGACCTCGGGTGCCCGTTCGTCGAGGTCGCGCGCCCCGTGCGTGGGCGCGGGCCGCGGGCTTGGAACGCCTGTCTCCTCGCTGCTCCGGCCCCCCTGTCACCGACGGACCGCCGCGCGGTCGCGCCGTCTCAGACCCCGGCCATCGGCAGGTCCAGGGGAAGCTGCGCGTCCTCGGCCGGCTCCCTGCGGCCGGCGTCGCGCGGGGAGCCGGGCCGGTTGAGGCCGTGACGTGCGGCGATCTCTCGCACCGCCGTGGTGACGATGCGTTGGTAGGAGGCGCGGGCGTAGGAACCGTGACCGTAGAGTTCCCGGTACAGCGGGAGCAGGCGGGGGTGTTCTCGCTCCAACCACGCCCGGTACCACTCGCGGGCACCCGGGCGCAGGTGCAGCACGATGGGGGTCACCCGGGTCGCGCCCGCCGCGGCGATGGCGGCGACGGTGCGTTCGATCTGTTCGACCGAGTCGGTCAGGCCGGGCAGGATCGGCGCCATCAGCACCGAACACGTCAGGCCCCGGTCGGACAGACGACGCACCACCCCCAGGCGCGCGCGGGCGGAGGGGGTACCCGGCTCCACGGTGCGGCGCACCTCGTCGTCGACCGACCCCACCGACACCGCCAGGCCCACCTCGGTGACGCGTGCGGCCTGTTCGAGCAGGTCGAGGTCGCGCAGGATCATCGTGCCCTTGGTGAGGATGGAGAACGGGTTGGCGGCGTCGCGCAGGGCCGCGATGATCTGCGGCATCAGTCGATAGTGCCCCTCGGCCCGCTGGTAGGGGTCGGTGTTGGTGCCCATGGCGATGTGCTCGCCCCGCCAGGAGGGGCGGGCCAACTGCGCGCGCAGCAGTTCTCCGGCGTTGGTCTTGACCAGGATGCGGGTGTCGAAGTCCCGGCCGCTGTCCAGGTCCAGGTACTCGTGGGTGCGCCGGGCGAAGCAGTACACGCAGGCGTGGGCGCACCCGCGGTAGGGGTTGATGGTCCAGCGGAACATCGGGTCCGCGCCGGGGACGCGGTTGATGATGGAGCGGGCCCGGATCTCGATGGCGAGCGCCTCACCGTCCTGACCCGCCCGGATGGGGTCGGGGGAGGGCGTGGCCAGGCCCGCCCGCCCGGTGCCTCGATCGGGTGGGGTGAGGGGTGCCTCGAACAGTGAGGTCTGTTCCGTCGTGCCGTCTTCTCGCAGGTTCTCCCAGCGCATGATGCGATTCGAACATGTTTTCGAACGTCTGTCCAGTCCTGCGACGGAGCGGGGGATGTGGGTCGCCCGCGCAGGGCGGGAGCCCGTGTCTCGGGCCGGAGGCCTCCTCGGGCACGGGGGACGGGACGCGTTCTCCGCAGACCGGCGAGGGGCGGGGGAGGCGCGAGCCGCCCCCATCGCGGGCGCCCAGGGTTCCCTTCTCGCGGTCCGGCGCCCGAGCACGGGCCGTAACGCGATGGAGACCCCGCAGGGACAGGGCCTAGTCGACGGCGCCGCCGCCGGCCCGCGCCAGACGTTCGACCGTCCAGCGCTCCACCTCCCGTCCCTGGCTGTCGCGGAAATCGGCCACGGTCTCCTCGGGGTCGACGAGGACGATGCGGTGCCCCTCGTCGATGAGCTTGGTCGCCATGGCCGCGGAGGTGCGGCGGGCCACGGGCAACACCTCGTCCACCCGGCTCATGTCGAAGACCACCAGGTGGGTGGGCGGCGGGTTCTCCACCAGTTCCTGCACGAGCGCCTCGATACCGCTCAGCACCATGTCGCCCTGGAGCACGTAGACCGTCGCCGGCTCGCCCTCCAACGCGGTGCTCAGCCTCTCGCGCAGGGAGGACCGGGAGGGTCGGCTCGCCTCCATCAGGTGCAGACCCAGGTCCTCCGACAACCGCTCCATCATCACCACGCCCCGGGCGCTGTTGCCGTGGGCGTCCAGACGGGGGGAGAACACCGCCACGCCCACCTGCCCGGGCAGGACCCCGATGATCCCGCCGGCCACGCCGCTCTTGGCGGGGATGCCCACCGCGGTCAGCCAGTCCCCGGCCGCGTCGTACATGCCGCAGGAGGCCATCACGCTCAGGAGGTGACGGGTGGTCCGACGACCGAACAGTCGCCGGCCGGTGTTGGGCTGCACACCAGCGTTGGCCAGGGTGGACGCCATCAGTGCCAGGTCGCGCACGGTGACGTTGACCGAGCACTGGCGGGCGTACCCCCGCACGGCCGCCGCGGGGTCCCGGGCCAGGGATCCCGAGGCGTGCAGCAGGTAGGCCAGTCCCAGGTTGCGGTCCCCGGTGGACAGCTCGGAGGCGGCCAGGTCCTCGTCGATGGTGGCGGGCCGTTCGGTCAGGGCGGAGAACAGCGCGAGCAGCCGGTCGACGACCGGCTCCTCGGTGTCGTCGATGAGGGCGTGGGTGGCGATCGCACCGGCGTTGATCATCGGGTTCTTGGGTCGACCGGTCTCGGAGTCCAGGGACAGCTCGTTGAACGCCTCGCCACTGGGTTCCACCCCGACGCGCTCCAGGATGTCCTCGAGCCCCCGGTCCTCGATCGCGAGCGCGTAGGCGAACGGTTTGGACATCGACTGGATGCTGAACTCCTGGTCGGTGTCGCCGCTCGCGTACACGGTCCCGTTCACCGTGCACAGGGCCACCGCCACGCGGTCGGGGTCGGCGGCGGCGAGTTCGGGGATGTAGTCGGCCGGGGCCCCGGAGTCGACGTGGTCGGTCCGGGCGATGATGTCGTCGAGGTAGTCGAGGATCGGAGAGCGCATCGTGTTCCCTGTGGTGGAGGCGGGGCCGTGGAGGGCATCCTTCGGCCGCGCCAAGGTTAACGTCGCCGGTGTGTCGCCGCCGGGCTGACATGCCCGGACCCACGGGCGTCCTAGGGTGGCGACATGACGGTCGATCTGTTCGCGGGCATCCCGGTCACCGACCACGCGCGGTCGCTGGACTGGTACCGCCGCCTGTTCGGAGCCGAGCCCGCGTTCCTGGCCACCGCCACCGAGGCGGTGTGGGAGATGGCCCCGCACCGATGGGTGTACGTGGAGCAGGAACTCGCCCACGCCGGCCACGCCCGCACCACCCTGCTGGTGCCGGACCTGGAGGCTCGGATCGTGGAACTCGCCGGTCGCGGGCTGGAACCGCACCGTCGCGAGGACTACGGGGGTGGGGCCGTCAAGGTCGTCTACCGTGACCCCGACGGCAACGAGTTCGGGTTCGGTCACACCCAGGAGTGAGCCCCGGCCGCGGACGGTGCGGCGACCGGTCCGGGCCCCGACACGCGGGCCCACCCCCACGACGCGTCCTCGGGCTCCGCGCTACCGGCCGATCCGATCCAGTGCGGCCAGGTCCGTGTCGGACAGCGTGAGCCCGGCGCCGGCGACGTTCGCGCGCAGGTGCGCCACGGACGAGGTTCCCGGGATCAGCAGGATGTTCGGTGACCGGTGCAGCAGCCAGGCGAGGGCCACGGACATCGGGGTCGCCGACAGTCGTGCGGCCACGTCCGAGAGCACCGAGGACTGGAGCGGGTCGAACCCGCCGAGGGGGAAGAACGGCACGTAGGCGATGCCGTCCCGGGCGAGCGCGTCGACCAGGGGGTCGTCGTGCCGGTGGGCGAGGTTGTACATGTTCTGCACGCACACGATCGGCGCGATCGACCGCGCTTCGGCGACCTGGTCCGCCGTCGCGTTGCTCACGCCGAGGTGGCGGATCAGCCCCTGGTCCCGGAGTGCGACGAGTGCCTCGAACGGTGCGGCGAGCGAGCCGTCCCGCGGCCCCGTGGCGTCACCGAGCCTCAGGTTCACCAGGTCGAGCACCTCGACTCCGAGTGTGCGCAGGTTGTCGTGGACGGCCTCGCGCACGGCCTCCGGTGTCCGGGCCGGCGGCCAGCCGCCGTCGCGGTCACGCGTGGCGCCGACCTTGGTCGCCAGGCGCAGCGACGCGGGATAGGGGCGCAGGGTCTCCGCTATCAGCCGGTTGGTGAATCGCGGACCGTAGGCGTCACTGGTGTCGATGTGGGTGATGCCGAGGTCGACCGCCTCGCGGAGCACCGCGCGTGCGCCGTCGAGGTCGGCGGGCGGGCCCATGACCCCGGGGCCGGCGAGTTGCATCGCGCCGTAGCCGAACCGAGTGACGGTCAGGTCTCCCAGGGTCCAGGTGCCGCCGGGAAGCGCGGTGGAGAGCGTGCCCATGTCCTGCCTTTCGTCGTGAACCGAGGGTGGCGTGCGACCACCCCGTCACGAGTATGGGAAAGCCGCTCTCCCGGAGGAAGTAGGTACCTTCAGGTGCGTAAGTCACTCACGGAGCACAGGAGAGGTCCATGGCCACGCTGACGGCGGCACAGAAGAGAGCTCAGGCCAAGGAGCGGTACGACGCCTTCCTGGCGGTGTGTCCCAGCCGTATGCTGCTCGACCGGATCTCCGACAAGTGGGTCACGCTGGTGCTGTGCGCACTGGGTGACGACGGCACCGGTGCTCCACGGACGATGCGCTTCTCCGAGCTGTCCCGTCACCTGGCCGGTGTCAGCCAGAAGATGCTCACCCAGACGCTGCGCTCCCTGGAACGCGACGGTCTCCTGACCCGGACGGTGACACCGACCGTGCCCGTCACGGTCACCTACGCGTTGACCGACCTCGGGCTCTCCCTGCACGTGACCATGGGTGCCGTCAAGGACTGGGCGGAGTCGTACATGGACGAGGTGCTCGTCCACCGCGCGGAACACGATGCCCGGGTCGACCGCGACCCGGCGAGCACCGGGCCCTCGGCACCTTCCACGACCAGACGCCGGGCCCCGCGGCCGAAGACCGAGTCGTGAGCCACGCGTACGACCGGGGGAGCGGGGCGACGCCGTCCCGGAGGACGTGCCCGGGGCAGGCGTCGATCGGAGCGGCCCGGCTCCAGGGCGGTGACGGGGGAGGGGCCGGGCGTGAACGCCGGACCACGCAGGCGAGGGGCCCTGAGCGCCAGGATCGTGGCCCTGGTGTCACGCCCGTTGCCCGGGAGGCGGTTCGTGCGCCGATCGGGCTCCCGACACCGTGCCTGTGAATCTACGTTGTCAAGGTGGTGGAACGATTCAATGAACTCGACCACTGCAACAACGACAAAGGAACAACGAGACCCCTCCCTGATTCATCGCCTTTTCAGGATATGATCGCTTTATAGCGATGAATAATCCCTGTTGCGCGCCGGACGCGACCCCGGGGGCGACGCGGCCGTGCTCATCGCCGGACTCGGGACGTGGTTCGGCGCCCCCGCGCTGTGGTTCGAGCGCGCCCGGGTGGTGCTGATGGCGGCCTCGCCGTGCGCGCCGGCGATCTCGGTGCCGGTGGCGGTGCTCAGCCCGGTCGGTGGCCCAGAGCCCGCAAGAGGTAGGGCAGGAGCCGGTCGGCGATGCCGTCACCGGGCTCGCGCCCCTCCGAGGCGGGGAGGAGGAAGGTGTGGCTGACCATGGGTCCGATGACCATCTCGACGACGACGAGGGGATCTTCGACCGGGGGGATCTCCCCACGGTGGACGGCTCGTTCGAGTACGGCCAGGACGCGGTCCTGCAGGGGCAGGACGAACGCCTCGAAGAGCACGTCCGCCAGGGCGCTGTTGTGGGCGGCCTCGCCCAGGACGGCCCGCAGAAGCCGGCCGGACGGTCCTTCGAGGGCGGTGGCCTTGTCGCCGAGCAGCGCCGCGAGATCGCCCGGGAGCGTACCGGTGTCGTGGTCGGGTCCGAGGTTCTCGGCCCAGGCCTGGGCCGCTCCCACGACGAGGTCCTGCTTGGAGCGCCACCGCCGGTAGAGGGTGGCGGTGGAGACACCGGCCCGCCGTGCGACGGCGGCGGTGGTCAGTCCGCTGTAGCCGTGGATCTGCAGTTCGGTGAGGGTGGCGTCCACCAGCGCGCGGTCCCGACCCGCGTCGCGGGGCCGCCCTCGTGGGGTGGCCGGTGCGGAGGTGTCGGGCACATGGTCCGTCGTCATGCGGCGAATTCTAGTCACCCCCTTGGAAACGAAACGTTTTCGTTTAGTATCTAACGCATGGCTGACACCGAGACCTCCGGCGCACCCCTCACGCTGACCACGAACATTCCGCCGATCGTGGCGCGACTGCGCGCCACCTTCGATGGAGGCCGTACCAAGCCGATCTCCTGGCGACGCGCCCAGTTGCGGGCCCTGCGCCGGATGCTCACCGAGGAGCGTCCCACCTGGGAGCGAGTCCTCAAGGACGACCTGGGCAAGCCCTCCCTGGAGGCGCACACCACCGAGATCGGTTTCGTGATCAACGAGATCGACCACGCCGTCAAGCACCTGGCCGCGTGGCTCCGGCCGCAGCGCGTGAGCGTGCCCCTGGGGTTGGCTCCGGCCCGTGCGCGTCGGGTCCGTGAACCGTTGGGTACGGTGCTCGTCATCAGCCCGTGGAACTACCCCGTCAACCTGTCCCTGACGCCTCTGGTCGGGGCGATCGCGGCCGGCAACACCGTGCTGATCAAGCCCAGTGAACTGTCCCCGGCCACGTCGGGAGCGTTGGCGAAGCTGGTGCCGCGGTTCCTGGACACCGAGGCGGTGGCGGTCGTCGAGGGTGGTGTCGCCGAGAGCACCACTCTGTTGGAGCAGCGCTTCGACCACATCCTCTACACCGGCAACGCGGCCGTGGGGCGGATCGTGATGGCGGCGGCGGTCAAGCACCTCACCCCGGTGACGCTGGAACTGGGCGGCAAGAGCCCGGCCGTGGTGGAGTCGGACGTGGACCTGGCCACGACGGCGCGTCGGTTGGTGTGGGGCAAGTTCACCAACGCGGGGCAGACCTGTGTGGCGCCGGACTACGTGTTGGCCGTGGGAGGCGCCGCGGAGCGGTTGCAGCGTGAGCTGGCGGCGGCGATCACCGAGATGTTCGGATCCGACCCCGAGCTCAGTCCCGACTACGGTCGCATCATCAACGAGCGGCACTTCGACCGCCTCAGCGCACTGCTGGGCAGCGGTGAGGTGGTGGCCGGTGGTCGCACGAACCGCGAGGCGCTCTACATCGCGCCGACGGTGCTGGGAGGTGTGGACCCGGACAGCCCGGTGATGGCGCAGGAGATCTTCGGTCCGATCCTGCCGGTCATCCCCGTCCCGGACCTGGACGCCGCGATCCGGTTCGTCAACGAGCGGGACAAGCCGTTGGCGCTGTACGCGTTCACCGACTCGGAGGTCACCAAGCGGCGGTTGATCACCGAGACGTCCTCGGGAGCGGTGGGGTTCGGGTTGCCCATCGCGCATCCGATCGTCCCGGGGCTGCCGTTCGGCGGTGTGGGCGAGAGCGGGTCGGGCGCCTACCACGCGGAGGCTTCGATCGACACGTTCTCGCACGTCAAGCCGGTGTTGGACAAATCGCTGGCCCTGGACACGATGCGGGTCGCCTACGCGCCGATCACGCGGTTCAAGGATCGGTTGCTGCGTCGGATGACCTAGGACGCCGGCCCCTGGGCGCGCGGTCCGAACACGCGAGGGAACGCCGTGATCGGGCCGCGGTGGGCGTCACCTCGGGGGTCAGTCCAGGGACCGGGCGTCGCTGTAGGCGGTGCCGGCGTCGATGTCGGAACCCATCATCTCGCTGACGGTCACGAACTCGTAGCCGTCGTCGGACAGGGTCTCCAGGACGTCGGGCACGGCCTCGACACTGGTCTCGTGGATGTCGTGGAGCAGCAGGACGCTGCCCTCGGAGGTCTCCTCGGTGGAGATGTCGAGGATCGTGTCCGGGTCGCGGTTCTGCCAGTCCAGGGTGTCGACGTCCCAGAGCATGATCGGCTTGTCGATGGTCTCGCGCGCGGTGTCGCTGAGCGATCCGTAGGGCGGGCGCATGGTGGTGGGCGCCTCCCCGGTCACGTCCTCGATGGCCCGGTCGGTGCGGTCGAGGTCGTCCTCGATCTCATCGGAGGACAGCGTGGCCAGGTCTTCGTGGTCCCAGGTGTGGTTGCCCACCTCGTGGTCTTCGTCGACCATCCGCTCGATCTCGTCGCCGTGGCCGTCGACGTTGGAGCCCAACAGGTAGAAGGTGGCCTTGGCGTCGTGTTCGTCGAGGATGTCGAGGAGTTCGTCGGTGTAGGGGCCGGGGCCGTCGTCGAAGGTCAGGGCGACGCACTTGACCTTGTCGCAGTCGGGCGCCGTGCGTTCGTCGTCGGCGCTCGCGGGGAGGGCGGTCAGGGCGAGCAGACCGGTGGTGGCCACCAACCCGCCCACCGCCGCTTTGCGCATCAAAGAGGTAACGTTCACGCGTCGAAATGTATGCGAAGGTGCGCGAGTGGGCAAAGAAAAGCCCGGCTCAGAGCCGTGAAGTGAAGAAGGACTCCTTGCCCGTCGGCGGGAATGGATTCCGGGATCGCCCGCGCACCCGTGGATGCCGCACGCGCGTGGCGGGTGCGTGGGCGCGGTGCCCCGGACCGAAAAAAAGGGGGCCGGAGCGCGATGTGCGCCCCGGCCCCCGGTCGCGACCTCAGTTGAGTCGACCGTCGGTGTGGACCTCGCCCGGCTCCATGCCCTGCAGTCCGAACAGGTCCTTGACCGTCACGAAGTGGTACCCCTGCCGGTGCAGACCGTCCAGAACCTCCGGGATGGCGTCGACGCTGGACTTGTGGATGTCGTGGAACAGCACCACGCTGCCGGCCTGGGACTCGGACAGGGCGTGGCCGGCCACCGCCTTGGTGTCCCGGCTCTGCCAGTCCATGGTGTCCACGTCCCACAGGATGAGCGGGTGGCCGGTCGCGCTGCGCACGGTGGCGTTGAGCGATCCGTAGGGCGGACGCATGGTCACCGGCGCCTCACCGGTGACGGCCTCGATGGCCTCGTCGGTGCGTGCGAGGTCCTCGCGCACCCCCTCGGCCGACATGCCGGCCAGGTCGTCGTGCTTCCAGGTGTGGTTGCCCACCTCGTGACCCTCGGCCGCGGTGCGCTCGACCACCTCGGGGAACTCGCCGACCAGCGACCCCAGCACGTAGAAGGTGGCCTTGGCCTCGTAGTCGGCCAGCATGTCCAGAAGGGCCTCGGTGTGTTCCCCGGGGCCGTCGTCGAAGGTCAGTGCCACGCACTTGAGTTCGGCGCAGTCCAGGGTGGTGCCCTCGGCCGTCGCCTCGGCGCCCAGGTCCAGGGCGTCGGGCGAGGCGTTGCCCTGCACGGCCGCGTCGCGGGCCTGGTAGCCGAGTTCGGACAGGGTCTCCTCGGCCTGTTCGGGCTCGATCGGGACCAGGGCCTCCTCGCCGCGCCCGGCTCCGGGCACGTCGGCCGGATCCATGCGCACGGCCAGACCCCCGGCGGTGCTGAACGCCAGGTCGGCCAGTGGTGAGTCGGCCCAGAGCTCGGCGACCTCCCCCGCCTGTTCGGGGTCGGTGAGGTCGGAGTCCCCCGGCGGCAGGGCCTCGCGTTCCTCGTCGGAGGCGACCGCGGTCGGTGTCGGCTCTCCCTGGGGCTCCTCCTCGTCGGCTTCGGCCTCGGTCTCCGCGTGGGCGGCGACCTCACCGATCCGACCGGGTAGGTCCTCGGTGGCGACGTCGTAGTCGTCGCGCAGGACGTCGGCCAGGTCCAAGTGGGCCTGGACCAGGGCCTGTTCGTCACGGAACAGCGAGGTCCAGGGCAGGACCTGTTCGGAGCCGCCGTCGTACCAGAGCGTGGAGGACTCGGTGTCCTCGGCGCCGGAGTCGGTGACGTTGAGACGCAGTCCGATGACGTCGGGGGATGCCGCCAGGAGTTCGGTGTCCTGGTGGAGTTCGGGGCTGCCGCCTTCGGGCAGTTCCTCAAGGAAGGCGGTCTGGCGTTCGGCCATGGCGGTGCGCACATGGAGCGAGAGCGGATGCGTCTCGCCCAGGACCGGGTATCGGTACCCGACCGTACTGTGGTCGGTCTCCACGGACACGGTACGTGTGTGCAGGTCCGGAAGGTCCGCGGAGATGAAACCGATGGCCTCGGCGTAGGGCAGGGTACTGTCCCCGGCCTGGCAGCCGGTGACCAGGATCAGACCCAGAGCGCTACCGACGGTGAGTTTTCGTCGCAGAGAGGTGTCAGCCACGGAGGGACCATATCGGAGGTCGGCGTCCGAAAGTTAAGCGCAACGCGATGACTCACACACGAAGTCGCCCCGCCGTGGAAACGCTCAGACCGCGGTCACCGGATCACGCGGCGCGCTCGTGTGCTCGGGTGTCGGCGGGCCCCACCCCCGGCGCGACCCGGGGAGGTGCCCCGGGTGGAAGGGTGCGTTCCTCGCCGTCCCACCTCGGGTCCCGAAGGCTCGCGACCACCCGGGCGCCCGAACGGCCGCGTCCCGGCCCCGGGAGGCCACGGCTGCCCTCACCACAGGGGGTTGCGCACGCGGTTCCCCTCGTTCCCGGGGAGGTCCTGTGGGCGCGCCGGGATCCGCACCACGGACCGCGTTCGGGGAAGGGCCCGAAAGAGCACGGCCCGGCCTAGTTGTTCTCCAGGGCCGCCGACACGAGCGCACGCAGCTGTTCCAGTACGGGCACGTGGTCCTCCGGTCGTGTGGTCCGGGGCAGGTGCACGTGGCCCGAACGCGCTCCGGTGCCGGTGCGATCGCGCAGCACGGTGTTGCGGTAGGCGATCTCGTTGGACAGATAGTCGCCTCCGCCGCCCCGCCGGGCGCTCGAACCCTCGCTCGGGCCCTCGGGACGCACCGACGGCCTGTCACCGCCGGAGGGCACCTCGGTCACCTCGGTGTTGGCCACGACGGCGAAGGGCCCCGTCGCGCCGGCCACCATGTGTTCCACCGGCAGGGTCGAACGCGACCACTGCGGCGCCTCACCCTCGGTCAGGGGGACGGGTCCGGTCCGGCTCACCCCGAGATTGTCCGGTCCACCACCGCGCCAGGCGCCGTTGAACACCTCCAGGTCGAAGCGCTCGGGCCGACCGCGGCTCAGGGTCAGCACCGCGTCGGCGACCCCGTGGCGGGTGGCCAGGGCCTCCTCCACCAGGCCGTCGGCGAAGTCGTCCCATCGCACCGGAAAGAGCGCGGCGCGGACCACCGCGGTCCGGTCGCCCACGGGGAAGGTCCACCCGTGAAGGTCCAGGGCCGCGGCCCCGGAGGGGTTGGAGCACTCCAGGTCCTCGTCCAGGTGGAAGGGGTCGAACCCGGTCACCACCACGCGCACCCACCGTTCGCCCGGGGGGAAGTCGAGGTCCGTGATACCGCGGGAGGTGCGTTCCCACAGGCGCAGCAGAGCGGTGTGCTCTCGTGGGGTGAGGTCGAAGGAGGGTCGCCAGGAGCGCAGTCGCGCGGACAGCGTGAGGCGGGCCCAGTACAGGGGACGGTCGTCCACAGGGCCGGTGGTGGGGGTGCGGGTGGCCTCGGTCCACAGCCGGGAGGCGTGCGAGGTGACCACTTCACGGGCCTGGTCGTAGGTGGTGGCGCCGCGCAGGTCCGCGGCGAAGAGGGGGTCGGCGGCGTCGAAACCGGACCGGGCCAACAGCCTCCGGGGGAGGGGCAGGCGGGCACGGTCCTCTTCGGGGGTGGTGTCGGTGCGCAAGGGGTGGTCTGTCTGGGTCGGGGACGGGCCCGCCGAGTCTAACGTTCGTGGGTGATGAACGGACCGTGAACGCCCGCGGGGCGGTGCGGGAGTGACGTCGGGTCTGGATTGTGGGGCCCGGAGTTGGCAAGGTGAGAGGTGTCCGTCGTCCCTCTCAACGGAGAGAGCAACACCTATGACCAACGGTGCCCTACCCGACACGCAGGTTCTCGCCGACCGCGCGCGGACCGCTCTGGAACGGTGCGGTGGAACCCTTCCGCCCCGGTCCGTCGGGGCGACCGGGCGTGCCCGCACGCCGATCACCGGACAGGACCTGTTCGATGTGGAGTTCGATACCCCCGAGAGCGCCGGGCGGGCCGTGGCGGCGGCCGCCGAGGCCTTCGACTCGACCTGGCGCGACACCCCCGCGCCCGAGCGCGGGAAATTGGTGCACCGCCTGGGCGCGCTGCTGCGCGAGCACAAGGAGGACCTGGCCGAGCTGGTGACCATCGAGGCGGGCAAGATCCGCTCCGAGGCGCTGGGCGAGGTGCAGGAGATGATCGACATTTGCGACTTCGCGGTGGGTCTGTCGCGCCAGCTCTACGGGCGCACCATGCCCTCGGAACGGCCCGGCCACCGGTTGATGGAGACCTGGCACCCGATCGGGGTGGTCGGGGTCATCACCGCGTTCAACTTCCCCGTGGCGGTGTGGTCGTGGAACACCTGTGTGGCGTTGGTGTGCGGTGACACGGTGGTGTGGAAACCCTCCGAGTCGACCTCGCTCACCGCGCTGGCCTGCCATGGGTTGCTGATGCGCGCCGCGGCCGACGTGGGCGCTCCGGCCGACGTGCACCGTGTGGTGTTGGGCGGCGCCGAGGTGGGCGGGGTCCTGGTGGAGGATCGCCGGGTGGCGTTGCTGTCGGCGACCGGGTCCACGGCGATGGGCCGGGCGGTGGCACCGAAGGTGGCCGCCCGTATGGGCCGTTACCTGCTGGAACTGGGCGGTAACAACGCCGCCGTCGTGGCGCCCTCGGCCGACCTGGACCTGGTGGTGCGCGGGAGTGTGTTCGCCGCCGCCGGTACCGCGGGACAGCGGTGTACGACGCTGCGCCGGTTGATCGTGCACGAGGACGTCGTGGACGCCGTGTGCGAGCGGGTCGTGGACGCCTACACCCAGCTGCGTGATCGCGTGGGCGACCCCTGCGAGGAGTCCACGTTGGTGGGCCCGCTGGTGGGCGAGGCCGGCCACAAGGCGATGTCCTCCGCGTTGGATCGGGCCCGTGGCGACGGTGGCCGGGTCCTGGTGGGCGGTGAACGCCGGCTCGAGCAGGAGGCGGCCGCGGCCTACTACGTGGAGCCGGCCGTGGTGCGGATGCCCGCACAGACCGAGGTGGTGCGGGAGGAGACCTTCGCGCCGATTCTGTACGTGATGTCCTACCGCACCTTCGAGGAGGCGGTGGAGCTGCACAACGGCGTGCCCCAGGGGTTGTCCTCGGCGATCTTCACCCAGGACCAGGCCGAGGCCGAGCGTTTCCTGTCGGCGGCGGGGTCGGACTGCGGCATCGTCAACGTCAACATCGGTACCTCGGGCGCCGAGATCGGCGGCGCCTTCGGTGGGGAGAAGGACACCGGTGGCGGTCGTGAGTCGGGTTCGGACTCCTGGAAGGCGTACATGAGGCGCGCCACGAACACCGTCAACTACGGTGGTGAACTGCCGTTGGCCCAGGGAGTGCGCTTCCTGTAGAGCGGATCGGGGCCCGCGCCGTCGTCGGCGCGGGCCCTCGGCGTGGCGCACCCGATCCAAAAAGATTGCGCCCAATGCTGTTGTGCACAACTTATTTTCTGTTACCGTGGCAACGCCGACACGGTACGTATCGCAGGGGAGGATCCATGGCCGGAACCGACGAGGGAGACCCCCTCGCCCTGGACAACCAGCTGTGCTTCGCCCTCTACACCGCCTCCCGCGCCCTCACCGGGCTCTACCGGGAGATCCTGACCGACCTCGGGCTCACCTACCCGCAGTACCTGGTCATGCTGGCGCTGTGGGAGCACGGGACCCTGCCGGTCAAGGAACTGGGGCAGGTGCTCAGCCTGGACACCGGCACACTCTCCCCTCTGCTGCGCCGCATGGAGGGGGCCGGGCTCCTGACCCGCAGGCGCGGTCCCGAGGACGAGCGCATCGTCCGCGTCCGTCTCACCGAGGAGGGGGAACGTCTGCGCGACCGTGCGGACGGCATCCCCGACCAGGTCCTGTGCGCGACCGACCTGCCCTTGGAGAAGGCCGTCGAGCTGCGCACGCTCCTCGACCACGTCACCCGCTCTGTGAACGCGACCACCGGCGATCGAACCACATCCACAGGGGAACCGGCCTAGCACCGGACCCCGGAGAGAGGCAGACATGGCTTTCCAGACGCTGTACACCGCCAACGCCACCATCACCGGCGAGGGCCGCGGCGGCTCCGGCAAGACCGACGACGGCCGCCTCGCGGTGGACCTGTCGGTGCCCAAGGGCCTGGGCGGCGACGACGGCCCCGGCACCAACCCCGAACAGCTCTTCGCCGTCGGTTACGGGGCCTGCTTCCTCGGCGCGCTGAAGAAGATCGCCCGCCAGACCAAGGTCGACGCCTCCGACGCCACCATCGACGCCCAGGTCGTCCTGGGCAAGGACGAGGGCCTGGACCTGGTGGTCGCCCTCACCGTGACCCTCCCGCACCTGTCGCAGGAGGAGGCCGACGAGCTCGTGGCCACCGCCCACCAGACCTGCCCCTACTCCCGCGCCACCCGCGGCAACATCGAGGTCACCCTCACCACGAAGACCGCCTGAGCATCACCGTGCCCGGAACGGGGCCGCGACCACCATGGGTGGGCGCGGCCCCGTCGCCGTGTTCGGGGCGGGACGAACGCGCAGGGGGCGATCCCGGGGCGTCGGCCTCCAGTCCGCTCCGAGGGTGCCCGGAGCCGTGGCCTCGCGCGGCGGAGTGCTCAGCCGGCGCGATCGTCCTTGGCGGCGGCTCGGGGCCGGGCGCGCAGATGGGCCTTCTCACCCTGGGCCCCGAAGAGGCTCAGGAACTCCACGGCCCGGTCGTCGGCGGCGCCGAACCAGTGGGGGACCCGGGTGTCGAACTCGGCGGCCTCGCCGGCGCCGAGGATCAGGTCGTGTTCGCCCAGGACCACGCGCAGACGACCGTTGAGGACGTAGAGCCACTCGTAACCCTCGTGGGTCTGGGGGTCGGGTTCACGGCGTCCGGTGCCCGCCGCCAGAACCAGCTTGTAGGCCTGGATGCCGCCGGGGCGACGGGTGAGGGGGATCATCGTCATCCCGTGCTGGGTGGTGGGGCGCAGGTGCACGCGCGGGTCACCGGTGGGAGGCGCGTCCACGAGTTCGTCGAGGGTGACGCCATAGGCGCGGGCCAGGGGCAACAGGAGTTCGAGGGTGGGTCTGCGCTCGCCCGTCTCCAGGCGCGACAGGGTGCTGACCGAGACACCCGTGGTGGCCGAGAGGTCGGCCAGGGTGGTCCCGCGTTGGGTGCGCATGGCGCGCAGACGGGGGCCGACGGCGGTCAGTGCCTGGTCGAGATCGTGGTCCATCCCCGCATTTTGCCACACCGGCAACAGAAGTTGTCGAATCGGTCGGCTGGTAGCACTCTGACGTGTGGAGGTGGTCCACGGTGGACGAGCGGGTCGAGGATGTCTACGAGGTGGTGGTGGTCGGTGGCGGCGCCGCCGGGCTGAGCGGGGCCGTGACCCTGGCACGGGCGCGCCGCTCGGTGCTGGTGGTCGACGCGGGGGAACCGCGCAACGCCCCCGCGAACGGGGTGCACGGTCTGCTCGGGAGGGAGGGCACGTCCCCGGGCGCACTCCTCGAACGGGGGCGTGCCGAGGCCCGTTCCTACGGGGCCCATGTGGTGCGCGGCCGGGTGCGCTCGGTCGAGGGCGCGGTGGGAGCGTTCGTGGTGCACCTGGAGGACGGGCGCACCGTGGAGGCGCGACGGGTGCTGGTGACGACCGGCCTGGTCGACCAACTCCCCGCCGTTCCCGGACTGGCCGAGCGCTGGGGTCGCGACGTACTGCACTGCCCCTACTGCCACGGTTGGGAAGTGCGCGACCGCCCCATCGGGGTCCTGGCCACGGGGCCGATGTCGGTGCACCAGGCACTGATGTTCAGCCAGTGGAGTCCGGACGTGGTCTACTTCGCGAACGGACTCCCGTTGGAGACCGACCAGGTCGAGCGCCTGGCCGTCCGCGGAGTCGAGGTGGTCACGGGCGAGGTGGCCGCCGTGGAGACGGTGGACGACGCGCTGCGGGGAGTGCGTCTGGTCGGGGGAGAGCTGGTGGAACGCCGGGCGCTGGCCGTGGCCGGCCGCATGGTGGCCCGGGTCGACTTCCTCGCCCCGCTGGGGCTGGTGCCGGAGCCGCACCCTTCGGGGATGGGCGAACACCTTCCCGCCGACGCCACCGGACGCAGCGCCGTTGCGGGGGTGTGGGTGGCGGGCAACGCCACCGACGTGGCCGCCCAGGTGGGGGCGGCGGGAGCGGCCGGCACGCTCGCGGCGGCCCAGATCAACGCCGACCTGATCACCAGCGAGATCGACCTGGTCCTGGCCGATCGCCGGGCCTTCTCGGCCGGCTCCGAGCGGGAGGCGGCCGCCCGCAGAAGGGGCGGGCACGGACTGTGAACACGCACGACGACGCAGGGGGGAGTCACATGGCGCAGGAGTTCGACCGTGAGTTCTGGGAGGAGCGGTACCGCACCGGGCGACACGATCACGGTGGGCACGGGCCCGACGGGCCGGGCGAGCCCAACCCGCAGTTGGTGGCCGCCGCCCGCGACCTGCGACCCGGTCGGGCCCTGGAGGCCGGTGCCGGTCTGGGCGTCGACAGCCTGTGGCTCGCCGGGCAGGGGTGGCGGGTCACCGCGTTGGACGTCTCCCAGAACGCGCTGGACCGGGCCGTGGAGTCGGCCGAGCGGATCGACCCGGAGGCGGCCGCCCGGATCGACTGGGTGCGGGGCGACGCCACCGAACTCGATCCCGACCGGGTCGTCTTCGACCTGGTCACCAGCCACTACGCCCACCCGGTGGGGCCCTTCTCGGCCCTGGTGGAGCGTCTGGCCGCCGTGGTGGCCGTGGGAGGGACGTTGCTCATCGTCGGCCACGACCCCTCCGACGCCCACGGCCACGCTCCGCACGCCGGACACGCGGCGGCGCACGTCAGTGCCCCCGAAATGGCGGACGTGCTGGACCGAAAGCGTTGGCGTGTGTTGGTGGCCCAGACCCGGCCGCGCACCCGACGGGGCGGCGATGGCGGCCGGGTGGCCATGAACGACGCGGTGATGGTGGCCCGCCGCGTCGGATGAGGGTGGCGGGTCCTCCCCCCTTCCGCCCGAGGGGAGGACCCGCTTTTCCAGGGGTGGTCACATGGTGCGGAAAGCGGCCAGACGGCGCTCGAACAGCACATCGACGGGGTGGGCGAAGGGGCGGGAGCGGTCCAGCACCATCACCAGCTGTCGCGTGCCCGGGCGCAGCAGGGCCGTGACCGCGTGGGTGAAGGCCTCGGGATCCAGAAGGGGGTCTGCTCCCAGCACCAGGGGGCGGCGCACCGCCTGTTCCAGGCGCGCCCAGCCGCGTCGCTCGTCCCAGGCCAGCAGGAAGTCGTCGTGATCGGGGCCGCCCAGTCGCACGAGGGCGCCGCGGTCGTCCTGCCGCTGCAGGTGGCTCTCGGGGAAGTGCACCCGGGGCGGGTGGCTGAGCTCCTTGCGCAGGCGTTCTGCGCAGGCGTACACATAGGCGTGGTGGTTGAGCGGCCACGGCGTGGTGTTGGCGTCCACGTACTGCAGCCGGCTCGTCGGGGGGGTGATGGTCACTGGTCGGGCTCCTGTTCCACCTCGTCCTGGTCCGAGGTGGGGGACCCCGCCAGGACGGTGAAGAGTACGGTCACTGCATAGCCGGAGTGTTCTCCGCGCAGGGTCACCACGCGTTCGCGGCCCCCCGCACGTTCGCTGCTGGACTCGGTGGGCACGTGCAGACGGTCGCGCCAGCGGGAGACGACGCCGTCCGGACCGAACAGGGACGAGGCGAGGCCCCCGCCGTGCACGGCGGCGTAGTGAACGGTGGTCAGCCCATTGATGTCGGTGACACAGGTGGTCAGGGCCGGCCACAGACCGGGGTCGCCCTCGATGAGTTCGGCCACGTCGCGCGCGCACGCCGTCAGTCTGCGAGGACCGGGGACGAGCGGCTCGATCCGTAGGCCGGGCTTGCGTTTAGGGAGAGCGGGGGGTTTGTCGGTCGTGGGAAGTGCGTTCACTCGGCCTCACCTTTCAAAGGTGTCTGTGTTCCGTGCTCGTGTCGATCCGCGATTCGCGTACGGCGTTTTCGACGTACTGATTGAGTGATTCGCACGTGATGCGACGAATCCATTTCTTGGGTCCGATCTTCACCGACTGGAGTTCGTCGCTGTAGCAGAGATCGTAAACCACGCGCTCCGACACATCGAGAATCTGTGCGGCTTTTCGGACACTCACTAAGAGTTTCTCTTGATCAATAACGCGGATATCCCGCGGTTGCGTCATGACGAGAACCTAGCAATCCCAGTGGTGCGTGTACAGAGTCCGTTCTGGGGACAACACAGCCTGGTAATTACCGATTGTCGGGAATCAGGACCAGGGTCCCTCCGGTTCTCCCCTCCCGGTGTCTTCTCCATACTCTGCGAGGTTTTGCGAGTCTTGAATAGGGGGCCGAACCTTTTGGACCTTAAAGAGAAGGAAGATCTTTTACTGTTGATCTTGAAAGAAGGGTCGACGTGCGGAAACGCCGGAAGGAGGAGTGTGAACCGAACGGTTGCCGAAGCCCTTCTCGGCCGGCCGCCCCGGGCGTCGGAGCGCAGCGGGAACGCTCGGTCCCACGGGCCCTCCTGGGTCGACGGATCCACCGGGGCGTCCCTCCCGTCGCGGACCGGGACGACAGGCGGGCGCGGCCCTGACGCACCACGTCCGGAGCGAGGCACGGGGCCGACGAGGGCCGGGAGACGGCCCGGGCCGCGCACACACGGCGGTCCCGGCGGTCACGCCCGGACGCGGGGTGAGTCGTTCGGGCACGTGGTGGGCGGACGCGACACGCGTGGTCGGCTCTCACGGGGGCGCGTCCTCCTCGTCCGGGGCGCGGACGGGCACGGTCGGATCGTGGTCACCGGGTCGCCCGTAGCGACACCCCGCGGCCGACCCGGGGCCGGCCCACGGTGGTGTACGCGGACCCCTGGGCGATGCGCCGGCCGGTTCCACGGGCGGAACCACGATGGCCACGAGCGTGCCCGCCACGATGTCCCCGAGGAGGTTCCGCACCGTTCCTTTCGCGCGGGGAAGGGCCAGACGGGGGGAGGGGCGAGACGAGCACGGTGGGTCGCGCCCGTCGTCGTCACGACGGGCACACGGCGTCAGGGGAGAGGCGGCACGGCCGGGAGACCGTCGACCCGGTCGCGGCCGCGCCCCCGACGCTGATCAAGCTGTGCCCCCGGAGCGGCTCCGCGCGCCGCACGCCACGGTGCGCGGGTCCTCGCGCACACGAAACGGGGAGGGCCCCAGAGCCCTCCCCGTCGTGTCGGTCGCGCCGCCGGGCGGCGCCACCGTCAGGCGGCGGTCTCCAGCAGCAACAACCGGTCCAGGATGTCCTGCAGGGTGACCAGACCCACCAGACGGTCCTCGTCCTCGACCAGGGCCAGGTGGGTGCGGCTCTCACGCATGATGCCCATGGCCGCGTACATCGGCGTGCCGGTGTCCAGGGTCAGGACCGGACGCATGAGGTCCGCGGCGGTGGTGTCGGCCGCACCGGTCAGGGCCTCACGTACGTGCAGCACCCCCACCGGTTCTCCGTGCTCCATCACGACCAGACGCAGGTGGGTGGACTCACGGGAGACCCGCTTGATCTCCTCCACCCCGGCGTCGGGCCCCACCCAGGCGATCTCCTCGCGCGGGGTGATGTGTTCACTGATGGGTTGGGAGTTGACCTCCAGGGCGGTGGCCAGCTGGTCCCGGCGCTCGGAGTCCAGGGAACCGGCCTTGGCCGAGTGCTCGACCAACTCGCGCACGTCCTCGGGGTTGTGCCCCGTGATCAACTCGTCCACGGCCTGCACGCCGAAGCGGTGCAGGACCCAGTTGGCCATGTTGTTGAGCATGACGATGACCGGACGGGTGAGCCACATGAACGCGCGCATCGGGATGGCCAGCAGGGTCGCCGACTTCTCCGGGTGCGAGATCGCCCAGGACTTGGGTGCCATCTCTCCCACGACCAGGTGCAGGAACGTCACGATGATCAGGGAGAAGGTGAAGGAGAGCACGTAGGCCACCGAGTCGGGCAGCCCACCGAAGAGCGGCTCCAACAGGTGGTGGAAGGCCGGCTTGGAGATCGCGCCCAAGGCCAGGGTCGCCAGGGTGATCCCCAACTGGGAACCGGCCAGCAACAGCGACAGGTCACGGGCGCTCTTGAGGGCCGCCCGCGCCGAGGCGCTGGTGTGGGCGGCCTCCTCCAACCGGTAGCGGCGCGCCGCCACCAGGGCGAACTCGATCGCCACGAAGAACCCGCTCAGCGCGATGAAGACCACGGTCAGCACGAGCGCCAACCACACGTTCATGTCGCTCATGCCCGCACCTCCTGTGCTTGCTCACCCTGGATCTCGCGCAGCCTGACCTCCACGGTGTGCGGCACGTGCCGCTGGACCGCGTTGACGGTCAGGGTCAACTCCATGTCGGGGTCGCCGTCATGGGCGCTGGCGGGACGGGGCAGGGCCAGGTCGACACGGTCGCCGGCCCTCGGGAGCCGGTGCAGCTCGTGGATGACCAGACCGCCCAGGGTCTCGTAGTCGCCCTCGGGCAGGTCGTGACCGATGAGCCGCTCGACCTCGTCGATGTGCAGCGCACCGGGGACCAGGTAGCCGTTCTCACCACCCAGGGGAGCCGGTGACTCCTCTTCGGGGGTGTGCTCGTCGGCGATCTCACCGACGAGTTCCTCGGCGAGGTCCTCGGTGGTGATGACGCCGGCCAGGCCTCCGTACTCGTCGACCACGCAGGCGAACTCCTCGTCGGCCGCGCGCAGCTGGTCGAGCACCCCGGGCAGGGGCAGGGAGGCCGGGACCATGACGGTCGGCCGAGCGACCTCGCTGACGCGTACGCCGGCCAGGTCGCGGTCGCCCAGGGCGAGCACGTCCCGCAGACAGATCACGCCGACGATGTCGTCCACGCCCTGTCCCAGCACGGGGAAGCGGGAGTGGTCGGAGGCCATGAGCTCCACGACCCGGCTGACCGGTTCGCTCTCCTCCACGGTGGTGACCTCCGGGCGCGGGATCATCGCGTGTCCGGCGGTCTGTTCGTGGAAGTCCAGGGTGCGGTCCAGGAGTGTGGACACCTCGGCGGGCAGATCCCCGCTCTCCCGGGACTCGGCGATGATCCGTTCCAGGTCACGCGGGGTGGCCGCGTGCTGGACGTCCTCGACCGGGGTGATGCGGACCATCTTGAGCAACAGGATGGCGGCCTGGTCGAACAACCAGATGACGGGCCCGAAGACCCTGAGGTAGATGCCGGTGGACAACGCCAACCATCGGGCCACCGGTTCGGGGCGGGCGATGGCGAGGTTCTTGGCGAACAACTCGCCGAAGACCATCTGGACCACGGTGGAGAACACCAGGGCCAGAGCGATACCGATGGCGACACCGGTACCGGGCGGTACGCCGGCTCCGGCGAGAAGCTCTCCGATGCCGTTACCGATCATCGGTTCGGCGACATAACCGACCAGAAGTGTGGTGACGGTGATGCCCAATTGGGCGCCGGAGAGCATGAACGAAGTGCGATTGGTGATCGCCAGGGCCCGTTTGGCCCCGCTGTCACCGGCCGCGGCCCGCGCCTTGAGGCGTGAACGGTCCACGGCCATGTAGCCGAATTCCTGGGCGACGAAGTATCCGGTCGCCACGGTGATCAAAAAGACCACCAGTGCACCGAAGGCGATGCTGAGGATGGTGCTCATCGGGCACACACCACCAGGTTCCGCCTGTGGGCAGGGTTCCTACGAAGGTGCGCGCCCTTCGAAGAAGGGGGCTCGTCGGATTCTGGGTCACAGCATCCACGCGGGATGCTGTTGGTACTTCGGGACGGGTCCACTGTTCCTCTCTCTGCGCTGAGGCGCGTTGATGATGTGACGATAGTGAATGTGGTCAATGGAGGGACGTCCGGGGCGGGTGAAAGATTCCCGCTCCTGCGGTGTCCCCGGTTCTTCAGGATCCGATGGGGGCGTCGGCCTCGTCGCCGAATCCGGCCCATTCCCTGCGGCGGGCCTCGGCCAGGGCGATGGCGGTGGCCACGGCCACGTTCAGCGAGCCGACCCGGCCGATCTGCGGGATGTAGGTGATGGCGTCGGCTCCGGCGAGCAGCGCGGGCGAGCAGCCATGGTCCTCGGCGCCCACGGCCAGACACACGTCCGGCTCCAACGGGGCGGCGTGCAGGGGAACGGCCCCCTTGGCCAGTTCCACGGCCACGACCTTGTAGCCGTCGGCGCGGGCCGCCTCCAGGGCCAGGGCCGTGGTGGCCAGGCGCTCGTGGGGGACCTTGGCCGAGGTGCCCAGAGCGGTCTTGCCGACCTTGGGGTCATCGGGGTCGGCGCTGTTGCCGGTGAGCCAGAGACGGTCGACGCCGAACGTGGCACAGGTGCGCAGGATGGAACCCAGGTTGAAGGGCTGGGTGACCGATTCGACCAACAGGGACAGACGTCCCTCGGTGCGCCTGCGCCACTGGCGGTTCAGACGTTTGACGTCCGTGGGACGCAACTGCGTGCTCAACTGCGGTGTGTTCCTCGTGGATGGGGGCCGGGTGGTCCGGCTCCGGTCGGTCAAGAGTACCGGTCCGCGCGCCGACCTGCACGTGTGAGGCCGGGCACGGCGGACAAAAGGGGATCTGGTGGGATCAGGAGGCCGATGCGGGGCCCACGGTGAGCACACGGAAACCGGCGCGCGAGGCGAGTCGCTCGGTGGGGTGTCCCTGCCCCTCCAACCATTTCTGCAGGGAGTCCGACCCCAGGTGGCGTTGGACGACCAGGTGGGCGACCCCGTTCGGGGAGAGCCGTCCCAACCAGGCGCGCAGCAGGGTGTGCAGCACGTCCTTGCCCACGCGGATCGGCGGATTGGACCAGATGACGTCGAAGGGCCCGAGCAGATCGGCGCCCGTGGACGGGGTCTCGACGTCGGCGCCCTGCTCCGGCGCCAGGCCGCCCTCGGGGGTCACCACCGCGAAGCGCGCGTGGCCGAACCCGTGTTCGGCGGCGTTGCGACGGGCCAGCCCCACGGCGCGCGCGTTGACGTCCACGCCCAGCACACGCGCCCCCGGCGCACGGTGGGCCAGGGTCAGGGCGATGGGGCCGTAACCGCAGCCCACGTCGAGCAGGGTGCCCTCGGGCGGCGGGGCGGGAACGCTCTCCAGCAGGACCCGGGTGCCCAGGTCGATCCTGTCGGGGGAGAAGACGCCCCGGTCGGTGTGCAGACGCAGGTGCACGTCGGGCAGGACCAGGTCGGCGGTGGAGGGCCGACTGGCGGCGTCGGGGCTGGAGTCGAAGTAGTGCTGGGCCACGCCGTGACGCTATCAGGGGCGCACGACCGGTCGGGTGGGCAAAAACCTCCCCAGCGGGCGGGAACGAAAGGCCCAACCCCCGATGGGTCGCCCGACTCGGGCGGAATGATGGAGGTACGCGAGGTTTCTGGGGGAACCCATGCGAGCAAGGGTAGGAGACCGACTGGTCATCGAGAGCCCCAACGCCGATACCCACCGTCGTACGGGGGTGGTCGTCGAGGTCAGAGGGCGGTTGGGGGAGCCGCCCTACCAGGTGCGCTGGCTCGACGGCGGTGAGGGCCGCCGGGCCCTGGTCTACCCGGGGCCCGACGCGCACATCGAACACGCAGCACACGTGGGGGGAGCGGATGCCATGCAGACGATGAAGCGGTGGAACGTCGACGTGGTCGTGGCCGAGGAGAGCGAGGGGGAGGCCGCCCGAACCTGGGCCGAGGTGGGCCTGGTGGCCGAGGACGGGACCGCGTTGCGCGGCCACGGCATGGCCCGCAAGCACCCCACGGACATGGACGTGCCCGAGATCGGCGAGGAGCTGGCCGTCTCGCGCGCGCTGTCGGACCTGTCCCGGCAGCTGCGACAGGTGGCCGCCGAGGACATCAACGACAACACCGGTACTCCGTGGCGTCCCACGTGAGTCGACTCCGGCCGGGGCCTCGCGAGCGCCCGGGCCCGGGGAAGACGGTGTGAGCAGGCCCTCGGTGTGAACCGGGGGCCTGGCTCTGTGCCCGTGGACATCGGACTTCGCGGGACCTTTCGGTCCACAAGTGGCCATCGGCCCCCTGGGGGCAGGGGCCCATGGGTCGGTCGGATCGGGCACACTCGAAAAGTCGGATCAGTCGACCAAGGAGAGCTTGTTGGCCACCTCTTCCGGACCGCAGGCCGGACCGGCCCGGGTACTGGGCACCGTCGACGCGGCCGCCATCGGCGCCGCGGCGATGCTCGGTGCCGGGGTGTTCTCGGTCTTCGCACCGGCGGCGTCGGGCGCCGGCGCCTGGCTTCCGGTCGCCATCGTCATCGCCGGGGCCGTCGCCTACTGCAACGCGATCTCCTCGGCCCGACTGGCCGCCCGCCACCCCGAGAACGGGGGCACCTATGTGTACGGCCGCGAACGTCTCGGTGAATTGTGGGGCTACCTGGCCGGGTGGGCTTTCGTGGTCGGCAAGATCGCCTCGTGCGCGGCCATGGCGCTGACGTTGGCGTCCTATGTGCTGCCCGGGTGGGAGACCCCGGTGGCGGTCGCCACGGTGGTCGTGCTGGCCGCCGTCAACTACCGGGGTCTGCGGCGTTCCACGCTGCTGATCAAGATCCTGCTGGTGCTCGTACTGGCGGTGTTGGTCGCGGTGTTCGTGGCGATGGTGCTCAGCGGCCGTCTGGCCGCCGTCGCCGAGGTCGACGGTATGGGCCCCTGGCCGGGGTCCTTCGGTGTGCTGGGCGCCGCCGGGATGATCTTCTTCGCCTTCGCGGGCTACGCGCGCATCGCGACCCTGGGCGGTGAGGTGCGCGATCCGCGCACCACCATCCCGCGGGCGATCACCCTGGCGCTGGGCGGGGTGCTGGTGCTGTACCTGGTGATCGGCACCGGGCTGTTGATCGTGCTGGGACGCGAGAGACTCACCACCTCCACCGCGCCCATGGTGGACGCCGTGGAGGTGGCCGGCTTCCCGATGCTGGTGCCGTTCGTGGTGGCCGGTGCGGCCCTGGCCTGTGCTGGGGCCCTGCTGTCACTGCTGCTGGGCGTCTCGCGCACGGTGGCGGCCATGGCCTCCGACGGCCACCTGCCCCGTCACCTGGGCCACACCCACGAACGGTTCGGTGTGCCCCATCGGGCCGAGATCGCGGTGGCGGCGGTGGTCGTGGCCCTGGTCCTGGTGGGCGACCTGGCCGGGGTGATCGCGTTCTCGGCCTTCGGCGTGCTGGTCTACTACGCCATCGCCAACGCCTCGGCATTGCGCCTGGGACCGGACGAGAACCGACCCCCGTTGATCGCCCCGGTGGGCGGCCTGGTGGGGTGCGTGGTGCTGGCCACCAGCCTCCCGCTGCCGGTGGTGGCCACCGGTATGGCGGTGCTCGGCGTGGGCGCCGGCATCTGGTGGCTGCGCCACCGGACCCTGACCTGAGCCGGCCTCCGAGCGCATCGGAGCCGGGGGAGCGGACCCGGGGGCCGCGTGACCCCGGAGGTCAACGCTCCGGGTGGGAGATCAGGAAGCCCAGACCTCGACGCGCCGTCGTGGACAGGCGCAGGCCGCTCAGCTCCTCGGGCGCGAACCACCCACACGCGGCGGTCGATCCGCTCTCCTCGACCACCCGCGGTTCCGTGGGAGCGCCCACGTGCACGTGGGAGAAGACCCAGACCGCGTAGATGTCGAGGTCGGAGGCGGACGAGGTGCGGCGGTGACCGGTCACCCTGATGAGCGCGCCGACCACGCCGTGCTGGCCGGTCTCCTCCACCACCTCGCGACGCAGCGCGGCCCGCATGTCCTCTCCCAGGTCCACGCCACCGCCCGGCAGGTGCCAGGACCCGGCGCCCGGGAAACCCTCGGCGATCCGGCTCAACAGGATGCGTCCGGCGGGGTCGGTCACGATGCCGTAGGAGGCGAAGCGACGCAGACGGGGCAGGGATCCCGGCTCGGGGTCGGGTTCGTCCGGGACCAGCGCGGGGACCGTGGGGACCAGCCCCTCGGCGGGCACCACGTCCGGCCAGGCCGAACGCAGCTCCGGTCGGGTGTAGACGATGCGGTCCACGTGCATCGCCCGGCTCCGGGACAGGCTCACGGTCTCGGTGATGACGTCCAGGGCCGTCAGCGGTGCGTCCTCCGGCAGTCCGCCCAGTTCACGGGCGCGGCGTTCGGGGTCCTCACCGAAGAGCACCCGCGCGCCCCGTAGTTCGGGGCCGTCCGGGCCGGCGGTGATCAGGTGGACGGTGACACGGCGGGACACCGGATCGTCCGTGGACATCAGATGGCGCCGGTGGGTGCGGTCAGGCCGAGCATGCGCGGCAGACTCTCCAGGTCGGGGATGGTGGTGATCCCCTCGAAGGGGGCGCGTCCGGTGCGATCGATGATCACCGGGTGCATGCGCGAGGCGCTGGCGCCCACACCGTCCGACTGGATCTGGTCGCCCACGTGCCAGCAGGCGGAGGTCTCCACGCCCAGGCGCTGGGCGGTGAAGTGGAAGATGCGCGGGTCGGGCTTGCCGGCCCCGGCGGTGTCGGCGCAGACCACGGTGTGGAAGTATCCGGTCAGCTCCAGGGCCTGGAGCTTGGCGTGCTGGAGCGACTCGACGCCGTTGGTCAGGAGCGCCATGCGGTACCCGGCGCGGCCGAGCGCGGCCAGCGTGGCGTGCGTGTCGGGGTAGACCTGCCAGGCGGCACGGTGCGCCTCCAGGTAGATGCGGTAGAGCTCATCGCAGTGCTGGTCGGCCAGGTTGTCGTGGCCTGACTGGACGGCCAGCGCACGAACACGTTCCCGACGCTGTTCCTCCAGGCCGATCCTGCCGCGCAGGTAGGAACCGAAGGAGATCTCGGTCTGGATGTCCCACAGCGCGCGGGCGGCGCCGAAGTCGGGGTGGCCGATCCGTTCCATGACCGCGCGCAGACCCGCGGAGGAGGCTGCGGCGTCGTCGATGAGGGTGTCGTCCAGATCGAAACAGAGCGCGGTCGGGGGTGTGGGTGTCTTCGGCATCGTTCCTCGATGTGGGTGGGCAAGGCAAACATGCCAACGCTAACCGCTGGCATCGGGGGAATTGGTGCAAACCCCACCTAAACGGATGTGTCCAACATCACGGCGCTCATCGGTGGCCACCGTCGTGATCAGGGAAGACGCTGGAACCACAGCAGGGAGGTCGATGCGGTGGCCAGCGCCAGCACGATCGCGATGAGGACGAAGCGCGTGACGATCTCCTCATGCACGTACTCGGTGCCCAGCGAGGAGCCGATGTCCTCGTAGACCTCGTCCAGCTCGGTCTCGCTCTCGGCCTCGTAGAAGTGACCCCCGGTGTCCTGCGCCAGTCCGCGCAGTGCCTCCTTGTCGATGTCGGCGGGCACCTGGTACCCGTCGATCTCGATCATGGCCGCACCGCTGCCGAAGGCGATCGTGGAGACCGGCACCTCCTCCTCGGCCGCCACGGCCGAGGCCTGGGCGATGTCGCGACCACTGGTGTTCTCCCCGTCCGAGAGCAGCACGATCGCCGAGGGCGGCGGATCCTCCTCCGCCTCCTCATCGAAGCCGCGGATGGCCTCCAGGGACGCGAAGACCCCTTCGCCGATGGCCGTGCCCGGTCCCAGGCGCAACCCCTCGACCGAGCCCATGACCGCGGCGTGGTCCTGGGTGGGCGGGGCCACCACGGTGGCCGTGGAGGAGAAGGAGACCAGCCCGACGTTGAACCGGTCGGGCAGGGTGTCTACGAACCCGCGTGCGGACTCCTTGGCCGCGTGCAGACGGTCCGGTTCGATGTCGGTGGCCGCCATCGACAGGGAGACGTCCACCGCCACGATGATGGTGGCCCGCTCCCGAGGGGCCTCGACCGGCATCGCCGGGACCGCCATGGCGGCGAGCAGCACCGCCATCGTCAGGGCGAACAGCGTGGCCGGGACGTGCCGCCGGATGTCCGGCCGGTGCGGGGCGACCTGGTCGAGCAGTTCCAGGTTGGTGAAGCGCAACGTGTACTCGCGCCGCTGACGCTGGGCGAGCACGTAGGCCACCACCAGCACCACGACCAGCAGCAACCACCACAGTCGCTGGGGTTCCAGGAAGGTCATGACGGCCTCACGTCCCCCGTCATCATCCGCGACGTGGGGACTTCCCACGCCGTGTGCGCCTCGGCGCGCCTCATCGGGGCACCCCCGGGGTGTGGCGGGCCATATGGTGCGCCGTGCGTCGCTGTTCGATGACGAACCGCGCGATGTCCAATACCCAGTCGCGGTCGGTTCGCAACACCAGGTGATGGACCCCGCAGCCGCGCAGGGTCGCCCGGATGGCCGCGCGCTGGGCGCCGGCGGCCTCACGATAGCGTTCCCGCACCGCCCGGGTCACACGGACGTCGCGGACGCGCCCCGTGGAGGGATCGCGCAAAGTCACGTCGCCGATGTCGGGCACGTCCAGTTCGCGGGGGTCCAGGACCTCCACGGCCAGCACCTGGTGCCGCGCTGCCAACTGTCGCAGGGGACGCTCCCAGGTGACGGTCCCGCCGAAGGCGGGGGTGTCGAGGAAGTCGGACACGACCACGCGCAGGCCACGCCTGCGGCGGACGCGCGCCAGGTCGGTGACGGCGTCGGCGAAGGTGTCCCGTTCGGAGTCGGGACCGCGCTGGTCGCCGGTGGGCGCGGCGGCGATGGTGGCCAGCAGGGCCAGCAACGCCTCCTTGCCCGAACGCGCCGGCCACCGTCGGATCCGGCCCTGGTGCAGGAAGTGGGCGCCGAACCGGTCGCCCACCCGCTGGGTGAGCAGGTTGGCGGCGACCAGCGCGCCCACGGCCACCTCGCGCTTGGAGTACAGCCCGGTGCCGAAGTCCATGCTCGGCGACAGGTCCAGCAGGGTCCAGCTCTCCAGTTCGCGGTCGGCGACCATGTCCCGCACATGGGGGGTGTCGGTACGCGCGGTGACCGCCCAGTCCATGTGACGCACGTCGTCCTCGCCGGGCTGGTACAGGCGGGCCTCGGCCGCCTCCGACCCCGGCCCCATGCGCAGGCCCAGGTGTTCGCCGTGCAGCAGCCCGTCCAGGCGGTGCACGATGCGCAGGTCCAGGCGGCGCAGGGCGGCACGCAGCCGTGGGTCGGTGCCGATCGCTGGTGCGTTCACGGTGGGTCCCTCTAACGGTGCGAGGCGAAGGAAGCGGACTCTCCCGTGGGTGGTTCGTCCCAGATGACCCGTGGCGCGGGAACGGTGGACAGGATGCGGTCGACGACCTGTTCGGGGGTGATGCCGTCGGCCAGCGCGTCGAAGGTCAACACCAGACGGTGGGCGATGACGTCGTGGGCCAGCACCCGCACGTCGTCGGGCAGGACGTAGTCGCGCCCACGCAGCAACGCCAGCGCCCGGGCGGCGGACACCAGCCCCAGGGTGGCGCGGGGGCTGGCGCCCACCTCCAGCGCCTGGCGCAGGTCCGGCATCTGGTGGTTCTCCGGTTCACGTGTGGCCATGACCAGGCGCACCACGTAGTCGGCGATGAGCTGGTGGACGTGTACGCGCTCGGCGTCGGCCTGGAGCTCGCCCAGGGTCACCGGGTCCAGGACCTGGTGGGCGGTGGGCGGGTCGGAGCTCATCCGCCGCAGGATCTCCATCTCCTCGTGCGCCTTGGGGTGGAGCACGTTGACCTTCATGAGGAAACGGTCGCGTTGGGCCTCGGGCAGCGGGTAGACGCCCTCGGACTCCACGGGGTTCTGTGTGGCGATGACGATGAAGGGGGAGGGCAGGGGGTGCGTGGTCCCGCCGATGGAGACCTGGCGTTCGGCCATGACCTCCAGGAGGGCGGACTGCACCTTGGCGGGGGCGCGGTTGATCTCGTCGGCCAGGACGAAATTGGCGAAGACGGGACCGAGCTCGACGTCGAAGCGCTCGGTGGAGGGGTGGTAGATGCGCGTGCCGACGATGTCGGACGGCACCAGGTCGGGCGTGAACTGCAGTCGGGAGAAGGAACCACCGGTGACCTTGGCCAGCGTCGACACGGCCAGGGTCTTGGCGATGCCGGGCACCCCCTCGATGAGACAGTGGCCTCGGGCCACCAGCGCGATGAGGGACCGTTCGACCATGCGTTCCTGGCCGACGATGACGGTGGAGACCTCGTGCAGCGCCGCGCGCAGCAGACGGGTGGGTTCGCCCGGGGTGCTCTCCGGTTTCGGAGCCGAGGAACCGTTCCCGGTGGAGGTTTCTGCCATGTCCCGCCTTCCCGGTACGTGGGTGCCGACCGTAGGGGCACCGGTAGGAGTAGGTTGTGGTTCACCTGCTGGCGACACTACCTGTTCGGAGCCCCGAATCCGGTTCCCGGCACGGGTGGTGGGGTCGATGGTCGCTTGTGAAGGGGGAGGCTGATGTCGGTTCCCACGATGGGGCTGCACGAGGGGGACCCGCGCCAGCTGGGCGGGTACCGGTTGCTGGGACGGTTGCGCGAGTCGCGCCTGGGCGTGGTCTACCTGGGCCGGGACGGGGCCGGGGCCCGGGTGAGCGTGGCCATGCTCAACGACGCCGCGGGGATCGACGAGGCCACGCGCGGTCGGTTCGCCGACGAGGTGGGCCGCAGCGACGAGGTCGTGGCGGCGCGCACCACCGGACGTTCGGCACTCTGGGTGGCCTGCCCGTTCGAGGAGGGCGGCGGTGCGGACGCCGGCGCGTTCTTGGAACGTGCCGGTCGGGGCGGCCCGGTGGTGCCCAGTGGCCCGATGGTGATGCCGCACTGGGCGGGGGAGCGGGGCGCCTCGTCGGTGCGGTGGAGCGCTCTGCCCGGCGGGCGGGACAGCAAGGTGGCGCGTGGCGAGGCCAACTGGTGGCTCATCGGCACCCTGGGTGCGCTGTTGCTGTTGCTGCTGCTCCTGATGTTCGCGCTGTACCTGTGGTTGATGCAGTTCCCCCAGCCGGAGCCGTCCGAGCCGGCGCAGCCGGAGCAGTCGGAGGAGTCCGAGCCGGCGCAGGAACCCTCGCCGGGGGAGGACGCGGAACCCACCCCTGTGCCCACGGTGCCGGGGCCGGGGCAGGACGGCGACGAGGAGTGGGGAGAGCAGCCCGAGGACAACCTCTGACGCGAGGGGAGTGCGGCCCTCGGGGGCCTCCGTTCGGATACGGGGGAGCCCCGGGGCCGCGGGCGTCGGTGGGGTGCCCGGCGGAAGTGGATGGGCCCCGAAAACGGGGGGATCGTGGAGGGGAAACCTCGAGGGTGGTCGTGTCTCTCCTTAAAATCTACGTCGTAAAGGTGGCGGAGCTTTTGTTCAAAAGCATTTTCTTCGAAAAAACAAAGGAGCGGCTACGCCGCCCGACTCATCGGACTCCGCACGGGAGAGGGGCGCCGTGTCGCGCTCATTCCAGGGCACTTCTAGAACGTGTTCAGGGGCGGATATAGGGGGCCGTGACGGGGTTCGGTGGTGCGGCGGAGGGTGGTCGGACACCGTCGGGCTCCGAACGACTGACGACTGTGCACGCCGTCCCCGTTCCTGCGCGAAGTGACGGTGCGCGCCCCGTGCGTCCGATGCCGCGTCCGTTGGTGCGCGCGGATCGGCCGACGGACGCTCCCCGTGGGTGCGGTCGGTGCGTGCGCACCGTGCGGTCGACGGTTGTGTCTATGCTGACCGGCGTGCTGAAGAAAGTGATCGCGACGCGGTACGTCCTACCGCTGCGCGAAGGAGGATCGCTCCCCGGTCTGGTCGAGGCCGACGACCTGGGGATGTACGTGGTCAAGTTCATCGGGGCCGGTCAGGGGCGCAAGACCCTGGTGGCCGAGGTCCTGACCGGGGAGTTGGGACGGGCCCTGGGGCTGCCGGTCCCGGAGTTGGCCCTGGTGGAGTTCGACGCGGTCATCGGTCGAGGAGAACCCGATCAGGAGGTCCAAGAGCTGCTCAAGGCCAGTGACGGGCTGAACCTGGGAATGGACTTCCTTCCCGGGTCCCTGGGCTTCGACCCACTGACGTTCGACGTCGCCCCCGACCTCGCCGCCCGGGTGCTGTGGTTCGACGCCCTGACGGGCAACGTGGACCGTTCCTGGCGCAACCCCAACATGCTGATGTGGCACGGTGCGCCCTACCTGATCGACCACGGGGCCACGTTGATCTTCCACCACAGCTGGCCCAACGCCGACCGGTTCGTCACGCGCCCCTACGACGCCTCCGACCACGTCCTGTCGGGCTTCCGGCCCGACCTCGCCGCGGCCGACGCCGACCTGGCACCCCGTGTGGACGAGGAGCTCCTGCGCCGGGTGGTGGGACTCGTGCCGGACGTGTGGCTGGAGGAAGAGCCCGGCTTCGACGCCCCGGAACAGGTCCGTGAGGCCTACGTCCGTCATCTGCTGGCCCGCGTGGCCGATCGGTCCTGGCTTCCGGAGGTGGGCGCGTGAGCGAGAGGTACAGCGTGGTGACCACCGGTCGCGTGGGGATCACACGCGACCGTGCGGTGTTCGAGTACGCCCTGCTGCGTGTGGTGCCGTGTCTGGAGCGCGGCGAGTGCGTCAACGCCGGAGTGATCGTCTACAGCCAGGACCGGGCGTTCCTGGCCGCGCGTTCGGACCTGGACGAGGACCGGCTGCGGGCGTTGGACCCGGGTGTGGACGTGGTGGGGGTGCGTCGGGCTCTGGAGGCGGTGGAGGCGATGTGCCGTGGTGGGGCCGAGGCGGGTCCGGCCGGCCGTGAACGTCCCGGTCCGCGTTTCCGGTGGCTCACCGCACCTCGCAGCACGATCGTGCAGGCCGGTCCGGTGCACGGAGGGTTGACGGTCGATCCGGAAGCCGAGGTGGAAAGGTTGTTGGACCGCTTGGTGCGGTGAATGTCCGCTTCGGGGTAAGGGACATCACAGGTTTCGGGGTGGTTGGGTGGGGAGCGAATTCCTCCCGTTCGGTGTTGGTATGGAGTGGCCCGCGCCCGTGGGCGCGCTCCCGGCCACCCCGTCCCCGTTTCTGAACAGGAGTACCTGTGCAGTCCTCGACCTCCCCCGTCACCGCCGAACAGGCGGCCTCACCCCCGGTACGTCCGCGTCGCGCGATCGTGTTGCTGGTGTTGGTGCTGGGTGTGTTGACCGCCACCGGCCCGTTGGCCACCGACATGTACCTTCCGGCGTTCCCACAGATCACGCAGGAGCTGGGGGCCTCCGAGGCGCAGATCGGGTTGACGCTGACCGCGATCATGTTGGGGTTGGCCGCGGGCCAGTTGGTGATCGGTCCGATGAGCGATGCCTGGGGCCGGCGTCGGCCGTTGCTGGTGGGCGTGGCCCTGTTCACGATCACGTCGGTGCTGTGCGTGTTCGTGCCGAACGTGACGGCGTTCATCGTGTTGCGTTTCGTGCAGGGGGTGGCCGGGGCCGCGGGTGCGGTGATCGCGCGTGCGGTGGTGCGGGACCTGTTCCAGGGCGATGACGCGGTGCGGTTCTTCTCGCGGCTGGCGCTGGTGATGATGTTGGCGCCGTTGCTGGCTCCGCTGGTGGGCGCCCAGCTGTTGCTGGTGGGTCCCTGGCAGTTGAGTTTCTGGGTGCTGGCCGTGATGTCGGCGCTGAGTTTCGTGTTGGTGCTGTTCTGGTTGCCGGAGTCGTTGCCTGCCTCCGAGCGTCGGGCCCAGGGGCCTCGGATGTTGGTGGCGACGGTGGGCGCTCTGGTGCGGAACCGGCGGTTCGTGGCGCCGGTGCTGTCGCTGGGGTTGAGCTTCGGGATGCTGTTCACCTACGTGTCGGCGTTCTCGTTCGTGTCCCAGAACGAGTTCGGTGTCTCGCCGCAGACGTACGGGTGGTTGTTCGCGGTGAACGCGTTGGCGTCGATGGCGGGGACGCAGGGCAACGGGTTGCTGGTGGGTCGGGTGGACACGCGGCGACGGTTGTTGATGGGACTGTTGTTGGCTCTGGTGGCGGTGCTGACGCTGTTGGTGTTGGCGTTGGCCGGGTGGGCCCAGTTGTGGATGGTGTCGTCGTTGTTGGCGCTGATGATGTTCAGCGTCGGTTTCATCATGCCGAACGCGACGGTGTCGGCTCTGGACGGTCAGCCGGTGGCGGTGGCCGGTACGGCTTCGGCGTTGATGGGTTCACTGCAGTTCGCCTTGGGTGGTGCGATCGCGGCGTTGGCCGGGATGACTCCGTCGGGTGAGGCGTCGTTGGTCAGTATGTCCGTGGTGATGGCGTCGGTGGCGGTGTTGTCGGTGGCGGCTTTTGTGTGGGGTGCGCGGGTGAAGGTGGGATGAGCCCGAGGTCGGGGGTTTCGTCGAACTTCTCTGAGGTTGCCGTTCGGTGGGGAAATGGGCACAGTAGGGCACGATTCCCCGATTGAGGCGGGTGGGAATCGGTGGCCCGCCTTCCGATGTGGCAGAGGATGAGTTGGATATGGGCGAGACCCCCGGTTCGGTGGCGCGAGGCCAGTCCGGGCTGAGCGACCAGGTCTATGACGTGGCGACCTCTGACGCGCATGCGCAGGTGTTCTCGGTGCTGGAGGAGGGCCGCTGGGAGCGTCGGACCGCGGGGGGTTTCGCGACCGAGGTGACGGCGGTGGCCAAGGGCCTGGTGGCGGCCGGGGTGGCCGAGGGCGATCGGGTGTTGGTGGTGCTGCCTTCGGGCCATGACTGGGTGCGTTTGGCGTACGCGGTGTGGTCGGTGCGGGCGGTGTTGGTGCCGGTCGCCATGGAGGCGTCCTCGGAGCGGTTGACGCAGGTGGTGCGTGATGTGCGTCCCGCGGTGGCGGTGGTGTCGGGGGTGCGGGCCCATCGCGTGGTGGCGGGGTTGCAGCGGGAGTTGCCGGACCTGGGGCGGGTGTGGCGCTTCGAGGAGGGTCTGCCCGAGGTGGTGAGCCTGGGGGCGTACATGGACGCCTCGTCGGTGCGTTTTCGGCGGGATGTGGTGGTGCCGGAGGATCCGGCGGTGGTCCTGTATCCGGTGAGCACGGTGTCGCGTTCGATGCGGGGTGTGGTGCTCTCGCACGGCGGTCTGTTGTCGGCTGCGGCGGATCTGGTGGATCGCATGTGGCCGCGGTTGTCGGAGCTGGCGCCGGGCAAGGCGAGCGCGGTGGTGGATCTGCCGTTGTCGCAGTTGCCGGGGTTGGCGACGTTGGTGGCCTGTGTGGTGGGTCGAGTCCGGTTGGGTGTGGTGGCTCCGGGGCGGTTGCGGAGTGAGTTGGACCGGTTCAGGCCGACGGTGTTGGTGTGCACGCCGCGGTTGCTCGAGCGTGTGCACGGGTCGGAGCGGGCTTCGGCGCATTCGACGGACTGGGATTCGGTGGGGACGTTCAACGCGGCGATGGACGCCGCGGTGCAGTTCGACCAGGCGAAGAAGAAGGGTGCCTGGGCCCGGTTGTCGCGGTCGATGTACGACTGGTCGTTCTCCAAGATCCGGGACGTGCTGGGTGGTCGGGTGCATCTGGCGGTGTGTTGGGGTGGTGGGCTGTCGGAGCGGTTGGACAGCTATTTCGGTGGTGTGGGTGTTCCGGTGATGCAGGCGTACGGGGTCGCGGAGACGGCCGGTGTGTTCTGTGCGAACGCGGTGGGTGATCGTGTGCCGGGGTCGGTGGGGCGGGTGTTGCCCGATCGTCAGTGGTGGGTGTCGCCCGAGGGTGAGTTGTGTCTGTTGGGTGGTGCGTTGTTCCTGGGGTACTGGGGCGACGCGGAGGGGACGCGGGCGGCGTTCCGTGAGGGGTGGTTGACCACCGGGGTGGTGGTCGAGGTGGACGATGAGGGCTTCGTGCGGGTGCTGGGTCGTGTGCGGCCCCAGGCGTCGTCCGCGCGGGTGCCGGATGGGTTCGTGCCGCGGGTGGTGGAGCCCGCTCCGGAGCGGGCTGTGGCGCGGGTGGAGCGGCCGCGTGGTGGTGAGGACGCGGTGGTTTCGGTGGTGAGGCCGGCCGAGGTGGCGCCTGCCGAGGATCCGTGGGTGTCGCAGGCGCGTGCGGAGCCCGAGCCGGAGCCGGCTGCGGAGTCGGGTGTGGTGGTGCGGTCGGGTGCGGCGGACCGGTCGCGGGACGCGGAGTTGGTGGCGGGGTTCGAGGAGCGGTTGCGGGCGCATCCGCTGATCAGCCAGGTGTTGGTGATCGTGGAGGGGCGGCCGTTCGCGAGTGCGTTGGTCACCTTGGTGCGTGATCAGTTGGAGTACTGGCGTTTGGTGAACGGTCGGCCGTTGTCGATGGCGCCGGAGGAGATCGCGGGGGACCGTGAGCTTCTGCGGGAGGTGCAGGGGTTGGTGTACGAGGCCAATCGGAGTGTGCCGCGGCATTTGGCGGTGCGGTCGTTCCATGTGCTGGCCGAGGAGTTCACGATGCAGTCGGGGTTGGTGCATCCGTCGGGTGGGTTGCGCAGGGACGCGGTGTTGCGTGCGTTCTCCGAGGAGATCGACGGGTTGTATCGGGTGCGTCGGGACTGATCGACGGGTGGTGTGCGGCGGCCGCGGCTCCTTCGGGGGCCGCGGCCGTTGTCGTGTGCGGGGTCAGTTCCGGCCGTTGAGGTAGGCGAGGACGGCGAGGACGCGGCGGCTGTCGTCGGAGGAGGGCGGCAGGTCGAGTTTGGTGAAGATGTTGTTGATGTGTTTGCTGACGGCTTTCTCGGTGATGTAGAGGCGTCCTGCGATGGCGGAGTTGGAGCGGCCCTCGGCCATTTCGGCGAGGACTTCGCGTTCGCGTGGGGTGAGTTGGGCGAGGGGGCCGCTGTGGTCCTGGCGGGCCAGGAGTTGGGAGATGACGGCGGGGTCCATGGCGGTGCCGCCGGCGGCGACGCGGCGGATGGCTTCGATGAACTGGTTGACGTCGAAGACGCGGTCTTTGAGGAGGTAGCCGACGCCTCCGGCGTCGTCGGAGAGGAGTTCGCGGGCGTAGAGCTGTTCGACGTGCTGGGAGAGGACGAGGACAGGTAGGCCGGGGATGTGGGTGCGGGCGGCGATGGCTGCCTGGAGGCCTTCGTCGGTGAAGGTGGGGGGTAGGCGTACGTCGACGACGGCGACGTCGGGTTTGTGTTCGGTGAGGGCGGTGTGGAGGTCGGGGCCGTTGTCGAGGGCGGCGACGACGGTGAATTCGTGGGCTTGGAGGAGTCTTATGAGTCCGTCGCGGAGGAGGGCAAGGTCTTCGGCGATGACAACGCGCACGGAATCTCCAGGGTGATGATGGTGGGTCCGCCTGTGGGGCTGGTGATGTTCATCGTGCCATCGAAGGCGTCGAGGCGTCGGGCGATGCCGCCGAGTCCGCTTGCGGGTGTGGGGGTGGCTCCGCCGTGGCCGTTGTCGGTGATGGTGATGACGAGTCGTTGGCGGCCGTGGTTGATGTGGACCCAGGCGTGGGTGGCTCCGGAGTGTTTGGCGGTGTTGGTGAGGAGTTCGGCGATGG
>NZ_QOCZ01000008.1 GCF_018207095.1 Nocardiopsis sp. MG754419 | reverse complement strand
GGGGCGCGAGGACGCCGGGGCCAGGCGCGGCGTCCCCGGCCCGGTCGCGGGGCGGAGCGCCACGGGGCCTCCACACCGCCACCGTGGGTGTGGGGGTCCCGTGGACGGGTGTCGGCCCCGATACCGGGGTCACGCGGTCACCGTGGTCGGAACGTGTCCCGTGCGGTGGTCACCGGCCCTGGAACGCGCCCGCGGGGGAGGGCTCAGGGCCGATCCGGGCCCTGACCCGTGGTGTCGGCGTCGGCACCGGGTTCGCCCCACCCCCGGAGCCCCGGCCGGGTGTGCCAGGGGCGGGGGCCGTCCAGCGGGCGGTACTCCACCCCCGCGGCGTCCAGACGGCCGAGGTGGTGCGCCAGGCGCGGCTCGAACTCGGCCCAGTCGCGCCGATGGGTCGACCAGGCCTTCTCCGCGAACGCCGAGATGCGCGGGAACGCCATGTAGTCGAGCCTGCGCGGGGTGTCGATGTGCTCCGTCCACAGGTTCACCTGGGTGCCCAGGACGTGCGCGGCCTCCTTCTCGGTGAGCTCGGCCGGGATCGGGTCGCTCGTGTACACGTCCTCCACCCGCAGCAGCGTGCCCACCTTGACCGGCTCGTCCGGGCTCTCGGACTGTTTGTAGTCCAGGTAGGAGGTGGCGGTGGGCACCATGACGACGTCGTGGCCCGCGCGGGCGGCGGCGATCCCGCCTTCCTCACCACGCCAGGACATGACCGTGGCGCCGGGCGCCAGCCCACCCTCGAGGATCTCGTCCCAGCCGAGCAACCGGCGACCGCGTTCGGTGAGGTGGTCGTCCAACCGACGGATGAACCAGCTCTGGAGCTCTTCCTCGTCGGCCAGTCCCTCGTCGCGGATGCGCTGCTGCGCCGAGGCGCTGTTCTTCCACTGCGTCTTGGGACACTCGTCCCCGCCCACGTGGATGTAGGGGCTCGGGAACAGCTCGATGAGTTCGTCGAAGACGTTCTTGTAGAAGTCGAGTACGTGGTCGGTGACGGCCAGGACCTCCTCGAAGATGCCCCACCGCGTCCCGACCGGGATGTCGCCGACCTCGCCGAGTTCGGGGTAGGCGTGGATCGCGGCCTGGGAGTGGCCCGGCACGTCGATCTCCGGGACCACCGTGATGTGCCGGGCGGCGGCGTAGGCGACGATCTCACGGATGTCGTCCTGGGTGAGGAACCCGCCGTGCGGGCGTCCGTCGAAGACCGGCGGTTCGGTGCTGCCGAGCTGGCTCTCCGTCCGCCAGGAGGCCAGCTCGGTGAGCTTCGGATAACGGCGGATCTCCACCCGCCACCCCTGGTCGTCGGTCAGGTGCAGGTGCAGCACGTTGAGTTTGTGCAGGGCGAGCAGGTCGATGAACCGCAGGATCTCCCGTCGCGGTTGGAAGTGCCGCGCGATGTCGAGCATCGCGCCCCGCCAGCGGAACCGGGGCGCGTCGGTGATCCGGACGGCGGGCAGCCGCCACTCGGTGGCGTCCGTGCCACGGTCCACGGGGGCGGAACGGTACGCGTCCACGGGCAGGAGCTGGCGCAGCGTCTGAGCACCGTAGAAGACCCCCGCGGCGTCGTGTCCGACGACGAGGGCGCCTTCCACGTCCACGATCAGTCGGTAGCCCTCCGGTCCCAGGCCGGCGGTGGGGTCCACGCTCAGGCGGATCCGCGCGTCCTCTTCATGGCCGACGGCCAGAGGCAGCCCGGTCGCGGCGCCCAGCTCGCGCCGCAGCCAGGTGAGGGTGGACGCGGCGGCCTGGTCGGCGGAGATGCGGGTGGCGGCGTCGAGCACCAGCCCTTCCGTGCCTTCGGTGGTGATCTCGCGGGGCACGGGTACCAGGGAGACGTCCGAGGGGGCGGTACGGGGGTTGTCAGGCACGAGGCGCTGCTCCTATCCGGTCTAGACCAATTCCCGACATAGTGTCACGCCCACTCGTGCCGGCCCAAGGGTCCGGTGCCAATCGGTCTTTCGGCCTGCGGCGTTAGGGGCCATCCCATACCTAGTTTTGACCCGCAATGGCTCTTAGGGCATCGGCTTTTGCGGCACACGTAGGGACGTGGGACCGATGTGCGCCTCGCCGAAACGACGGGGCGCCGTCGTCGATGGTCGTGTGCGCACCAGCGCACCAGGAGGAGATGTCACCACCACGCAGAGGGGGGTCGGCCTTATCGCCTGGTCACACCCCTGTTCCGTAGAGTTCTGCCATACCCGGTTCCGGGTGAACGCGGGTGCGGACCGAGCGTCGGAGGAGACGGGATGCGGGCGATGACACGGGGCGCCCAGGATGACGTTCCGCTCCGGTCGGAGCGGGGCCACTGATGATCTGGCACGTGCTCATCGCCGTGACGGGCGCCTTCAGCCTGGCGTTCGGTTCGGCGATGCAGGAGCGCGACGCGGTCCGGGCCCCGGGCCGACAGGTCGCGCGTGCGGGTTTCCTGTTGCACCTCCTGCGCCAACCCCGGTGGCTGCTGGGCAGCGGTGCGGTCGTACTGGGCGCGACGTTGCACCTGATCGCCCTCAGCGGGGCGCCGCTCACCATCATCCAGCCCATCGGGGTCACCGGACTGTTGTTCGCCATCGTGCTGTCGGCGCTCTTCAACCGCCAGCGGGTGCGGGCCTCACAGATCTTCGCCGGGATCGCGGTCATGGTCGGGCTGGTCGGTGTGCTGTGGCTGTTCCCGCACGGTGTGGAGACCCCGGTGATGTCGACCGAGACCGGTCTGTGGCTGGCCGGTGGGGTCATCGGCGCCGGTCTGCTCGTCTACGTCACGGCGCACTGGATGCCCAGCGGTGCCCGCGCCCTCGCGCTCGCCCTGGCCGGCGGATCCGCGCTCGGCACCACCTCCGGTCTGGCCCGGGTGGTCGCCGCCGGCGCCACCGCCGACCCGGTGCACCTCTTCAGTTGGTTGACCCTCCTGGCGTGCGTCACCGCCGTGTTCGGCGCCCTGCTCCTGCAGAACGCCTACCGGACCGGTCACTTCGCCGCCGCCTACGCGACCCTGCTCATCGCCGACCCCGTGGTCGGGGTCGGGATCGGCGCGCTCCTCCTGGGCGAGGGTGTGCCCGACACCCCGGTGACCGCCATCGCGGCCGTGCTCTTCGCCCTGGTGGCGATCCTGGGCACGGTGAGCCTGGCCCGTTCCCGACATCGGAACCCGGAGGCCGCCGACCCCGCGTCGGCCCCCTCCGGCGAGCGCTCCCAGAGCCGTTGAACCACGCCCACCCGACACCCGCCGACACCACACCTGGTGTGCCGATCGCGGGCACCACGCGTCGAACGAAGGAGTTCTCACCATGGTCCAGTCCGATCGTCCACTGAGTGTGCTCATCGCTTCGGACACCTATCCACCCGACGTCAACGGTGCCGCGTACTTCACCCACCGCCTGGCGGAGGGGATGGCCGGGCGGGGGCATCGGGTGCACGTGGTGTGCCCCTCGGCGGAGGGCGAACCGCACGTGAGGGTGAACGGCCCGGTGACCGAGCACCGTCTGAGGTCGGCGCCGATCCCCTTCCAGACCGACATGCGGGCGGCTCTTCCCCTGGGCATGAGCGGGCACATCGCGCGGCTGCTGCGGCGCCTGGACCCCGACGTGGTCCACGTCCAGAGCCACTTCACGCTCAGTCGCGCGGCGTTGCGCCGGGCCCGTTCCCTGGGCGTTCCCGTGCTGCTCACCAACCACTTCATGCCGGACAACCTGTACGCGCACGCCCATGTCCCCCGTCCGATGCAGCGGTGGGCGGGCGCCGCCGCGTGGGGGGACATGGTGCGGGTGGCGATGGAGGCCGACCACGTGACCACGCCGACCCCGCGGGCGGCGGAGCTGTTGCGGGAGAAGGGGTTCGCGAGGGAGATCGAGGCGATCTCGTGCGGGATCGATCTGGACCGCTTCGCGCCGCGGCCGGGAGAGCGGGACCGCGCGCGGGCCCGGTTCGGGTTGCCCGACCGTGACACCGTGGTGTTCGTGGGGCGCCTGGACGAGGAGAAGCGGATCGAGGACACGATCCGGGCGTTGGCCCGGGTCGCGCCCGAACGCGACGTGCAGTTGGCCCTGGCCGGCACCGGGCGCTGTGAGGAGGAGCTCCGGGCGCTCGCCGTGCGGATCGGCGTGGACGACCGTGTGTTCTTCCTGGGGTTCGTGCCGGACGAAGACCTGCCGCTGGTGTACACCGCCGCGGACGCGTTCGCCATCGCGGGCGTGGCCGAGCTGCAGAGCATCGCCACGCTGGAGGCGATGTCGGCGGGGTTGCCCGTGGTGGCGGCCGAGGCCATGGCGCTGCCGCACCTGGTGGAGAACGGACGCAACGGGTTCCTGTTCCCACCGGGGGACGACGCGGTCCTGGCCGAACGGCTCCTGGCGGTGCTCGGAGCGGGCCGGGAGGCGTTCGGGGCGGCCAGTCGTCTGGTGGCCCGGGAACACGACCACCACCGATCGTTGGACCGGTTCGAACGGGTCTACACGCGGCTGCGCGCGTGGGGCGCGGTCGGCGCGGAGCGTGGGCGTTCCCTGGTCGCCTGAGAGGGCGCTCCGTCGTGGCGGCACCGAGAAAATGGACAAATAAGCCTTATGCCACTTTCCGTATTCTTTGCGTAGCCAACGGTGATGTTGGGGCACTTCGGGAAACACATGAAGTTGTGTGGTTCGAAGGCATCAGCGGACAGGCAGGCCTCGGCCGGCTCTCCAAGGGCGGGAACATGACCGAGGGCCTCACCGAACGGCTGCTCAGCGCCGAACGGGAGGCGGGGTTCCACGAGCGCGACATGTCGTCGTTCGAACGCGAACGCATCGACTTGGAGCACCGGGTGAACCGGATGGAGGCCGAGCTGGAGTCCCTGCGCAAACGGAGACTGGAAGCCTACTCTCGTTGGTGGAACGCCCGCGACGACCGTGATCGCGCTCGACACGTCTGTCGCCGACTCCGCCGCAGGATCGACAAGGTGCGCCGACGGGGGAGCGGCGCGTGAGGGTGCCGGGTCCCGGCGCCGCACCACCGAACGCGGTACGCCTCGGGCGTGCCGCGTTCCTCCGTGTCCGGCGCCCCGCACGTTCGGCGCCCCCACGCGCCGCGCGCCAGCTCACCGCGTGGGGTCGTCCGCCGTGGTGAGGGGATCGATCTCGTCCTCCACGCTGCGGGCCGCCTGCCGGAGGGCGTCCAGGGTCACCCGCACGGCGGGCCGGCGCAGCGAGGCCGGGCGCAGCACCGCGTACACCTGCCGCTCCGGCGGTGAGGGCAGCCGCCGGTAGACCAGGCCCGCCGGCGCTCCGACCATCGCCAGGGCCGGGACCGCGGCGATCCCGATCCCCTTCGAGACCAGGCTCAGGATCGTGCCCAAGCCCTCGAACTCCCAGGTGGCCGCCGGCAACCCGCCCACCTCGGAGAAGAGCTTGTCGGTGCCGTAGCGCGAACGCTCCCCCTCCGGGGCCACGATCCACGACTCGTTGAGCAGCCGGTCCAACACCAGCGGAACGTAGGGGTCCGCGAGTCGGTGGTCCTCCGGGACCGCCAGCACCATCGGGTCCCGCAGCAGGTGGACGTGGCGCAGCCCGCTGTCCGGACCCCGTCCCGGGTGTTGGCCGGTCCATTCGTCGACGATCGCGACGTCGACCTCGCGCGAGCGGACCTTCTGCGTGCCGGTGGCCAGCAGCGTCTGCCGCAGCACCAACTGCATGCCCTCGTGTCGACGCAGTGGGGGCGCCAGCTGCGGCGCGAACGCCACCGCGGCGGTCGGGAAGGCGGTCACCGTGACCACGCCCAGGGCGACGTCGGCCTGCTCGGCCAGCACCGATTCGGCCGCCTCGACCATCGCCAGGATCTCTCCGGCCTGGTCCACCAGGAGGCGGCCGGCGTCGGTGAGTTCGGCCCCGCGCGGGGAGCGGTCCAGCAGCGGCACCCCCGTCTCCCGTTCCAGGGTGGCGAGCTGTTGGGAGACGGCCGAGGGCGTGTACCCGAGGGCGCTCGCGGTGGCGACGATCGTGCCCCGGACGCTGAATTCTCGGAGCAACTGCAGGCGGCGGAGATCGAGCATAAGGATATCTTAACCTCAGCATCGGAAAGAGTCGCTTGTACTGATGACCATTCCTGGGCAGGGTGGAATTCGAGAGGTCGCCCACCGGGCGCCACACCGGCCCGAGGATCGACCCGGCGCCCAACGTCCAATCGGAGATGAGTCATCGATGACCGTCACTGTGTCCGCCACGCTCGCCGTCAACGAAGCCCTCGCCGAGAAGCGCCGCCAGGGGGTGCGCGTTCTTCCGCTCGGCTTCGGTGAGGCAGGACTGCCGGTGCACCCGGTCATGCGGGACCGACTCTCCGCGGGCAACGGTGCCAACGCCTACGGTCCCGTCGCGGGCTCGCCCGCACTGCGCGAGGCCGCGGCCGGGTACTGGGAACGCCGCGGTCTGCCCACCGACCCCGACCTGGTCATCGCCGGACCCGGAAGCAAACCGCTCCTGTACAGCCTGCTCCTCGAGATCGGTGGCGACACCGCCATCGCGGCGCCCAGCTGGGTCAGCTACGCCGCGCAGAGCCGACTCCTGGGACAGAACCCCCTCCTGGTACCGACCGCCACCGGCCAGGGCGGCGTACCCCAGCCGGACCTGCTGCACGCCGCCGTCACCGCCGCCCGTGAGCAGGGGCGTACCGTCAACGCCGTCATCGTCACCGTGCCCGACAACCCGACCGGGACGGTCGCCGACGCCGAGACGGTACGCCGACTCGCCGACGTCGCCCGCGAACTCGACCTCGTCATCATCTCCGACGAGATCTACCGGGACCTGGTCCACCTGGACGCGGAGGGTCGCGAGAGCGCCGTCGTGCGCAGCCCCGCCGAGTACGCGCCCGAGCGCACCGTCATCTCCAGCGGTCTGAGCAAGAACCTGGCCCTGGGCGGCTGGCGGATCGGTGTCCTGCGCCTGCCCGACTCCGCGATCGGCCACCGCCTGCGCGGCGGACTGCTCGGTGTGGCCAGCGAGATCTGGTCCAGCCCGGCCGCACCCGTGCAGGAGGCCGCGGCGCACGCCTTCGCCGAGCCGGCCGCGCTGGTCGACCACATCGACCGCAGCCGCCGCCTGCACGGCATCGTGGCGCGGGCCGTCGCCGACACCTTCACCCGAGCCGGGGCGAAGGTGGCGGCCCCCAATGCCGCCTTCTACCTGTACCCGGACTTCGAACCGGTCCGGGAACGCCTCGGCGCCCTGCACGGGATCACCACCGGACCCGAACTCACCGGGTTGCTGCTGGAGCGGTACGGGATGGGGGTCCTGCCCGCGGTCGAGTTCGGCGAGAGCCCCGACACCCTGCGCATGCGCGTGGCCACCAGCCTGCTCTACGGCGACTCCGAGGAGCGTCGTTACGCCGCCCTGGCCGCACACGACCCGCTGGCCCTGCCGTGGATCCGCGCCCACCTGGACCGGCTCGCCGAGGTCCTCGGCGGTCTGCTGGACGAGGGCGCGGAACACGCCACCACCGTGATCCCGGTGCGTCGCGAGGTCGCGCGATCGGCCCAGTGAACCGGTATCCCGAGCCTGTGTCCGCCACGTTTTAAGGGGGCGAGGCGGACACAACCGACGGGTCCCTCCCCCATCTCTCTCGGGGAGGGGCCCGTTCGTGTCGCCGGGGGCGAGCGACGGCTCGTCGGGCCGGTCGGGTCAGGTGCCCAGGCGCTGCGCCGACCGGGCGGCCAGCTCCCGGCTGGGGGTGATCACGGAACGGTAGTGGGCCACCAGTTCGCGGTTGACCCTGGTCCAGGTCCGATGCGCCACCGAGGGCCGTGCGGCCTCCGCCATCCTCCGACGCACCTGCCCGTTGTGGGCCAGTCGACCGACCGCGACCTTGAACGCGCGCACCGATGCGGGTTCGTACAACAGACCGTTGTGTTCGTCGGTGACCAGGTCGAGCGGGCCGCCGGCGGCTGGGGCCACCACCGGTACCCCGGAGGCGAGCGCCTCCTGTACGGCCTGGCAGAAGGTCTCGTCGGCCCCGGTGTGCACGAACACGTCCAGAGCCGCGTACAGCCGTGACAGGTCCTCGCCCGTGCGCCGACCGGTGAACACCGCGTCCGGCAGCCGCCGCCGCAGCCACGCCAGGTCGGGGCCGTCACCGACCACCACCAACCGGACGCCGCGCATGCGCTCCAGGTGCGCCAGCAGTTCCACACGCTTGTCCCTGGACAGCCGCCCCACGTAGCCGACGATGGTCTCGCCGTTCGGGGCCAGCCGACGCCGTAGCTCCTCTGAGCGGTGTTCGGGGTGGAAGCGGTCGGTGTCCACCCCCCGGCGCCACAGCGCCAACCGTGGGAACCCGCGGTCGGACAGCGCTTCCATCGTTGCGGAGGAGGGGACCAGCGTCCGGTCCACCGCCGAGTGGACGCGGTGCAGCGCGGACCACAGCGCCTCGCCGCCGGGGAGGCCGAACCGTCCGGCGAAACCGGCCAGGTCGGTCTGGAACACGCCCACGGTCGGCAACGCCCAGCGACGTGCCACGTCCACGGCCGCGGCGCCGAAGAGCGTGGGCGAGGCCAGGTGCACCACGTCGGGGGCGAAGGCGCGCAGGGCGGCGGTCATCGACCGTCGCAGCGGCAGACCGACGGGAAAGTCCCGGTACACCGGGAGGGGGACCGCCGGCGAGCGCAGCACCGGGAACCCGGCGTACGAGGTGGGTCCGCGGCCGGGCGCGAGCACCACGGCCCGGTGGCCTTCGGCGGCCAGGTGCTCGGTCACCCGGCACACGGAGTTGGTCACCCCGTTGATCTGGGGCAGGAACGACTCGGTCACGACGGCCACCCGAAGGGGACGATCGGGGTCGGTGGTCGGGGGGTGGTGGATGAGCGGAGTGGTGGGGGACATGCGCACGGGCTCCCAACGCCGGATTCTCGCTGCTCCCGACGCTAGGCTCGGAGAATGAACCGGGGCCGCTGCCCGGACGAACCGTCCCCGAAGGGTGGGCGTGTGTTCGACGAGCGGGCGGTGACGAGGCGGGTACCGTCGTCTGGCCGCACCATGACCCCGGGATGGCTATGATCGCCGACAGTTTTCGGCACACATGTGAAGGAGTCGAACAGTGACCCTTGTGGAATGGGCGGGGCTGGTGTTCGAGGAGCTCGACCTGTCCGGGAGCGAACCGCTCCAGAAGGCCGACGTCGACCGCATCCTCGATCTGGCACGTGATGCCGCTCACTCCGTCGCACGGCCGGCGGCGCCGCTCACCACCTACCTGTTGGGTGTGGCGGTCGGTAGGGGGGCGGATCCGGTGGAGGCCGCGGCCGTGCTCAGCAGGCTCTCGCTGGCCCACGCCGAAGGTGAGGGTGACACGGCGGGCTGAGGCCCGCTCCGGGCACACCGGAGACGCTCTCGGCACGACGCAACGTTCATGACGAATGCACGTGATTCGTTCGTTACGCGTCAGTGCCATTCTTTGCCGATATCGCAGTGAGCCCATCTGTGCCAACGCGATTCCGAGGGCATCAGTTCCCCCGTTCCGTCACCGGTTCCCTCGACCCCACACCTTCACCGAAAGGGAGTCCCCCGTGGACCAACTCCTTGACATGGCCGGTGTGCTCAGCGACATCATCTGGGGGCCGTTGGTCCTCATCCCGTTGTTGCTGCTCACCGGTGTCTTCCTGACCATCCGGCTGAACCTGCTCCAGTTCACGAAACTCGGACACGCGCTCTGGCTCGCCTTCGTGCGCCGCAAGGAGTCGGACGACCAGGCCGAGGGCGACATCTCGCACTACCAGGCGCTCAGCACCGCCCTCGCCGCCACCGTCGGCGTCGGCAACATCGCCGGTGTCGGTCTCGCCATCGGCATCGGCGGCCCCGGCGCGCTGTTCTGGATGTGGGTCACCGCCCTGTTCGGCATGGCCACCAAGTACAGCGAGGCTCTCCTCGGTGTGAAGTACCGGATCAAGGACGAGAAGGGCGAGCAGGCCGGCGGCCCGATGTACTACCTGCGCAACGGCCTTCCCGGCGGCCTGGGCGTGTTCCTCGGCGGCGCCTTCGCGGTGTTCGGCGCCATCGCCGCCTTCGGTATCGGTAACGGCACGCAGGCCGAGGCCGTCACCAGCGCCGTCAACGACGTCACCGGCATCGACCGCTGGATCATCGGCGCGGTCCTGATGGTCCTGGTCGCCATCGTCATCCTCGGCGGTATCAAGAGCATCGGCCGCTTCGCCTCGGCGATCGTGCCGTTCATGATCATCGGGTTCATCTTCATGAACCTGCTGGTCCTGATGATCAACTGGGAGCAGCTGCTCCCCGCCTTCCAGCTGGTCTTCAGCGACGCCTTCACCGGCACCTCCGCCGCCGGCGGTTTCGCGGGCGCCACGCTCATGATGGTCATCCGCACCGGTGTGGCCCGCGGCATCTTCTCCAACGAGTCCGGCCTGGGCACCGGTGCCATCGCCGCTGCTGCGGCCAAGACCACCCAGCCGGTCCGTCAGGCCATGGTGTCGATGACCCAGACCTTCATCGACACCATCATCATGGTCACCCTGACCGCGATGATGATCATCACCTCCGGCCTGTGGAACGCCGACGAGGCCGCCGGGTACGACCCGGACCAGAAGGGCGTCCTGCTCACCTCGGGTTCCATGGAACAGTCGCTGTCCCAGATCAGCCCGGCTCTCGGCTCCTTCGGTGTCATCTTCATCGCCGGCGCCGTGGCGATCTTCGCCTACACGACCATCCTCGGCTGGTCCTACTACGGCGAACGCTGCATGGTGTACCTGGCCAAGGGCAAGCGTTTCCTGGTCCTGCCCTACCGTCTGGTGTTCATCGCCGTCGTGTTCGTCGGCGCGACCGCCAGCATCGACGCGGTCTGGCTGTTCAGCGACATCGCCAACGGTCTGATGGCCCTGCCGAACCTGGTGGGTCTGCTCCTGCTGTCCCCGGTCATCGTCGCCGAGACCCGCAAGTTCTTCGGCTACCCGAACTGGAAGGACCCGGACGCCGTCATGGAGGACGTCCGGAAGTGACGGGGGAGGGCGCCTGAGGGGCCCGACCTCGCGCGAGGCACAGAGGAAGGGGGCCCGGTCCGCACGGACCGGCCCCCTTTTTCGTGTTCATGAGGGCCGTGCCGCCCACCCTCGGTGGCGGCCCCGTCCCGATGAGCCGGCCCGGAGGGCGCGGGGCCTCGGCGGCGGTGGTCCCGGGAGCGCTGGTGCGCAGGCGGGGTAGGGCCGGCGGGGATCTCCCAGCCCTACCTCTACCGCCTCTACCCGAACAAGGAGGCGCTGTTCGCGGCGGCGGTCGACCACGTCTCGGACGTGATGGCGCGGACGTTGTCGCGCTTCGCGTGGGACTCCGAACGGGCGGAGAGGACACCGGAGGAGACGCTCCAGGTGGCGCGCGAGGCTCTCGCCGTGTTGGTCGCCCATCGCACGATCCTCGGGTTCCTCGCGCACGCCAACCGCGCGGCGGGCGAGCCGCTCGTCCGTGAGGCGATCCGTCGCTGCTACGCCACGCAGGTGGACATCGTCCAGGCGATGGTCGACGGTGACGCGGAGGCGGCCCGCGGCTGGTTCGGGGCGAGCATGATCGACAACATGGCTGCCATGTTGGACCTGGACGAGGTCGACGAACCCTGGGCGCACGTCCTCGGCGGGCGTTTTTCCTGAGCCATCGTACCGGCCGCCCCATGGTGAGCCCTGGCCGGACGGCCGGTGGCCGGCCCGGGGTTCCTACTCCGGGGCCGAGGGGTTCTTGGCGCCGTAACGCAACCCGTCGAGGAGCAGCGCCACCATCCTGTAGACCCGCGGGCCGTCGTCCTCGACCGGTGAGGGCACGCAGAGTTTGGACACCGCGCCCAACAGATCCAGCGGGTCCACGTCCTCCCGCGCTACCCCGGCCGCCACACCGTCATCGAGCAGACGTCCGAGCGCCGGTCCGAGATTCTCGTGGAAGTAACCCGGCAGGGAGTTGTACGCGGGGTCGCCCGAGTGGAGCGCGGCGGCGAGTCCGTGCTTGGTCGCCACGAACCGTGTGTAGCGCTCCAACCAGAGACGCAGAGCCTCGTCGGGTGCGTGCGTGGCGGCGAGGCGCTCCGCGTCGGCCGCGCACGCGTCGATCTCACGGCGGAACACCGCCGCGATCAGGTCGGAGCGGAGCGGGAAGTGCCGGTAGAGCGTCGCCGTCCCCACCCCCGCCCGTGCGGCGATCGCGCGCACGCTCACATCGACCCCCTGTCGGGCGAACTCCTCCTTCGCCGCGGAGAGCAGCGCGTCGATGTTGCGTTGCGCGTCAGCGCGGGGCATACGGATCTCCTTGCTAAGTGGGACACTGTCCCGTATATTCCGAGAACGGGACAGTGTCCCGCTTGGCCGAAGTCTACGACACCGCTCGGTGTCGAGAGGAGACCCGATGAAGTACCGTCCGCTCGGTCGCACCGGTATTCAGGTCAGTCCGTACGCGCTGGGCGCCATGATGTTCGGCGCGATCGGCAACCCGGATCACACCGACGCGATCCGCATCGTCCACAAGGCGCTCGACGCCGGTATCAACCTCATCGACACGGCCGACGTGTACTCTCACGGCGAGTCCGAGGAGATCGTGGGCCAGGCCCTGAAGGGCCGGCGCGACCACGTCGTGCTGGCCACCAAGGTGCACGGGTCCATGGGCGACGACCGCAATCAGCGTGGTCTGTCGCGCAGATGGATCGTCACGGAGGTCGAGAATTCCCTCCGTCGGTTGCGGACCGACCACATCGACCTCTACCAGATCCACCGTCCCGACCCGAGCGTCGACATCGAGGAGACCCTCTCCGCTCTGACCGATCTGGTCCGCGCGGGGAAGGTCCGCGCCATCGGCTCCTCGACGATGCCGGCCTCCGACATGGTCGAGGCCCAGTGGGTGTCCGAACGCCGTGGCCTGGAGCGGTTCCGGGCCGAACAACCGAACTACTCGATCCTCGACCGGGGGATCGAGGCCGAGGTCCTCCCGGTCGCCCTGCGCTACGGGATGGGCGTCCTGGTCTGGAGTCCGCTGGCGCAGGGCCTGCTCACCGGTCGGGGCCGCAAGGGCCGGCCGAGCGACCTGCGGCGCACGAACGTCTTCCGGCACATGACCGACGAGCGCCGACTCGACACGGTCGAACGGCTCGTCCCCGTCGCCGAGCAGGCCGGGATCCCGCTCACACACCTGGCCATGGCCTTCGCCATCGCCCACCCGGGGGTCACGTCGGCGATCGCGGGTCCTCGCACGATGGAACAGCTCGACGATCTCCTGGCCGGAGCGACGGTCCGACTCTCCGATGACGTGCTGGAGCGGATCGACGCCCTCGTCCCACCGGGGACCGGTGTCGGGCGGATGGACATGGCCTACACGCCGCCCGCGATCGAGCACACGCATCTGCGCAGGCGTCCGCCGGACGAGCGGTCGGCCGCGTGAAGGACCGGCGGGCCGACCGTGTCACCGAGGAAGGCGGCGCCCTCGTCGTGCCGGTGGCCCGGTCGGGGGTCGGAGGTGGGTGCGTGGGGCCCGGTGTGACGCAGACGGGTCCCGGGCTCTTCGGGGTGGCCTCTTCGCGTCCACCGGTGTGAGCCGGATGCCGCCGGCCCGTCGTCGCGGCGCCCCCGCGGGACAGGCCCTGCGTGACGTGGACGCGGGGCGCACACGGGCTCCGGCGGGGTCCGGGGGCGTTCGCCCCGGTGAGGTCGCTGCGCGCCTTCGCGGTCCGTGCCCGGACCGAGGTCCCCTGACCGTCGGACGGTCTCGTCCTACCACCAGAGGTGGAAGTGGTGCACCGGGCCCTGACCGCCGCCGGCGTCGATCTCGTCGGCCCGGTGCAGGGCCTCGGTCAGCCAGGTCTTGGCGTCGGACACGGCGATCGCCACGCCCGGGCTCTGCGGGAGGAGGGCGGCGATCGCGGAGGACAGCGTGCAGCCGGTGCCGTGGGTGTTGCGGGTCGCCACGCGCGGGGCGCGCAGTTCCAGCGGCTCCGACACCCCGTCCACCAGCAGGTCGACACTCTCGTCGCCCGGCAGGTGACCGCCCTTGATGAGGACCCGACGCGGCCCCAGCGCGAGGAGCCGTTCCGCCTGGGCCCGCATGGTGTCCAGGTCGGTGGCCTCCTTCTCGTCGAGCAGGTCGGCCGCCTCCGGCAGGTTCGGCGTGATGAGGTCGGCACGGGGCAGCAGCTCCGTGCGCAACGCCTCCATCGCCGCGCGCTCCAGCAGCCGGTCCCCGCTCTTGGCGACCATCACCGGATCCACGACCACGTTCGGCAGGGCGTGTCGGTCGATCGCCGCCGCCACCGCCTCGGTCACCTCGGCGGTGCCTAGCATGCCCACCTTGACCGCGTGCACGGTCGCGTCCTCGAACAGCGTGTCCATCTGGGCGGTGACGAACGACGCGGGGACACCGTGTACTCCGGTGACCCCGCGCGTGGACTGGGCGGTCAACGCCGTCACCACGCTCATCCCGAAGACCCCGTGGGCGGAGAACGACTTCAGGTCGGCCTGGATGCCGGCGCCCCCGCTGGGGTCGCTGCCGGCGATGGACACGACGTTGTACACGCTCATGGGCGTTCCTTCGCTAGTACTAACTAGGGCAGGTTCGACGGGTGTGCTCTCAGCCGGTGGAATCACCGGCACCCCGCGCCGTCGGGGCCGGGGCGCTGTGACGCGCCCACGGGCCCCGACCCGATATGTGGTTGTTCGGTCCGACTCTACGGGTCAGACGGACACGTTCTGGTGGCCGGCCTCGTGTTCGATCCGGGCCCGCTTGCGGTGCTCCCAGACGAGCGCGGCGGCGACCACGACGAAGCCCAGCACGAGGAAGGACACCGTCGCCGGCACGTCGGTGGGCGGCTGGATGTCGCGCGACTCGTCCTGCCAGGGCCACAGGGCCCGGAGCGAACCCGCCATGACACCGGTGAGCACGACCAGGGTGATCTGGCGCTTGTGGTCGAGCAGGTACTGGAGGATCTTCACGAACAGGGCCAGACCGGTGATCGCGCCCGCCGCGAAGGTGAGGATGTAGCCCATGTCGACGGTGCGGACCGCCTGCAGGGTCGGCTCGTAGAGGCCGACGGTCAGCAGGATGAACGAACCCGACATCCCGGGCAGGACCAGGGCGCAGATCGCCACCGCCGCGGCGAAGAACACCACCACCGGGTGGGCGGGCAGGTTGGCCGCGGGCAGGCTGGTGAGGAAGAACGCCGCCGCGGCGACGCCGAGGGCGATCAGGTAGTGGTGCGGCCTCCACGGCAGACCGGCCCCGCTGAAGGGGATCCACACGCTGGCCAGCACCAGACCGAAGAACAGCGCGTAGGCGTACTGCTCGTAGTCGTGCAGCAGGGGCTCGATGGTGAGCAGCGCGATGAGCAGGAACACCACCATGCCGGCCAGGGCCGGCAGGAGGACGTGCCAGTCCGCCTCACCGTACTTTTCCTTGGCCCGGCTCATGCCCTGACCACGCAGACCGTCGGTCACGGTCAGCTTGATCCCGCTGACCACGTGGCCGGCGCCACCGATCAGCTTCTCGTAGAGACCGACGATGAGCGCGACCGTGCCGCCGCTGATGCCCGGCAGGGCCTCGGACGTGCCCACGGCTCCGCCGCGCACGAAGTTGAAGATGTAGGAGCCTGCTGACTTGGCCATGTTGTCGGGCGCAACCCCGGAAGGGTTCCGGGAAGGGGGCGCCGTCCTCCGTCCTGATGGTGCCGCCGGTCCCGTTCCCACGGTAAACCGGCCGGTCAAAGGGGTGCATGGTCGGCGCGGTCCGTCGTGAGTCCACGGGAGGGGTGAGATCCCCTGTCACGCGCCGAGATTCGTCGTCCCGGCCACACGTTGGGGGAGGGGGACCGTGTGCCTCGGGCCGGGCGAGGACATTCTAGCGTCGACGGGGAGGTCGGGGGAGCTTGAGAGCGCCCGAAAGGCCGGTTTCGGCTGAAGGAGTTCGTATCGGCTTAGAGACCGAAAAACGGGTGTCCGCGAGGTGCGCCGTGGATCACCGCAACGGGGCGTTGCGGGCGCCGTCGCCGGCCACCGAGGCGGCCCACCGGTAGTCCTGCTTGCCCACCGCCGTGCGCCGCACCCGGTCCACGAAGTGCACCGTCCGCGGCACCTTGAACCCCGCCAACCGCACCCGACAGTGGCTGCGCAGCGCCCTCTCGTCCGGGGAGTTGCCGGGGGCGAGCGACACCAACGCCGTGACCCGCTGACCGAGCGCCTCGTCCGGCGCGGGCACCACGATCACGTCGTCCACCGACGGGTGCGCCTTGAGCACGGCCTCCACCTCTTCGGGGTACACCTTCTCCCCGGCGGTGTTGATCACCACGCTGCCCCGGCCCAACAGGACGATCGAACCGTCCTCGCCCCGGGTGCCGTAGTCGCCGGACAGCGCCCAGCGCCGCCCCTCGGCGTCCGTGGGGAAGGTGCGGGCGGTGGCGAGGGGATCGTTGTAGTAGCCCAACGGGATCCGCCCGGTGCGGGCGATCCGGCCGACCTCGGGCGAACCCGGTGCCAGCGGTCGCAGGGCGTCGTCGAGCACCGCGATGCTGCCGCCCATCGTGAAGCTGCGCCGCTCGGTGGTGTCGGCCACCGTGGCCGCCTCGTCCGGGGCGGTCGCCGAACCGCACACACCCGTCTCCGAACCCCCGTAGGAGTCGGCCAGGGCCACGTCCGCGCGCCAGGCGCGCCACAGGTTGCGCACCCCCGGGGTCAACGGGGTGCCGCCGGAGCGGACCGAGGTCAGGTCGGGGCAGAGGCCGGGTTCGGTGAGCAGGTGCCGTGCCAACGGGCGCGCCATGGCGTCGCCCACCAGTTGGAGCGAGTGCACACCCTCGCGGTGCGCCAGCTCCAGCACGCGGTCGGGGCGGAAGCTGCGGTCGGTCGACAGCACCACGCGTTTGCCGCACAGCAGCATGCTCAACGCGTTCCACTGCCCGGCGGCGTGCATGAGCGGGCCGAGGACCATCATGCGCTGCGGGAAGCAGAGCGCGGCGCGTTCGGCCACGTCGTGCGGGGTGCGGGCGCGGGGTGTGCCGGGGGAGCGGCGCTCGATCGCGGCGCGGAAGATGTCGGCCTGGCGCCAGAGCACACCCTTGGGATAGCCCGTGGTGCCGCCGGTGTAGAGCAGGTAGTGGTCGTCACCGCCGGTCTCGGGCAGAGCGCTCGCGGGCGTGCCGCCCTCCTCGCTCTGCGCGGCCAGGGCGGTCTCGTAGTCCGTCCCGTCGGCGACGCGCTCGGTACCGTCCTCCAACAGCAGCACGTGCCGCAGTCGGGGCAGGTCGGGCAGTACGGCCGTGACCGTCGCGGCCAGCGAGTCCTCCGCGATGAGCGCCACCGCGTGGGCGTCGGACAGGACGTGCCGCAGCTCGCCCGCCACGTACCGGTAGTTGACGTTGACCGGTACCGCGCCGGCGCGCATCACGCCGAGGAACGACTCCACCCACTCGGCCCGGTTGAACGACAGGATCGCCACGTTCTCGCCGGGCCGCACCCCACTTCCGACCAGGTGCCGCGCCAACCGGGTGGAACGCTCGTGCAACGCGCGGTAGGTCAGCCGTCGGGGACCGGCGACGAGGGCGAGCCGGTCGGGCACCGCCTCGCTCACCGTCGCCACGAGGTGGGCGAGGGAGAAGGGGCTGTCCGGGGATGCGTATGGCACGGCTGTTCCTCCCTGACGTCGTGTGACGGCCGTCCCCGGCGAAGGCGCTCGCGGCGGCTGTGACTGTAGGGCGACCGTACCCGCCGGCGACCTGGCTCATCGGCGTGAGCGCTGTGGACCGCGTCACCTGCACGGGCGTGCCCCGTCACCCCCTCGTGACCTGCTGCGGAACACTCCCGCTCAGGCGGTGTGCCGCCGTTCCGCGCGCGGGGGTTTCGGGCCGGGGCGCCCGAAGGTGATGTCCGCCACCTCTTGTGTGCTCACAGGATCATCTGCTCAACTTTTGGGGATCCCGCCGCGGGGGCTCTACCCGGCCCCCCGGTGGGTATCTACTGTCTGACATCGGTCAATGGTGATCGGAGCGGTGAGATGACCACCCAGAACCTGGGACAGCAGGACTCCGTCGGAAACCCCGACGGACAGGCACTCTCCAGCGCGGACCACATCGAACTCGCACGGGCGAGATCCGCGCACAACTACGCACCCCTGCCCGTCGTGATCTCCGAGGGCCGTGGCGCTTGGGTGACCGATGTGGAGGGCAAGCGCTACCTCGACTGTCTGGCCGGGTACTCGGCCATGAACTTCGGCCACCACAACCCCGAGTTGCTGGCCACCGCGCACGCCCAACTCGACCGGGTGACGCTGACCAGCAGGGCCTTCCACAACGATCAATTCGGGCCGTGGGTCGCCGACCTCGCCGACATGGTCGGCAAACAGAAGGTCCTGCCGATGAACACCGGTGCCGAGGCGGTGGAGACCGGCATCAAGGTGGCCCGCAAATGGGGCTACGAGGTCAAGGGCGTACCCGAGAACCAGGCCACCATCGTCGTGGCGGGCGCCAACTTCCACGGGCGCACCACCACCATCATCTCCTTCTCCTCCGACCCCGAGGCGCGCACGGGTTTCGGTCCCTACACGCCGGGCTTCCGCTCCGTGCCCTACGGGGACGCCGCCGCCATCGAGGAGGCCATCGACCACACCACCGTCGCGGTGCTCATCGAACCGGTGCAGGGCGAGGCCGGGGTGATCGTGCCGCCCGCCGACTACCTGCCGCGGGTGCGCGAACTCTGCGACGACCACCACGTGCTGTTCATCGCCGACGAGGTACAGGCCGGGCTGGGACGCACCGGCACGATCCGGGCCTGTGAGCACACCGGAGTGGTCCCCGACGCCTACCTGTTCGGCAAGGCGCTGGGCGGCGGCGTCCTTCCGGTGTCGGCCATGGTGGCCGACGAGGACGTCCTCGGCGTCATCCAGCCCGGACAACACGGCAGCACCTTCGGGGGCAACCCGTTCGCCGGCGCCGTGGGGCGGACGGTCGTGCGGATGCTCACGGAGGGGCCCTACCTGGAGAACGCCCGCAAACTCGGGGAGGTGCTCCGGCGCCGACTCGACGCGTTGGTCGGCGAGGGCGTGGTGTCGGCCCGCAGCATCGGTTTGTGGGCGGGCGTGGACGTCGACCCGGCACTGGCCTCGGGCAAGGAGCTGTGCAGGCGGCTGGCCGAACACGGCGTCCTGGTCAAGGACACGCACGGTTCGACCGTGCGGATGTCACCGCCGTTGGTGATCAGCGAGGACGACCTCAACTGGGGTCTGGACCGCTTCGCCGAGGTCCTCGCCGAACTCCGGGACGAGAAGAACTAGGCGCCGCTCGATCGACCCCCGGGGGGGGGGCCGCGGCGTCGCCGACACGCCGTTCCCCCGCGTCCGCACGCGCGGCGCGGGGGGGCGGTGCCCCGGGCCCTCGCCCGTCGGGGGTCCACGGCGCCGACGGCCCGGTCCGGTCTCAGGACCCGGCCTCGGCGGCCTCCTCCTCGCCCCGCGCCTCGTCGGGTTCGTCACCCGCCTCGTCGTGGGCCTCCTCGTGCACCGGGTCCAGCGGCCCACCGAGTTCGCGGGTGAGCTGCTCCGCCGAGACCGCCTCCAGGCGGTCCCGGGACTGGTACAGGACCCGTTCGGGTCCCTCCACGATCTGTAGGCGCACCCGCTCGGCGATCGACCGTTGCCCCTCGGCGGTGGGGTGGAAGCTCGCGCGGTCCACCCGGAGCCCCTCGCCCAGCTCACCGAGCACGATCCCGTTCAGCCAGGCGTTCTCCTCGCTGACCTCGTGGCCGCTCAGTGCGCTGAAAACGTTCACGTACTCGACGCTGCCGACCTGGCGCGACCCGTAGACCTCGCCGTCCACGCTGAAGGCGGTGTCCCGGATCCGTTCGTTGAACCGCTGCGCCACCGTGTTCAGCCACAGCTGGTCACCCGTGGAGAGTGTGTAGTACATGCCGGGCGGCTCCTCCGGGAAGAGCCGTGGGTAGCCCAGGACCAGGACGCGGGCGTCCGGCGCGCGGTCGCGGATCTCGGTGAGCACCTCGGTGAGGGTGTCCTCGAACTCGTCCATCTTCTCGGTGACCTCGTCCTCCTGATCGGTGCAGGCGCTCCGCTCCAGGAGGGGCATGCGCACGATGCAGGTGCGCAGGACCGGGATGAACCCGAGGTCGTTGCCGCCGATGCCGACCGTCACCAACGAGGTGTTCTCGGTGACGCGTTCGAGCTGCGACTCGGGGGTGCCGATCTGGTCGAGCATCTGCGCGCCCCGGTGGCTGCTGCACGCGTAGAAGGCCAGAGCGCCCTCGAAGTCGAACTCCTGCTCGATCAGCTTGGGATAGGCGTTCTCCGAGCGCCAGCACTCGCCGGGTTCGGCGGTCTCGGGGTCGTAGTCACCCGCGCCGTCCCCCGAGGAGTAGGAGTCGCCCAGGGACACGTAGTTCCCCCACAGCGCCGCCTCCTCGGGTTCCACGCGCACGCGCCAGTCGATCTCCTCGTCCTCGGTGATCGGTGGCAGCGGATCGCCGGGACAGACCCCGCCTGTGGCGTCGCACCAGAGGTCGAGGAGCCCGTTGCGGGTGGTGGGCACGGCCACCAGGACGACCATGAGCAGGGCCAGGGTCGCGGCGGCGACCAGTGTGATCCTCGTGCGACGGCGACGCCTGGGGGCCGCGGCGTTCTCGACGTCGAAGGCGGTCGCGCCCGCGCCCGGGACCTCGGGGAGGTCGTTGTCCTCCGGAACACCGTCGTCGGCGGGACGGGGGCTCTCCTCGGGCACGTCCGGCCCACCGTCTCGTGATGACACCGCGGCTTGCCTCCGGGTACTCGGGCGTCAGGTCCAGCAGTCAGACTACCCGGGACGATTCGCGTGGATCACCCGCACGGCACGCCGTAGGTCGGCCTCGTCCAGGCCCGCGTGGGCGGTGAGTCGGAGCCGGGGGCGACCGTCCGGCACCGACGAGGGGAGCGGGCACCCCACCCGGACCCCCTGGTCGAGACAGCCGGCGCGCCAGGCCGTCGCCTCCGCGGGCGAGTCGGCCCGCACCGACACCACAGCGGCGTCGGGAACGCTCGCGTCCAGACCATGGGAGCGCAGTCCCTCGGACAGCTCCGCGGCACGGGAGCGCGCCGCCGCGGACCGCTCGGGTTCGGCCTCCAGGACCCGGAGCGCCGCCAGTGCCGCTCCGGTGGCCGCGGGTGCCAGGGTGGTGGCGAACACGAACGTGCGAGCCGTCTCCGCCAGGTGCCGGATGACCCGGCGCGATCCGAGCACCGCCCCGCCCTGGGACCCGAGCGCCTTGGACAGGGACACCGCCGTCACGACGTCGTCGGCGCCCCGCAGCGTCGAACCGCCCACGGCTCCGCGACCGCCGGGGCCGACCACGCCCAGCCCGTGCGCGTCGTCCACCAGCGACACCGCGCCGTGGGCGCGGGCCACCGCGGCGATCCGGGACGGCTCGACGAGGTCACCGTCGACGGAGAACACCGTGTCGCTGAGTATCGCCCGCCGGCCCCGACCGGAGCCCAGGAGCGCGGCGGCCGCGTCGAGGTCGCCGTGCGGATACACCTCGACCCGGGTGCCGGAGGCCTGCGCCAGGCGGGCGGCGTCGACGAGCGAGGCGTGGTTGTTCCGGTCGCACACCACCACCGGCGGTTCCCCGTCCTCGGCCGTGGGGGCGATCAGCGCGGTGACCATCGCCAGGCCGGCGGCGTAGCCGGAGGAGAACACGAGGGCGTCCTCGGCCCCGTGGAAGCGGGCCAGGGCACGTTCGAGCTCCGCGTGCAGTGCGGTGGCGCCGGTGCCCGGGCGCGCGCCGCCGGCGCCCCATGTCCGGGCGGCGTCGGTGGCGGCGGCCACGACGGCCGGGTGCCGGGCCAGCCCCAGGTAGTCGTTGCCCGTGAGGTCCAGCAGCAGGTCCGAGCGCGGGCACGGCGGGGTGCGGCGCGCCAGTCCCGCGCGGGCTCGGTGCGCGGCGGCCGCGTCCAGCCAGGCCAGGGGGTGCGAGCCGGGCAGGGGGCGGCCGGCGCCGGTCGTTCCGGAGGCGCGCAGCGTCCATGGGCGACGCGGGGCGCATGTGCCGGGGTCGAGGCGTTCCAAGCGGGCTCCTGGATCATCGAGCGCGGATCGTGCCGCGGGCCGTGTCGGATGCGGGCGCGGGTCACGGGTCGACGGGGCGGACACCGGATCAGGGGTGGGCCGTCCCAGCGGCGGCCAAGCCCACTGGGGCGACCCGGCCCGTGCCAGGGGGAGCACCTCCGACTCTGCCGTCCCGGGGGTCCCCCGGTCACCCGTGGAAGGCCACAAAGAATCGGCGCCGATTCCTGGCTCCCTCGTCCCCGGTGCGCACGGGTCGACCCGCGGGACGTGCGACCACGGCCCACCAGGAGTCCCCGTCGACCCCCTCACCAAAGACGAGGTCGGAATCTTTGTCGGCTTCCACGGCTGACGACCCGTCGGTACGCCGGTACGTTTCCACTGCCAGCCACCGAACCGCCAAGGGGACCCCTTGAACCTGCTCATCACCGGTATCACCACCCAGTCCTCCATCGCGTACGCGATCGCGGAGGAGGCCCTGCTCCAGGGCCACGACGTCATCCTGACCAACCCGCCCGGCCGCGCCTTCTCCATCTGCGAGCGCATCGCCAAGCGGTTGCCCAAGGAGCCCGTCGCGGTGCTGCCGATGGACGTCACCGACCCCGAGCAGGTCGCCGCGACCGTCGAGGCCGTCGGTGAGCACTGGGACCACGTGGACGGGCTGCTGCACGCCATCGCCTACGCCCCCGAGTCCGCTCTGGGCGGCAACTTCCTCAACACGGACTGGGAGGACGTGGCCAAGGCGATCCACATCTCCGGCTACTCGCTGGCGGCGTTGACCGTGGGCCTGCGGGACCTGCTCGCCAAGGCCCCCGCCGGCGCCGGTGTCGTGTCGCTGACCTTCGACGCCAGCGTCGCCTGGCCGGTCTACGACTGGATGGGCTCCGCCAAGGCCGTCCTGGAGAACTCGGCCCGCTACCTCGCCCGTGACCTGGGCCCGGAGGGCATCCGCGTGAACACGATCTCCGCGGGCCCGATCAAGTCCCTCGCGGGCGGTTCCATCCCGGGCTTCTCACAGATCGCGGACTCCTGGGGGGACAACGCCCCGCTGGGTTGGGACACCAAGGACACCTCCGTGGTCGCCGGTCCGGCCCTGTTCCTCATGTCGCCGGCCGCCCGCGCCATCACCGGCACGGTCATGCACGTCGACGGTGGTTACCACGCCATGGGGGCGCCACTGGCCCCCTCCCAGGAGTCCTGACCCGGGGAACGCGGTGTCCCCGGTCCACCGGGGACACGCCCTTCCTCCGGCCCGCGCCCCCGCCGTTCGCGGCGGCGTGTGCGAGCGTGCCATGCCACGGAGGGGCCGGTGAACGGTCCGGGAACGCTCGACTAGGCCGCGTGCGTGCCGCGCCCCACCGGCACCGGTGAGGCCAGGGTGAACGCCCGCGGCCCGGGGCCGTGCTCGCGCAGGAACGCCAGACGCGTGGTCGCCTCGTGTTCAGTGACCTCGCCCCCGACGGTGCTCCACCACAGAGCGCGTTCGACGGTGGGGAAGTCCCCGGTGGACCGACGGTAGGCGAGCAGGTCCGCGTGGGCCTCCTCCACGAAGGCGCGCAGAGCGGTGGGGCCGCGCCAGAGGTGGACCAGGTGCAGGCGGTCCCCCTCATGGTGGAAGTGGACCTCTCCGAGGTGACCCGAGTGGTCCTCGGCCCGGCTCCGGAGCGCGCGGGCGAGTGCGGTCAGCCGGGCGCGGTCGCCCCGGATCACGAGGGCCTCCGCCAGCGCCGGCCGCCGGTCCGACGTGTGCGGGACGCCGTGCTGGGCTGAGTGGTGGCGCTGGTGAGAGCGGCCGGCGTGTCGGCTGCGAAGCAGGGTGCGCATGAGTGGACTCCTTTGATTGGACCCCGTGTCAGGGTCCATTCGGGCTCTGGTGGATCGTGCTCGGTCATGCCAGTATCGGAAACCCGGCCGAGACCCACGAGAGCCAATGGAGCGGAAAATGGACCTTGTTCGCACGACCGACGAACTCGTGGGTCTCCTCGGCGCCTGGACCGGGGGTTCGGGCCCGCTCTACCGTCGGCTGGCGGGCGCTCTGCGGCAGCTCATCGACCTGGGTTCCCTGGCCCCGGGGGAGCGTCTGCCGTCCGAACGCGCGCTGGCCGCCGCGCTCCGCGTCAGCCGCACCACGGTGGTCGCCGCCTACGACCACCTCCGTCAGGAGGGTGTCCTGGAGAGTCGCCAGGGCAGCGGCACACGGGTCGACAGTGCCCGGGCCCCGGTCCGGGCGGACGGGTGGACCCCCGGTGGCAGCGGAAACCCCGTGTACGGCACGCTCCTACGCACCGACGACTCGGTCATCTCCGCGTCCTGTCTGCTCACCCCCGCTCTCGACGGGGTCGAACGCGCCGTCCGCGAGGTCGTCGCCCAGGACCTGCCGGCGCTCATGGCCGAGAGCACGTACCACCCCCGGGGCCTGCCCGCTCTCCGCGAGGCCATCTGCCGCTACTACGAGCGCCGAGGGCTGCCCACGCACCCGGACCAGATCGTGGTCACCACCGGGGGCCATCAGGCGGTGTCCCTGGTCGCGCAGTTGTACCTGAACCGTGGGTCGACCGTGGTGGCGGAGGAGCCGAGCTTCGCCGGCTGCCTGGACCTCATGCGCGACCGTGACGCGGAGATCGTCCCGGTCCCCCTCGACGAGCAGGGCATCGACCCGATGGGCGTGCGCCGCGCGATCGCCGAGCACCACCCGCACCTGATCTTCGTCATGCCCTCGTACCACAACCCCACGGGCACGATGATGTCCGCGGCCCGCCGCCGCGAACTGGGAGAACTGTCCGCTCGACACGGTGTGCCCATCCTGGAGGACAGCGCCTACACGGGGATCCGGGCCGAGGACGAACCCGCGCCGTTGGCGGCCTACGCCCCCCGCGGCGCGGAGATCATCACCGTCGACTCGCTGACCAAGGTGGCCTGGGCGGGCCTGCGGGTGGGATGGTTGCGCGCCCCCGCGGAGATGGCGCTGCGGCTCAGCCGGCGCAAGGTCCTCGCCGACCTGGCGAGCCCTCTGCTGAACCAGGCGATCGCGGTGCGCCTGCTGGACGACTACGAGGCGCTGGCCGACGAGCGTTCGCGGGAGCTGCGTGAGGCCATGGCGCACATGGAGGGCATGCTCCGACGGGACCTGCCCGAGTGGGAGTGGCGGACCCCCGACGGGGGTGCGGCTCTGTGGGTGCGCCTGCCCGGGGTGGATGCCCGTTCGTTCGCGCAGGTGGCCATGTGCCACGACGTGGAGTTGGTGCCCGGATCGTTCATGTCCGCCACGGACGGTGGGGGATACGACTCCCACTTCCGACTCCCGGTGTCGTTCGACCACGGCACCCGGGAGGAACTGGTCTGGCGGCTGGCCCGCGCCTGGCGCGAGCTGCGTCGACACGGTCCGGTGGACGTCACGCTCCCGGACCGGCTCGTGGTCTGAACGGGGGGCGACCCCGAACAGCGGTGGGGGCGGCACCGAGAGGTGCCGCCCCCACCGTTCGTCGGGAACACCCGAACCCGCGTGGATCAGACCAGTCGGGTCTTGCGCGCCTCGGCGAAGCGCTCCTGGACGTCCGCCCAGTTGACGACGTTCCAGAACGCCTTGACGTAGTCGCCCTTGACGTTCTTGTACTGGAGGTAGAAGGCGTGCTCCCACATGTCCAGCATGAGCAGCGGCTGCGTGCCGATGGCGATGTTGCCCTGCTGGTCGAACAGCTGCTCGATGACCAGACGCTGACCCAGGGCGTCCCAGGCCAGGATCGCCCAGCCGGAGCCCTGGATGCCCAGCGCCGCGGCGTTGAAGTGCCCGCGGAAGGCGTCGAAGGAACCGAACTGGTCGTCGATGGCGGCACCCAGCTCGCCCTCGGGCTTGTCGCCACCCTCCGGGGACAGGTTCTTCCAGAACACGGAGTGGTTGACGTGGCCGCCCAGGTTGAACGCCAGGTTCTTCTGGAGCTGGTTCACGGTCCCGAAGTCGCCGGACTCGCGGGCCTCCGCCATCTTCTCCAGGGTGGTGTTGGCGCCCGCGACGTAGTTGGCGTGGTGCTTGTCGTGGTGCAGCTCCATGATCTGACCGGAGATCCACGGCTCAAGCGCGGCGTAGTCGTAGGGCAGCTCGGGGAGCGAATATGGCGCAGACATCTCTGACGCACCTTTCCAATGACGCGATTTCGTCGTGCTTACCAGCGATGGGATCGCTAACCAGCAAGCTATCAGCCGAGTACGCGAACGTCCGATGTCAGGCTGTCGACACCGGTGGTCGGGAATAAAATCCGACCCGTCGCCGACCCCTCTCGGACCCGGGCGACCCCATGCTCCCCTCCACCCTGCCCGTCGCCCGCGCCCATCGAACACCACGAAACCTACGAAATCTCTCGGGATCTTCGGGGAGGCCCCGTCGATCCCGTCCGCTTTGGCGGAAACCCTCCCGGCTTCCGCCTCACCCGGCGTCCTCGCGCGGCCTCGTTACCCTGTCCCGCGTGTCCCCGACCCGCGGGGGAACGTTGCCCCTCCGTTCGTCCGACATTCACCGCGGTGGCATCGGGGGAGGGGAGAATTCAGCACCGAATTCGTATGGCGATTCCCGCTCAGCCTCGTTCGGCGAAAGACGTTTCCTATTATGCCGAGGCCGCCCGCGAACATGAGCGACACCACCACCGGGCTCCCCGCCCCCCACACCCCCGGCGTCACGTCGGTCACCGACACGACGCGCTCCGGTCCGATCGGAGGCGGCTTCCGGCCCGAGATCGAGGGCCTGCGCGCCGTCGCCGTGCTCCTGGTCGCCGTCTACCACATCTGGTTCGGCCGGGTCTCCGGCGGCGTCGACGTGTTCCTGCTGCTCACCGGCTTCCTCATCACGGGATCCCTGGTGCGGGCCGTCGAACGGGACGGCCGCGTCCGGTTCGGAGCCTTCTGGGCCCGTCTGGCCCGCAGGTTGGTCCCGCCGGTCGCGGTGGTCCTGGTCGCGACCATGGTCGCGATGTACGTGTGGCTGCCCCGCTCGCGCTGGGCGGACCTCCTCGCCGAGATCCGTGCCGCCGCCCTGTACCACGAGAACTGGACCCTGGCCCACAACGCCGTCGACTACCTGGCCCGCGAGGCGGCGGCCAGCCCGCTCCAACACTTCTGGTCGCTGTCCATCCAGGGGCAGTTCTACCTGTTGTGGCCGCTTCTGGTCACCGCGGGCGCGGTCCTGGCCTCACGGGTCCGCTGGCCGCTCCGGCGGGCCGTGCTGGTGCTGTCCACGGTGGTGTTCGCCGTGTCCCTGGCCTACTCCGTGCACATCACCGACCGGGACCAGGCCTGGGCGTACTTCGACACGGGCGCCCGCCTCTGGGAGCTCGCCCTCGGGGCGATCCTCGCCCTGGTGATCACGGAGCTGCGTCTCCCCGCCCGACTGCGGGTGTTCCTCGGCTGGTTCGGGCTGGTCGCGCTGGTCTCCTGCGGGGTTCTCCTCCAGGTCTCCACGCTCTTTCCCGGGTACGTCGCCCTCTGGCCGACCGGGGCGGCGCTCCTGGTCATCGTCGCCGGGGCCACCGGCAGCCGCTACGGCGTCGACCGTCTGCTCACGTGGTCGCCGCTGATGGCGGTGGGGCGACTGTCCTACGGGTTGTACCTGTGGCACTGGCCGCTTCTGGTCTGCTACCTGGAGGTGACCGGACGGTCGACCGCCACCGTGGCGGGCGGACTGGTCATCCTGGTCGGGTCGTTCGCCCTCGCCTGGATCACCCACCGCGTGGTCGAGGGCGGCGTGGAGAGGTTCACCCGGCCGGCGGTGCGGCGCACACCCGGTTGGTCGGTCACGGTCGCCGCGGTCTTCCTGGTCCCGGTCCTGGCCGTCACGCACGTGTGGTCGGAGCGGTTGGAGGAGGAACGCGACCGACGCGTGCAGGAGCTCGCCGCCCCCGAGAGCTACCCCGGCGCGCGTGTGGTCGCCGATCCCGACCTGCTGTCGGTGCTGCCCCGGGTGCCGGTGCGTCCGGACCCGGCCGACGCGCAACGGGACCTGTCCTCCCACCACGAGGAGGGCTGTCACGTCAACCTCGGCTCCGAGGAGCTGGTGGTGTGCGACCGGGGTCCCGCCGACGCCGAGCACACGTTGGCGCTGGTGGGCGCCTCGCGCACCGCCCACTGGTATCCGGCGGTGGAGAGGGTCGCCGCCGAACACGGATGGCGCCTGGTGTCCTTCACCAAGAGCGGCTGCCCCTTCGCCCTGGCGCCGGCCACCCGTGACGGCGGACCGTTCCCGGAGTGCGAGGTGTGGAAGGACAAGGCGCTGGCCGAGTTGGAGGAGCTGAACCCCGACGCGGTGCTGCTGTCCTCCACCCGCGCCTTCACCCACGAAGAGGTGATCCAGGAGGGCTACACGGAACTCTGGTGGCACCTGAACGACCTGGGTATCGACGTCATCGGCCTGCGCGACCTGCCCCGGCTGCCCTACCGCGGCGCCGAGTGCCTGGAGGCCACGGACGCGGCCGAGTGCACCAGCCCGGCGTCGCTCAGTCAGCAGGAGGTCGACCCGGCCACGTTGGTGGAGGACGTGCCGCCCAACGTCACCCTGCTGGACCTGACCGAACACGTGTGTCCGGCCGGCGACTGCGACGCGGTGGTCGGTAACGTGCTGGTGTACTGGGACCACTCCCACATCACGGCGACGTACGCGGACACGCTGACACCCGTGGTCGAGGACGCCCTGGTGGAGGCCACGGGTTGGTGACGCGTCCCCGACGCGGGCTCCGGCCCGAGGTCACCCGAGGGTGGCACGGGCGCGGGCCGACCGGCCGCGGGGGATATCCTCCGCGGCCCGGGAATCCCTTTTCGGAGCGCCCCGGACACCCCTTCATGATCGTTGGGTGATGCGTGGGTGAACGCCGGGAGAATTGCGAAGATCGCAGGTTTCGAAAAGGTGGACCCCGCTCCCTCGACCTCTTTTCAGGCGTTAATGTCGAAACCGTACGGTGCCATTCCCGCTTGTTCCCGACCGGCCCGCCGGAGGATTCCGTGCGTCGGTCGCCGCATCCCTTCCGCGGAGGTAACCCCCATGAGCTCCCTCAGAAAAAGGATCCGCCGTCTGCTGCCCGTGGCCGGGCTGTTCGGCCTGGCGGCGCTCGCGACCCCGGTCGTGCTCGGCGGGCTCGGCCTGGTCACCTGGGGTGAGACGGTCCTGGCGCTCGCGGTCCTGGCACTGGGCGGTCTGGTGTGCGCCCTCGGTGCCGCGGTGTGGCTGCTCCGCCGGACGGTGCTGGAACTGTCCACGTCGGTCCGCACCCAGACCCGCCAGGTCACGGAGCTCTTCGGTCAGGACCGTCTGGAACTGGCCCGTTCCCTGGACGGCGTGCGCACCGAGGTCAGGGAACTCCGGGACACGGCGCTGCCCCGGGCGGTCCAGACCCTCGACCGTTCCGGCGCCCGCCGCGGACGCCACGACTACGAGCAGCACGTCGCCTGGACCGAACTGCGCGCGCACCTGGACGTGGCCCCGTTCATGCCGCCGCTGCGCGGCTGGGCGGCCTCCCCGGACGTGCTCCGCGTGCTGGTCCGGATCATCGACCGCGACCGCCCCGAGCTGGTGGTGGAGTGCGGCAGTGGGGCCTCCAGCGTGTGGATCGGCTACGCGCTGCGCAAGGCGGGGGTCGGTCGGCTGGTCGCGATCGAACACGACGCCCGTTACGCGGAGCTGAGCCGGGCCCTGGTCGCCGCCCACGCCCTGGACGACGTCGTCGAGGTCCGACACGCGCCGCTGGTCCCGGTGCCCGCCGAGATCGCCGACGGGGTCTCCGCGAACGTCCCCTGGTACGACACCGACGCCCTGAGCGACCTCAAGGGCATCGGTCTGGTCTTCGTGGACGGCCCTCCCCAGGCCACGGGCCCCGAGGCCCGTCACCCGGCCGTTCCCGCCCTGCTGCCGGCCTGCGTGGAGCGGGCCGTCTTCGTCCTGGACGACGCCGACCGCACCGACGAACGTTCCCTGGGCGACCGTTGGCTGGCCGCCCACCCGGAACTGGTCCGTACCGAGGAGCCCACGGAGAAGGGCGCGCACGTCTTCACCCGCAACCCCTGACCGGTCCCCGCCGTCCTCGGGCCCGGTTCCGGCACCCCCGCCCCGGGCCCGAAGGCCCCGCGTCGCCGCCTCCCCGTCCCCGCTGTGATCCGCAGCAGAACCGAGAAGGTCACCGATGATCACCACCGTCCTCCGGCAGGCCCTGCGTGCCCGTGGCGACGAACCCGCCGTGCTCTGTCACAGCGGGGCCGACACCCTGCGGGAGGTGTCCGGGGCGCCTCGGCGACCCGGGGACCTGCTCGTGGACCTGGGCGCCCACCCCCTGGGCGTGCCGCTCTCGCTCGGCGGCGCGGAAGGCGACGAGGAGGAGCCCGTCGCCGGGCTGGTGGCCCTGGTGGCCGCCACCCCGACCGACCTCAACAGGGCCCTGACCGCCGCCGTGCACCTGCCCCGCGCCGTCCACGTGCTCGTGGCGCTCATGGACACGCCCGGTCACCAGGATCCGCCGGTCCCCGCGGGCCCCGGCATGGGTCAGTGGCGTGACCTCCAGGAGTTGCGGGTCCGTCGGATGGGCGCGCGCGGCTGGGTGTGCGAGGTGTTCTTCCCCAACCCCGTGGAGTCCGGCCCGGTCCTCGACGCCGTGCTGCACGGCACCCGGGGACGCCGTCGCGGTCCGGCCGTGGCACCCCTGACCGCTCTCAGCGGGCCGGAGGCCGCGTTGTGGCGCCCGGGCGACACCGGTGCCCACGGGATCGACGCCGCCGGGCCGGTCCCGTTGCGTCGGGTCACCCCCGTGGCCGACCTTGCCCTGCGCGTGCGGGAGACGGAGGCCGCACCGGCGTGGAACGAGCCGACCGTGCCCGTGCTGGACCGGGCCACCACCACGGCCGACTCCTGGGAACGGCTCACCGGGCCCGAGGGCCGCGCCCTGGCCGAGGGCGTCGTCACCCCCCGGCACACCGCCACCGGCGCTCCGGTCGATCCGAGCGCCCTCGTGGCGCCGATCGACGAGACCACCGTCAACCCCACCGGGTTCGGCAAGGCCGAGAAGGGGCCCCTCGGGCACCTCACCGTGCAGGGTGACCGCGCGGTCGTCCGCGAGGGCGCCAAGGACCTGGTCGTGGTGGCGGCCGACGGCACCGTCACCGACGTCGACCTGACGCGGCTGCGCCACCTGCGCGGGGTGCACGTCGACTGGTCCGGGCACACCGGCCCCGCCGCGGCGGTACGCGCGGTGGCCTCCCTGGCCGCCGGTGGAGTGCCCCTGACCGCCGATCCGGTGCCCGCCTGGGCGTCCGGTCTGGGCGCAGCGCTCACCACGCTCCTCGCCGACGCCACCGACGCCGACCTCACCGACCGCCTGGCCCGTGAGGAGCACAGCGTCCGGCTGCGCCGGGCCGCCCTGTACACCCACGGTCTGCGATCCCGATGGCGGTCGCTGGCCACCGCGGTCGATCTCCCCGTTCCACCGGCGCCCCGGGTGTCGGTCATCCTGTGCACCCGCCGTCCGGACATGGTCGGGTTCGCCCTGGCCCAGATCGCCCGCCAACGCGGCGTCGACCTGGAGACGGTCCTGACCCTGCACGGGTTCGCGGCCGACCGGCCCGAGGTGGCGGCGGCGATCGACGCGTACCGGGCCACCGGTCTGCCGATCACCGTGTACGAGGCGCCGGCCGACCGGATCTTCGGGGCTGTGCTCAACGACTCCGTGGCCCGCGCCTCGGGCGATCTCGTCGCCAAGTGGGACGACGACGACTGGTACGGACCCGAACACCTCGCCGACCTGGTGCTGGCCCGGACCTACTCCGGGGCCGAACTCGTGGGCACCGGCCAGGACTTCATCTACCTCCAGGAGGTGGACCTCATGGTGTGGCGCAGCCGCGAGTCCGAGACCGCCACCCGGTTCATCGCCGGCGGCACCATCCTCACCGACCGTGTGGTCCTGGAGGAGACCGGCGGCTTCCGTCCGCTGCCCCGCGCCATCGACACCCAACTGCTCATCGCCGTGTCCCGGGGCGGGGGACGTATCCACCGCACCCACGGACTCGGGTACGTGCTGCGCCGCACCGGCGGCGGACACACCTGGTCCGAGGACATGGCCTATTTCCTGCACAACTACGCACGACAGTGGACCGGCTGGCGGCCCAGCGTCCTGCTCGAAGGCGCGCCTCGCCCCTTCGGCGACGCCGGAGCACAGGGCGGACCGACCGCGGTCCACGAGGAGCCGGTCATGGCCACGACGCACCCCGGGGGACACCCTTGACCAGTACAGAAGAGCACACCGTCGTCCCGACCACGGAGACGGCCCCGACACCGGCCGGCGCGGTCTCGCCGCTGCCCCGCGGGCAGGTGGACTTCTCCGAACAACCCCGGATCCACCGCAACGACCACTCCGTGCTCACCCTGCCGCGCTCGGGGGAGTGGACGCCGACGTTGTCGGTGAGCGTGGTCATCCCGGCGCACGGAGGGGCGGACAAACTCGCTCTGGTGTTGGCGTCGCTGGCGGCGCAGAGCTATCCGGCGCACCTCACGGAGGTGATCGTCGTGGACGACGCCAGTCCGGAGCCGCTCACCCTTCCTCCGGTGCGTCCGGAGAACACCCGGATCATCCCGTCGGCACCCGGGGGTTGGGGTTCGGCGCACGCGGTGAACACCGGGGTCGCGGTCTCCTCGGGTCAGGTGATCCTGCGGTTGGACGCCGACATGCTCGTCTACCGCGAGCACGTCGAGTCGCAGATGCGCCTGCACCACCTCATCGACTACGGGGTCTCCCTCGGCCACAAGCTGTTCGTCGACTTCGACCCCGCCGCGATGACCCCCGAGTACGTGCGCGACGAGGTCGCCGGGGGTCGGTCCGACACGCTCTTCGACCGGGACACGGCCGACCCGCACTGGGTGGAACGCCTGATCAACCGGCACGACCGGCTGCGCACCGCGGGACGCCTGGCCTACAAGGTGTTCATCGGCGCCACCGGATCGCTGCACCGTGACCTGTACGACGCCGCGGGCGGGCTCGACCCGGCGCTGGTCCTGGGCGGCGACACCGAGTTCGCCTACCGGGTCGGCCAGCGCGGTGCCGTGTTCGTGCCCGACCTGGACACCAGTAGCTGGCACCTGGGCCGCTCCCAGATGCAGACCCGTCGCGACGCCGGGACCCGCTACCGGATGCCGTACGTGTCCAACCGCGTGCCCGACTTCCACCTTCGCCGCAAGCGTCCGGACCGCCAGTGGGAGGTCCCCTTCGCCGACGTGGTCCTGGACACCACCGACCACACCCTGGAGGAGGTCGACGCCACCGCCTCGGCGCTGCTCTGCGGCTCCACCCCGGACCTGCGGCTGTGGCTGGTGGGCCCGTGGTCGCGCCTGAACGACGAGCGTCGTGCGCCGCTGGACGACGCACTGCTCGAACCCCGTCTGACCCACGAGACCTTCCGGGGCGACCCGCGGGTGCGGTTCGTGGAGTCGGCGCCGGAGACCGACCCGCGCGTCCCGTTCCGTCTCCACCTGAACGCGGGACCCACCCCGACCGACACGGCCGTGGTCGACCTGGTCAAGGAGATCGACAAGCAGGGCGTCGGGCTGCTGTGCGCGCCGCTGCCCGGCGCCACGCGGGCGGGGGAGGGGCTGCTGCGTCTGGAGCGCGTCGCCGCCTACGTCCGCGCCCGCCACCTGGACCCCGGGGTCGAGGGCACGGACCTGGACCGGGTGGTGGAGCAGACCCACGGCACGCACTGGATGCCCGGAGAGCGGTTCGTCGCGACCGGTGAGGTCGAGGACGAGACCGCCCCGCGCCCGGAGGTGCTCCAACAGCGCCTGGACAAGGCGCTCACCGAGGCCGACCGGATGCGGGCTCGTGCCCGGCGGGCCGAGCGCAAGCTGCGCTGGTTCACCCCCGGACTGGGGCGCAGGGTGCTGCGCCGCATCGCGCGCTGAACCCGGACAGGGCGGGCACGCCGGCCGTGCCCGCCCTGGTGAGCGGCGACACACCCGCTCACGAAAGTTACTTAAAGTGATCATTGTGGGACGCTGGGTAGGACGCTTCGTTGCGGTTTCCACCCGCCCACCACGCCCAAGGTTGCCCGATGATCACCTCAGTCGTACGTCAGGCCCTCCGTATCCGCGGTGACGAACCCGCCGTCCTGTGCCACACCGGAGACCCGGTGACGACCAGGCGCGAACTGGCCGCGTTGCGACTGCGCCCCGGCGACCGCCTGATCGATCTGGACGCCCACCGGTCGGGTGACCCGGTGCTGGTGGAGGGCGCCGACGACGTCGGGCACGAGACGGAGACGGGGACCGCGACCGCCGGGCTGGTCGCGGTGGTGGCCGCCAGCGTCACCGACCTGCACCGGGTGCTGACCACCGCCACCGCCCTGCCGAACACCGTGCACCTGCTCGTCGCGGTCGTCGACACCCCGGGCCACCAGGGGCCTCTCCTGCCGTCGCCTCCCGGTATCGACGAGTGGAACGACCTCCTCGAGGCCCGTGTGCGCCGGATGGGCCAACGCGGCTGGGTGTGCGAACTCTTCTTCCCCAACTCGGTCGAGACGGCCCAGGCCCTGGACTGCGTTCTGTACGGCGTACGCGGGGGACGTCGTGGCCGTCGCCCCGTGCCCCTGGTCGGTCTCCACGGGCACGAAGGCGCATTGTGGCGTCCCGGTGACGTCGCCTCGACCGGTGTGAGCGCCACCGGTCCCGTCCCGCTGCGCCGGGTCTCGCCCGTGGCCGACCTCACCCTGCGCACCGACGACGTCGGTCTCCCCTCGTGGGAGGACCCCGTCGTCCCCCACCTGGACACCCCCACCACCACGGCCCGCTCCTGGTCCTCGCTGTCCCGCACCGTCCCACCACGACACGGTGAGGCCGACCCCCATCGGGTGCCGCCCATCGACGAGTACACCGTCAACCCCATCGGGTTCACCAAGAAGGCCGTCGGGCCCATGGGCGACCTCACCGCCCACGGTGAGCGGGCCGTCATCCTCGAGGGGGAGAAGGTCCTGTGCACCCTCCCCGAGGACGGCACCGTCACCGACCTCGACATCGGTCGGATCCGCTACCTGCGCGGGATCCGGGTCGACTGGACCGGACACTCCGGGCCGCTCGCCGCGGTGCGCGCGGTGGCCGCCCTGGCCGCCGCCGGCGTTCCCCTGGTCGGCGGCCCCGTTCCGGTGTGGGCGGCCGACCTCGGTGAGAGGCTCGTCGCCCTGCTCACCGCGGTGGAGGAGCGGGACCTCGCCGACCCGCTCACGCGGGAGGAGCACAGCGTCCGGCTGCGCCGCGCCGCGTTCGGTACCCACGCCCAGTCGGTCCGGTGGCGCGCCCTGGCCACCCGCGCCGGTGTGCCGTTGCCGCCCGACCCCCTGGTCACGGTCATGCTCTGTACCCGTCGCCCGGAACTGGTGGGGTTCGCCCTGGCCCAGATCGCCCGTCAGCGCGGCGTCCGCTTCGAGCTGGTCCTGGCACTGCACGGGTTCGGCGCCGACCTGCCCGAGGTGCGGGCGGCCCTGCGCGACTTCGCCGTGACGGGGGTCCCGGTCACCGTCCACGAGGCCCCCGGTGACCAGGTGTTCGGCGCGGTCCTCAACGACGCCGCCGACCGCGCCTCGGGCACCGTGATCGCCAAGTGGGACGACGACGACTGGTACGGCCCCGACCACCTCGCCGACATGATCATGGCCCGCCACTACTCTTCGGCCGATCTGGTCGGCATCACCCAGGATCTGGTCTACCTCCAGGAGCTGGACGTGACCGTGTGGCGGAGCTACCAGACCGAGAAGCCGTCGCCGGACGTGGTGGGCAGCACGATCGTCATCGACCGGTCGGTGTTCACCGCGGTCGGTGGGTTCCGTCCGCTGCCCCGTGCGATCGACAGCCAACTGCTGCTCGCCGTGCGGCGCAACGGGGGACGCATCTACCGCACCCACGGCCTCGGCTACCTGCTGCGACGGGCGGGACAGGGCCACACCTGGGGTGCCGACATGGGCTACTTCCTGCGCCGCAACAGCAGGCAGTGGTCCGGATGGCGACCCAGTGCCCTCCTGGAGGGCTCCCCGGAGCCTCTGGGCGGCGGCGCCGATCCCACGGAAGGCGCCCGAACCGCCACACCGCTCGACGCCACGGGACCGATGCGCACCCGTGTCGAGGGCGCGCCCGACCCGACGACGTCATCGACCACCACGGGAGGCCACCGTTGACCACCGCAGACAACACCTCCGCGCACGACGACGCCCAAAGGGCCACGGTGGCCGGGGACGCCCCACCACGCCCCGGGTCCCCCGAGCAGCCGCGGATCCACCGCAACGACTACACCGCGCTGCGCGTCCCCGACCTGGGGGAGTGGACGCCGACGTTGTCGGTGAGCGTGGTCATCCCGGCGCACGAAGGCGCGGACAAGCTGGCCCTGGTGTTGGCGTCGCTGGCGGCGCAGAGTTACCCGGCGCACCTCACGGAGGTGATCGTCGTGGACGACGGCAGTCCCGAGCCGCTCACCCTGCCGCGAGTCCGTCCGGAGAACACGCGGATCGTTCCGTCCGCCGAGGGCGGTTGGGGCTCGGCGCACGCCGTGAACACCGGTGTCGCGGTCTCCTCGGGGCAGGTCGTCTTCCGGTTGGACGCCGACATGCTCGTCCACCGCGAGCACGTCGAGTCGCAGATGCGCTGGCACCACCAGGCCGACTACGCGGTCGTGCTGGGCCACAAGCTGTTCGTCGACTTCGACCCCGCCGCCATGGTCCCCGAGTACGTGTACGAGGAGGTCGCCGGGGGGCGGGCCGACACGCTGTTCGACCGGGACTCCGCCGATCCGCACTGGGTCGAACGGTTCATCGACCGCACCGACCTGCTGCGTGCGGCGGGACACGAGGGTTTCAAGGTCTACGTGGGCGCCACCGGGTCATTGCACCGCGGTCTGTACGACGCGGCCGGCGGCATGGACCCTGAGTTGGTCCTGGGCGGTGACAGCGAGTTCGGGCACCGGCTGGCGCAACGCGGCGCGGTGTTCGTGCCCGACCTGGACACCAGCAGTTGGCACCTGGGTCGCTCGCAGATGCAGGAACAGCGGGACGTCGGCACGCGCTACCGGATGCCGTTCGTCGCCAACCGGGTGCCCGACTTCCACCTGCGTCGCAAGCGTCCGGAGCGTCAGTGGGAGGTCCCCCTGGTCGACGTCGTGCTGGACGTGGCCGAACGCACCCTGGAGGAGGTCGACGCCACCGCGGGGGCGCTGCTCTGCGGCTCCACCCCGGACCTGCGGCTGTGGATGGTGGGCCCGTGGTCGCGCCTGCACAACGACCGTCGACCGCCCCTGGAGGAGGAGTACCTCGACCTGCGCCTGTCGCACGAGACCTTCCGGGGCGATCCGCGGGTGCGGTTCGTGGAGTCGGTGCCGGAGACCGACCCGCGGGTCCCGTTCCGCCTGTACATGGAGGCGGGCCCGCCGCCCACGCCGGACGCGCTCGCCGCGTTGGTCCGGGCCTGCGACGATTCCGGTGCCGGTCTGCTGTGCGCGCCGCTGCCCGGTGCGCTCACGGCGGGTGAGGGCGTGCTCCGACTGGAGCGGGTCGCCGCCTTCGAGCGTGCGCGACGGCTGGACCCGCAGGCCCGGGACCAGGAGCTGGACCGGCTGGTCGAGGAGGTGTTCGGGATCCACTGGACCCCCGCGACCGGCATCGTCGCCTCGCTCGGGCCGGAGGAGGCCGAACTGGAGGGGCGGACCGGGGTCAACGGCCAGGAGGAGTCGGTGGAGCGGCTCCGCAGCCGGCTGGAGCAGGCCACCGCGCGCAGTGACCGGATGCGCCGGAGGGCCGAACGCGCCGAACGCAAGCTGCGCTGGTTCACCCCGAGCCTGGCCCGCCGGGTGCTGCGGCGCTTCGCGCGCTGAACCGGGGTCAGGGCACCCAGAGGCCCAGACTCTCGGCGACCAGTGCGGGGCGCTCCGTGCCCTCGATCTCCACCGTGTGCCGGGTGGAGACGAGGTGGCCCTTGGGGGTCGTGTCGACCTTCAGGAGTTCCACGGCGTCCCGCACACGCGAGCCGACGACGACGGGCTGCAGGAAGCGGACCTTGTTGAGCCCGTAGTTGATGGACATCCGGGGCTTCTCGGTGAGCCTGAAGGTCTGTTGGGAGAAGTGCGCCAGGAGGGACAGCGAGAGGAAGCCGTGCGCGATGGTGGCGCCGAAGGGGCCCTCGGCGGCCCGTTCCGCGTCCAGGTGGATCCACTGGTGGTCCTCGGTCGCGTCGGCGAACCGGTCGATGCGGCTCTGGTCGATGGTGACCCAGTCGGTGCGGCCCAGTCGTTCTCCCTGGGCGGCGATGACCTCGTCGATGTCGGCGAAAACGCGCACCACGCCTCCACGTTCCGTGCGGGGCCGGACCCGTCCGCCGGATCCCCTGTGGTGTGCGCCACTCTACCTAACGGCGTTCGGTTAAAGTCGTTCGGGGCGCCCCGCGTTCAGTGACCGCCCGGGCCGGTCGTGCGCGGAGCGTCCAGCAGCAGCGTCCGCGCGGTCGAGCCCGGCAGGGCCGTCGGATCCGGTTCGTGCCCCAGCCCGCTCTCGGTCAACGGCACCGGGACCACACCATCGTGCGCACGCACCGGCGGGACGACCAGATCACGTCCGCGCGCACCCGCGCCGGGCATCTCCACCGGCAGGGTCGCGCCGGCCAGTGACGCCAGCGCCACCGTCGCCGCCCGGCCCACGCCGGTGCGTGCCGAGGAGCCGCACCACACCTGCCAACCCGCGTCCACCGCCAGGTCCACCGCGCGTCGCGCCGCCGTGAGTCCGCCCAACCGGGACGGGTCGATGTTCACCGCGCCCGCGGCCTCGGCCCGGATCGCCTCCCCGAGGTCCTCCAACGAGGTGAGCGACCGGTGCAGGGCCACCGGGGTGCGCAGTTCGGAGGTCAAACGGGCGTACGCGCCCAGGTCATCGGGGGCGAACGGATCCTCGATGGCCACCAGGCCGGTGGCGTCCAGGGCCCGAAGCGCGTCGAGATCCTCGGGGGACTCGGAGTACCGGCCTCCCGCGTCGACCTGGAGCACCAGGAAGGGGAAACTGCCCTGCACCGCGCGGACCACGTCGGAGTCCCAGCCCGGTTCGACCTCCAGCCGGATGCGTCGGAACCCCGCACCCACCTGACGGTTCACCTCGGTCACCACCGACTCCAGCGTCACCTGCCGGGCCAGGGTCACACCCGCGGTGAGCGCGGTGCGCGATCCGCCCAGGGCGTGCGCCAACGGGGTCGAGCGCTGCCGGCTCCACAGGTCCCAGCAGGCGGTGTCCAGCGCTCCCACCAGGGCCGGGTCCCAGGGGAGATCGGCGAAGGCGTCGACCACCTCGGTCGGCCGGCGCCAGGAGTGCCCGAGCAGGGCGGGGGCGAAGACCTCCGCCAGGGCGTCCCAGCGGTCCGGGGTGACACTCGGGATCTCTCCCCAACCGCTCACCTCGCCGTCGCAGACCCGGACCAGGACCGGGGCGGCGCCGCCCGCGCCCCGCCCCGCCAGTGACGGCCGCAGACGCACCAGTTCGAGTTCGACGATGCGGGTCAGGGCCACCGCTCCGGCGTGCGTCACTACAGTCCACCTCTGTTCGGGCCACGGGCAACGGGTCCGTCGCCGGGACCCACTTTCGACGGTACCCGTGCCCGACCCGCCCGACCACCCCGTGCGGTCCTCCGCCTGGGGGACACCGTCCCTGGTGGAACGGGCTTTGTGCGGGTCGGAGCCGGTTCGTCCGGCGAGGACGGGCCCAGGGTCGCGTCCCTCACGTCGTCGGCGCGGCGATGACACGGCCGTACGAACGCGCCCTCGCACACCGAAGGGGGCCGTCCGAAACGGACGGCCCCCGTGGAACCCGGTCCGACCCCGTGGGTCGAAACGGAGGACGCGTGCTCTGGTCCGGGCGCCGACGCGGGCCCCGGAACACCCCGGGTCAGCTCGCGAGGACGTCCACGAGTTCGCGGTGCTTGAGGCCGTGGGCCTCGGCCACCGGCGAGTAGACCACGTCGCCGTCGAACGTGTTCAGACCACCCGCGAGGGACGCGTCGTCGCGCAGGGCCTGCTTCCACCCCTTGTCGGCGAGCGCCACCACGTAGCGCAGCGTGTCCTTGGTGAGGGCGTGCGTGGAGGTGTTGGGGACCGCGCCGGGCATGTTCGCGACGCAGTAGAACACGGTGTCGTGCACGGTGAAGGTGGGATCGTCGTGGGTGGTGGGGCGGGAGTCCTCGAAGCAGCCTCCCTGGTCGATCGCGATGTCCACCAGGACCGCGCCCGGGCGCATGCGGGAGACCAGTTCGTTGGAGATGAGCTTGGGCGCCTTGGCGCCGGGGACCAGCACCGCGCCGATCACCATGTCCGACTCCAGGACCGACAGCTCCAGCTCGAAGGCGTTGGAGACCACGGTCTTGACCTGGCCCCGGTACACCGCGTCGATGTGCCGCAGCTTGTTGACGTTCAGGTCCAGCACCGTGACGTCGGCGCCCATGCCCACGGCGATCTGGGTGGCGTTGAGCCCGGACACACCCGCGCCGACCACGGTGACGCGGGCCGGTCGCACCCCCGGGACCCCGCCCATGAGGACCCCGCGACCACCGTTGGGCCGCTGCAGGGTCACCGAGCCCACCTGCGGCGCCAGTCGACCGGCCACCTCCGACATGGGGGCGAGCAACGGCAGCGAACCGTCCGGCAGCTGCACGGTCTCGTAGGCGATGCCGGTCACCCCGCGCTCGGTCAGGGCGTCCGTGCACTCCCGGGACGCGGCCAGGTGCAGGTAGGTGAAGAGGGTCTGCCCCGCCCGCATCCGGTGGTACTCGGACGGGATCGGCTCCTTCACCTTGAGGATGAGGTCGCCGGTGGCCCACACCTCGTCGGCCGTGTCCAGGATGGTGGCTCCGGCCACCCGGTATTCCTCGTCGGTGATGGAGGAACCCAGGCCGGCGTCGTGTTCGACGAAGACCTCGTGACCCCGACGGGTCAGTTCGTGGACCCCGGCCGGGGTGATCGCCACTCGGTACTCGTGGTTCTTGATCTCACGGGGCACGCCGATGCGCACGGTTCCTCCCACTGGTATCGCCATCGATACCTCCCACTGTGAACTGCGAGGGCGCCTGAGCGCCATCGCCAATGTGCATAGCCCTGTGCGGCCATGTTGACAGGGTGTAAGGCTCACGTGTGGTGTGTGACACGGGTCTACGGCTGTGCTTTTCGGCCCGCCACCCACACCTGCTCGACCCGGCCGGTCAGTCGCATCCCCGCGTACGGTCCCGGGTCACTCAGGGGCACCGGGCCGGTGGCCTCGTCGTCGAAGGCCACCAGGTCCGCCTCGAACCCCGGTCGGATCCGCCCGCGGGCCAATCCCAGAAGGTCGGCCGGGGCCTGGGCTGTCCATCGGGCGAGATGGTTCAGCGTGAGTTTGCGCCGACGCGCGGCGGTCCACAGTGCCGACAGGCTCCACTGCAGGGTGTACAGACCGAGTGCCGGCAGGTGGCCGGAGCCGATGGTGTTGAGCGCCGAGCCGGGTTCCAGGAGGGCGCTCCACAGCGCCTTGCGGTTGGCGTCCGAGCGCAGCGGCGGCCGACAGGAACGCGCCGGGGAGTCCGGGCTCGGCAACTCCTCGGGCAGACAGAGGTAGTGCGGACAGGTGTGCGCCCCCATCTCCACCCCGGCGGCGCCGGCGGCCGAGAGCAGCGCCGCGCACTCGGCGGCGGTGAAGGGGGTGATGTGGGTGCGCGCCCCCACGACCCGGGCGGCGGAGATCACCCGTTCCAGACCCCGGCGCTCGGCCCGGGGCGGACGCTGTTCGGCGCTCACCGGCGGGGTGCCGAGTTCGGCGGCGTCCTCGGCGTGCACCAGCAGAAGCGAGTCCAGGGCGGCGATCTCCACCATGGCCTTGCGCAGCCGGGAGTCGCCCAGCGCCGCCATGTCCGGGGCGCCTCCGTCGGACAGCGACGCCTGGAAGGCCACCACGCCCCCGGCCTGGAGATCGGCCAGGTCCAGGGGGCCGGTGCCCTGGTGCACACCCCCCAGGAAGGCGAGGGAGACCCGGCAGCCGGCGGCGGCGCGTTGATGGACCTGGAGGGAGTCGGCGCAGGTGACGGCGGGCCGGGCGGGTGCGGGGGAGACGACCAGACACGTGACCCCACCGCGCAGGGCCGCGGATCCGACCCGTCGGTAGGAGTCGCTCAGGTCCTCTCCGGGAGCGTGCACCCCCGTGCCGAGGTCGACCGCCCCGGGCAACAGGGCCCGGTCGCCCAGGTCGACGATCTCGGGGGCGGAGCCGGTCCGCTCGTCCGGTGGGTCGGACACGGAACGGTACGGCAGCACCGCCTCGATCCGCCCTTCGCGGACCACCACGTCCGCCGCCTCGATCCCGTCAGGGGTCACCACTCGTGTCGAACGGATGGCGGTGTCGAAATCGGGCATCGCTTCCCCTTCATGCGCCGGGCTGAGGTGAACGTGCGAGGGGGCGGGGTGGGGAACTCGCGGGAGGGTCGAGCGTATCGCGTGGGCCTCCTCCGTATGGGGGAAACGTCACCAACGGGCGCGGTTTCCCGCCTTACGGGGGTGGTCGACCGGGACCGAGTCCGACACTGTGTAGTAAACGGTCTAACCTTGGTCGAGGTGTTCCTCCGTGCACGGCCCCTGCCGGACCCGATCGTCACAGCAGCGCGGTGGCCATCACGGCCGAGGGCGCTGACCTGCTGTTGACCGAACTCGACGACGGAGTGGCGCGTGCCTCCTCCCGCACAGAACGACAATTCCCCACTCAAGGAACACCCGACCGACACCGACCGGGCCCCCGGCACGGGTGTCGTCCCGCTCTTCGCCCTCATCGCCGCCCTGGTGTGCGCCCTGGCCCTGGGCGCCGCCCTCGTGCTGGGCGGCTCGGTCTTCGCCCAGGTCATCCCCGGGCTGCCCGACGCCGGTGAGGCCGTGCGCTGGGGCATGCCCATCGCCAAGACCGTCATGGACACCGGCGCCGTCCTCACCATCGGACTGCTCCTCATGGCGGTCCTGCTGCTGCCCTCCTACAAGGGCCACCTGTCCGACCAGGCCGTCGGCTACGTGCGCGCCGCCACCTGGGCGTCGCTGGCCTGGACCCTGGCCGCCGTGGCCACCCTGTACTTCCAGGCCTCGGAGTTCCTCGCCAAGCCCATGGGTCAGGTGAGCGTCGACGAGGTCACCGCCTACGCCGGATCGGTCTCCGGCGGTATCGCCCTGATGTTCGTCATCCTCATCACGACGGGCATCGCGCTGTTCGGGCGCACGGCCACCGGGGCCACGTCCGGCCTGTGGTTGCTCATCGCCGCCCTGGTGGCGGTCACCCCGCCGGCCCTGACCGGGCACTCCGCCTCCTCGGGCGCCCACGAACTCGCCGTCACCGGTTTGGCCCTGCACCTCATCTCCATCTGTGTGTGGGTGGGCGGCCTGGCCGCGGTCGCCTTCCACGCCGTGCGCACCGACGGCGAGGCCCCGGCCACCGCCGCGCACCGGTTCAGCCGCATGGCCCTGTGGGCCTACATCGGTGTCGCCATCAGCGGCGCCGCCAGCGGACTGGCCCGCCTCTACTCGCTGGAGGACCTGTTCGGCACCGACTACGGGCGACTCATGATCGCCAAGATCGTGCTGTTCGCCGTCCTCGGCGTCTTCGGCTACGCCCATCGCCGGTGGGCCGTGGCACGGATCTCCGACGCGCCCGCGGGCGCGGACGGCCGCGCCTTCCGCCGCGGTGCCTTCCTGCGCCTGGCCGGGGTCGAGATCCTCATCATGGCCGCGGTCATCGGGATCTCCGTGGCCCTGGGGCGCACCGCCCCGCCCCCGCCCCTGGAGAGCACGGTGGACCCGGCCGCCGCGATCCTGGGCTTTCCCGTCCCGCCGGAGATGAGCCTCGAGAACCTGCTCACCCTGTGGCGCCCGGACCTGTTCTTCATCATGCTCGTGGTGATCGCCGGTGGGCTCTACCTGGGCGGTGTCCAACGGTTGGTCCGTCGCGGCGACCACTGGCCGGTCGGCCGGACGGTCGCCTTCGTCGCCGGTCTGCTGACCATCGTCGCCGTCCAGCTCAGCGGTTTCGCGACCTACGCCATGATCATGTTCTCCACGCACATGATCCAGCACATGGTGCTGGCCATGGTCACCCCGATCCTGCTGGTCCTGGGCGCCCCGATCACGCTGGCCCTGCGGGCGCTGCGTCCCGCGGAGCAGCGGGGCGACCGGGGGCCGCGCGAGTGGCTCAACGCGTTCCTCAACAGCCGGTTCTCGCAGCTCGTCACCCACCCGGCGGTGGCGGCGCCGCTGTTCGTGTTCAGCCCCTACGCGCTGTACTTCACGCCGCTGTTCCCCACGCTCATGAACGACCACCTCGGTCACCTGTTCATGGGTGTGCACTTCCTGCTCACGGGGTTCCTCTTCTACTGGGTGATCGTGGGCGTGGACCCCGCCCCACGGAAGGTCCCGTTCCTGCTGCGCATTCTGTTGCTGCTGGTGGCGATGGGGTTCCACGCGTTCTTCGGGATCGCCATCATGGAGCAGTCCGCCCCGATGGCCATGGAGTACTACGGCCAGTTCACGATCCCGTGGATGGACGACCCGATCGACGACCAGTACGCGGGGGGCGGTATCGCCTGGGCGCTGGGCGAGATCCCCACGGTGATGGTGATGCTGGCGCTGGTCGTGCAGTGGTCGCGCGACGACGAGCGTCAGGAGCGTCGCCGGGAGCGTCACAGCCGCCGCGGCGGCTCCGACGACGCGGACATGGACGACTACAACGCCTACCTCGCCGAGCTCGACCGCCGCTCGCGCGGGCAGTAGGGCCGACCACGGTGGACCCCGCCTCCCCACGGGGTGGCGGGGTCCACTGATGCCGGACATCGGGAGGCCTCCGGTGTCGGGGGTCGGGGCAAGCGACCCCTCCGGTTCGGCGTCCACCCTCCCCAGACCGGCGTCGACCCCTGGGCCTCGGCCGCCGAGGCCCAGGGGTACGGCCTCCTCACGGCCCCCGACCACACGGGTGCGGCCGCACCGTTCTCCCTGATCACGGTGGCCGTCGCCGTCACCACACGCCTGCGCCTGGGCGCCTCCACCCTCCACGACGAGTTCGAGAACCCGGCGTGGGTCTCCGCGGACTTCGCCGGGCGGATGGGCGCGGAACGTCTTCCGCGGGACGATTCCCGGGCGGAGTGTCCCTCCGCGCTCGTCGCGACATCGGAGCCGACGGCCGACACACTGATGGCGCGGCCCGAGCCGTACGGGTTCGGTGACGTCCTCACCCCTGGGCCCTGTACGGAGGCCCGGGCACGGGTCATCTCCTGGTGCGCGCCGCCGAGGAGCGGGCGACCGATCACCGTTCCGGTGAGGCGGTGATGAGGGCCCGTGCCGTCAGGACCGCCGTCTGGCAGGCGTCGTCCGCACTGACCTGGACGAACAGGCTGTGCTCGTCGGAGAGCGCCACGTCCAGGTTGCAGGAGTCGGGAAAGGTCTCGGTGTGGCCGGGGTAGCCCTCCACCGTCACGTACTCATGGCCGGCGCCGCCCTCGAAGGCCGCCGCGAGCGTCCGTACGACCGGCGCCCCGTCCTCCTCGGTGTCGGGGTCATAGGTCTCCACCCACACGTCCACACTGGAGTCGACCGCGTTGGTGAAGAAGCAGTTGGCGTCCGACTGCCGGCTGCCGGAGCCGCCCTCCTCCAGCAGGCCGAGGTCGACCGCGGTCGCGTCGGGCAGCAGGTCACAGGGGTGCTGCGCGGTGGGGTCCAACGCGGGCACGTCGAACTGGTCGATGGAGTCACGGTCGGCCGGCTCGATCTCGCCGCCACAACCCCCGACCAACACGGCCGTCACCGCCACAGCGACCCCTCGCCACGCGCGCATGCCCGACTCCGTTCGCTCCGCCCACACAGGTGCCGGGGCTCCCCGATGGGGAACCCCGGCACGAAGCTACAGAGGACGGGCGCCCTGGGTGCCGTCCTGACCGGAAACGGTCACGGGGAGGGACACCCCGCTCAGGAGAGGACGGCCGCCACTCCGGTCACGAACAGGGCCATGGCCAGACAGATCACCAGGCCACCGGCCAGCACCGCAGGGGTGGGCCTGATCCCGGACAGTCCGGACCGGCCGCTCACCAGGGCCTGGCGGCGGACGACCAGGGGCAGGAGCGCGGCGTTCACCGCGTACATCACGATCGCCACCGCGCTCGCACCGGCGAAGGCCACCCAGAACCCGGCGCCGACGGACATCGCGTTCAGGGCGGCCAACGCCGGCAGCACCACCCACAGCACGATCGAGGCCACCCCGAAGGCGGTGAGCATCCGGGGCGAGGCCCCACGGGAGCTCCCCGACAGCACGAGTAGCAGACCGAGCAGGGCCGCCACCAGGATGGCGCCCCCGATTCCGAACACGGCGATGTTGACCAGCGAATTCACGCTGGTCATTGTCCCACCGTCGCGCGGTGCTCCCTCGCCGGGGTGCTCTTGCGGGACCGTCACCGTCCCTGGGCGGGGCCGGGGGCGGGGGAGGCCGTGGTCGGTGCCGTGCCGGGCGCCAGAGGAAGCAGGACGTCGGGGGAGCGTGGTCTGCGCCAGGCGGTGTTGTGCCTGTTCAGAGGCTGTGCGCAGGACACGCACCAGTCGGCGGAGGTCGGTTCCCCGCCACAGCCGGTGCAGTGGACGCGCAGTGCCGGGCCGGACGTCTCGGCGTGCGCGTCCCCCCAACGGGCCAGGGCGTGCAGCACCGGAAGGGTGTCCTCGCCGCTCGCGGTGAGGACGTACTCCCGTCGGGTGCGCCCCTGGTCCCGATAAGGGCGCCGTTCGAGCAGGCCGTGTTCCACCATGCGGGCCAGCCGGCGGCTGAGCACGGTGTCGGCGATCCCCAGGGTGTCGCGGAGACCGTCGAAACGGCCGTTGCCCGTGAACACCTCGCGCAGGATCACCAGGACCCACGGGTCGCCCAGGACGTCCAGGCCGCGCGCGATGGGGCACGGCTTGTCCGACCAGTCGGAGCGCAGTGGCACGTGGCATCTCTCCCGGAAGGGCGGCGTGAGGGGTGTGCGGTCCCCATGCTAGCCTCGGCCGTCCAACTTCTCTTAAGATAGCCAGCAGGGAGCCCCCGTGCGATCGACCCCCGGTTCCCGCGTGCTCCACCCCGCGTGGATCATCGCCGCCATCGCCTTCCTGGCCCTCGTCGCCGCCGCGGGTTTCCGGGCCGCACCCGGGGCGCTCATGCTGCCCCTGGAGGAGGAGTTCGGCTGGTCACGCGGCGACGTCTCCGCCGCCATCACCGTCAACCTGCTGCTGTACGGACTGACCGCGCCCTTCGCCGCCGCGCTCATGTCCCGGTTCGGCATGCGGATCGTCGCCGCCGGCGGGCTGCTGTTGGTCGCCGCCGGAGCCGGGCTGAGCATCCTCGCCACGGCCCCGTGGCTTCTCGTCGCCACGTGGGGACTGCTCATCGGCCTCGGCACCGGGTCCATGGCCCTGGTCTTCGCCGCCACCGTCGTCGATCGCTGGTTCGTGCGCTCCCGGGGGCTCGTCGTCGGCGTGCTCACCGCGGGCGGGGCCGCCGGGCAGCTCGTCTTCCTCCCGCCGGTGGCCTGGTTCGCCGGTGCGTACGGGTGGCGCACCGCCACCCTGCTCGTGGCCGGTGCCGCGCTGCTCGTGGTGCCCCTGGTGTTGCTGTTCCTGCGCGACCGCCCCGAGGACCAGGGCACCACCCCCTACGGAGCTCCGGCGGGCTGGACCCCGCCGCCGGTCGCCGTCGGCAACCCCGCCCGCGCAGCCCTGGCCACACTCGGCCGGGTGTCCCGCAGCCGCACCTTCTGGGCGCTGGCCCTCGGGTTCGCCATCTGCGGGGCCACCACCAACGGTCTGGTCGGTGTCCACTTCATCCCCGGAGCCCACGACCACGGCATGGCCCAGACCACCGCCGCCGGGCTGCTCGCCCTGGTGGGCATCTTCGACATCGTCGGCACCGTCGCCTCCGGCTGGCTCACCGACCGGGTCGACCCGCGGATCCTCCTGGCCGTCTACTACGCCGGTCGCGGGGTGGGGCTGGCCGCGCTGCCGTTCCTGTTGTCGGACACCGTCCACATCTCCATGGTGGTGTTCATCGTGCTCTACGGACTGGACTGGGTGGCGACCGTGCCGCCCACGGTGGCGCTGTGCCGCGAGGTCTTCGGCCCCGACGGTCCAATCGTGTTCGGGTGGGTGTTCGCCGCCCACCAGATCGGCGCCGCCGTCGCCGCCTCCGTCGCCGGGCTCATCCGCGACACCACCGGCGAGTACACCCTGGCCTGGTTCGGCGCCGCCGGGCTGTGCGCCGTGGCGGCGCTCCTGTCCTGGGCCATCGCCACCCGCACCACCGAACGCCAGGGGGCCGCCCAGAACGGGCCGGGAGGGGCCGTGTGACCGGCCGCCCCGGGGCGATCAGCCGTGGTGCTCGATGCGGGAGCCGGCCGAGCTCTTGCGCACGGTCAGCCGGGTGGTCACCCGCTGGCGCAGGTCCGCCACGTGGCTCACCACGCCCACGGCCCGGCCACCGTCGCGCAACCGGTCCAACACGTCCAGGACCTCCTCCAGGGTGTCCTCGTCCAGGGTGCCGAACCCCTCGTCCACGAACAGGGTGTCGATCTCCGCGCCGCCGGCCTCGGCGGTGGCCACGTCGCCCAGTCCCAGGGCCAAGGCCAGGGAACTGAAGAAGGTCTCACCGCCCGACAGCGTCGCGGGGTCGCGTTCCACCCCGGTCCAGGAGTCCACCACGCGCATGCCCAGCCCGCCGGCGGAACGCGCGCGCCCGTCCCCGGCGGCCTTGTCCACCGTGTACCGCAACTCGTAGCGGCCGTCCGACATGGTCGACAACCGGTCGTTGGCGGCCGCCACGACCTGCTCCAGGCGGGCCGCCAACACGTAGGCGGACAGCCGCACGCTGTCGGTGTTGTCCGGGGACGTCCCGGCGGTCAGGGTGCTCATCCCCTGGGCGATGGCGTACCGGCGCAGGACGGGTTCGGAGCCGGCCATGCGCGTGTCCAGTTCCGCGCGCAGGTCGGCCAACCGACGGGCCCGGTCGGCGAGCGCGGCCCGCCAGGTCAGCGCACGTTCGGCGACCCGCTCCGCGGCGGCCGCCGCGGCCTCCGCCGCGATCAGGTCCGGAGGATCCTGCTCTCCCGCCGCCACCAACTCGGGGTCGGACAGGCGGGCCTGGGCGGCCGCCCACTGGTCGTCGAAGTCCCGTGTGCGCCGACGCGACTCCCGGCGTTCCCGCTCGTCCAGGGCGGCCGCCAGGACCGCCGCCTCGTCCGCGAACCCCGCTTCGGCGCGCGCCTCCTCGGCCTCGGCCGCCGCCGCGCGCAGTTCCTCGACGGCCCGGTCCCGCACGTCCATCGCCTCGACGGTGCCGCGCAGCAGATCCGCCTCACCCGTCAGTCGGGCGATGCGTTCGGCGAGCCCCGCGTCCTCACCACGGGCCCGGTCCACCACCGCCGTGAGACGACGGTGCTCGGTCGACGTGCTCTCGTGGCGGGCGAGGAGCTCGCCCTCCTGCCGGCCCAGGACGCCGACCCGCTCCTCGGCGTGGCGCAGTTCCTCGCGGAGCTGGTGCAGCTCCTGCTCCAGGCGCGTGCGCTCACCCGCGGCGGCCCGGGCCTCGGCCAGACGCGCCCGCTCGGCCTGGACCTCCGTGTCGGCCCCGGCCACGGTGCGCTCCTCGGCGACCCGGGCCTCGGTCTCCTGACGCCCGCGCAACCGGACCACCATGCTCTCGGCCGCCGAACGCTCCGTGGCCGTACGGTCGGCGGCGCCCTGGGCCGCCCTCTCCTGTTCCGCCGAGACCAGACCCTCCTCGTTGGGCACGGCGGGGGAGGGGTGATCGGTCGACCCGCACACCGCGCACGCCGCACCGTCGGCCAGGTCGGCCGCGAGCTCGGCCGCCATCTGCCGGATCCGGCGTTCCCGAAGATCCTGTGCGTGGTCGCGGGCCCGTTGCGCGGCGTCCACGGCGGCGCGCCGCGACTCCTCCGCCCGCTCCACCTCGGCCGTGAGCCGCTCGTGCTCCACGGCGGCCCGTCGCCGTTTCTCCGCCAGCGTCAGCGCGTCCTGGGCGGCCTCCACCAGCCCGGCGCGCTCGCGCACCTGCTCCAGCTCCCGCTCGACCGTGGCCACACGGGCCGGCAGCGTCTCGGTACGCCCACGCGCCCGCTCGGACTCGGCGCGGACCCCCGCGATCCGCCGGTCCAGTTCGGCCACATCCCGATGGAGCGTGCGCCGACGTTCGGCGTCCTCGCGGAGCAGGTCCAGGCGGGCGAGCTCGTCGAGGCGCCCCCGCTCGGCGACGCGCAGCCCCTCCACCCCCGCCGGCGCGGGCACGTCCAGGTCCGGGAGTCCGCCCACCAGGGACAACCGGTCGGTGACGGCCAGTTCGGCCTTGTCCGACTCGGTGCGTCGTTGGTCCCGGGCCCGCAGGAAGGGCAGCACCGCGTCGGTGCGCTCGGCCGCGGCCAGGTGTTCCTCGGACCGGTCCCGCCAGGGACGATGCTCCGCCAACCGGGCGACGCTCTCCCGGGTCTCGTCCAGGCGGGTCCGCCGTTCGCGCAGCGCGCGGGCCTCCTCCAGCGCCCGTCGGGCCCGGTCCCGGTCGTGGGTGGACGCACCGGAGAGGGCGTCGGCGTCACGGGCGGTCGCGGCGGTGACCACGGTCAGCTCGGCGGCCCAGGCCCGCAGGTCGGTGGGGTCGGGGTCCGTCGGCGCCGTGCCGCCCGCCACCTCGGCGATCCGGCCGGTGACCTCGCGCACGCGCTCCTCCGCCGAACGCACCTCGCGTTCGAGGCGGCGGGTGTGCCCGCCCAGCCACTCCTCCACGTCGCGGAAGACCCGGGTGTTGAAAATCCGTTCCAGGGACTTGCGACGGTCATCGGACTTGGCCCGCAGGAACTGCGCGAAGTCGCCCTGGGGCAGCATGACGATCTGGCAGAACTGGGTCAGGGTCAGACCCACGAGGTCGCCCACGAACTGCCCGGCCTCGTCCGGACGGGTGGTCACGCCCTGCCAGGAGCCGTCGATCCGTTCGGTGACGACCACCTTCTGGTTCTGGGTGACCGTGCCGGTGCCGCGCTTCTTGGGCCGCTCCCACCGCGGCCTGCGCGTCACCCGCACCCGGCGGCCCTGGACGGTGAACTCCAGCGTCACCTCAGGCTCCAGGTCCGGTGGCGCGTGGTCGCTCCTGGGGGAGCGGTCCTTGCTGCGGGCCCCGGGGACACTGCCGTACAACGCGAAGCAGACCGCGTCCAGCACGGAGGTCTTGCCCGCTCCCGTGGGTCCGTGGATGAGGAAGAGCCCGCCCTGACCGAGCCGGTCGAAGTCCACCGTCTCGGTCCCGGCGAAGGGGCCGAAGGCGGTCATGGAGAGGGTGTGCAGGCGCATCAGCGGATCCCTTCCTGGAGACGGATCTCCTCGACGGCCCGGTCCACGAGTGCCCGCTCGTCCGAGGTGGGCGGCGCCCCGCGCGCCCACTCGACGAAGTCGGCGACCACGTCGCGTTCGGGGCGTTGGGCGACCGCCCCGGTGACGGGTCGGCGTTCCGGGGCACCGCCCTCCGGGGCGAACTCCAGGAGCAGGGCGTGCGGGAACCGTTCGCGCAGCCGCTCCATGGGCCGGGCGGGCCGACGGGGGTCGGTGAGGGTGATCTGGAGCCAGTGGTCGGTGTAGCGCTCCCACTCGGCCCCCGAGAGCAGGGCGTCGATGCGACCGCGGATCCGGGCCAGGGGGCGCGGTACCGGCGCGTCCACGAACTCGGCCCCGGCGAACCCCGCCGCGTCCAGCTCCACGACCCAGCAGCCCTTGCGGTGGTGCTCCTCGGAGAAGGAGTAGGCGAGCGGGCTGCCCGGGTAGCGCACCGTGGGGGTGATGGTCTGGCGACCGTGCAGGTGGCCCAGGGCGACGTAGTCCACACCGTCGTAGATCGAGGCGGGGACGTGCGAGGCGCCGCCCACGGAGATGTCCCGTTCGCTGTCGGAGCCCTCGCCGCCGGTGACGAACGCGTGCGAGAGCACCACCGAACGGGTGCCGGGCCGTTCGGCCAGATCCTTGCGGACCAGGTCCATGGCGTGCCCGACCACCGCGGAATGCCCGCGCTCGGACAGGTCCCAGTGGTGGCGGGCGATCTCCGGCTCCAGGTAGGGAACGCCGTAGACGGCGACGGGGCCGTGTTCGTCGTCGACCACCACCGGCGTGCCCACCCCGTCCAACGAGCTGCGCAGGTGCACTCCGGCGGCGTCGATGAGGTCCGTCGCGAAGGCCATGCGGGCCATGGAGTCGTGGTTGCCGCTGATGAGCACCGCACGTGCGCCGGTCGCACGGATCCGGCCCAGTGCCCGGTCGAACAGTCGGACGGCGTCCACCGGGGGCAGGGCACGGTCGTAGAGGTCCCCGGAGACCAGGACCACGTCGATCCGTTCGGCGTGGATGGTGTCGACGAGGTGGTCCAGGAACGCGGCCTGGGCGTCGATGAGGTTCTCCCGGTGGAAGGAGCGACCCAGGTGCCAGTCCGATGTGTGCAGCAGACGCATGGGACTGGACATTACCGAAGTCGCCGGGGCCCGCGCCCGGGAAAGCCGGCGACCCCGTCGACGAACCGGGACCGGACCGCCGGCGGGTGTCAGTTCCGGCGGGCCAGTGTGAGGCCGTCGCCGATCGGCAGCAGGACCTGCGAGACCCGGTCGTCGGCGGCGACACGGTCGTTGAAGTCACGGATGCCCTGCACGTGGGGCGCGGTCTGCGCGGGATCGACCACCCGTCCGTGGGAGAGGGTGTTGTCGGCCAGGAGCAGACCGCCGGGGCGGATCCGCGGGACCAGTTCCTCCCAGTAGTCGACGTAGCCGGTCTTGTCCGCGTCCAGGAACGCCAGGTCGAACCGGGTGTCCTCGGGCAGGGCCCGCAACGAGTCCAGGGCCGGACCGATCCGCAGGTCGATCTTCCCGGCGACCCCGTCGCGCTCCCAGTAGCGGCGGGCCACCGAGGTCCACTCCTCGCTGATGTCCAGCGCCAAGAGCGTCCCGTCCTCGGGCAGCCCGCGCGCGAAACAGATCGAGGAGTATCCGGTGAAGGTGCCGATCTCCACCACGTCGCGCGCCCCGGACAGCCGGGTGAGCAGCGTGGTGAACGCCCCCTGCTCGGGGCCGATCTGCATGCCCTTGTGGTCGGGGAAGAGCCGCGCCGTCTCCTCGGCCAGGTCGGCGAGGACGGGGTCGACCGGTTCGCTGTGGGCGACGATGTAGTCGTGCAGTTCCGGGCTGAGGCCTTCAGTGGTTCGAGTCACGTCCGCCAGCCTAGAAGCCCCGTCCCTTCCGGGCCAGGAACCCGACCGGGGCGCACGTCCCGTGCCGGTGTTCCGCGCTCACGCGGTCGGCGGGGCCGCACCGCCGCGTCCGTCCCGGCGCGATTCCGCGAGCGGGACCGGCGCGCGGACGGGGCGGGGACGCGAGGCGCTCCGTCCCGGGACCTCGGGTCGGGCTCAGTGCTGGGGAAGGATGGTGGGCCAGTCGAAGAGGTAGATCGATCCGACGATGATCCCGACCGTGAGCAACGGGGTGACCACCTTCTTCTCGACGGGACCGTCGGTGGCGAAACCACGACCCTGGCCGATGCGCTTCTTCCAGAAGGGCCAGAAGACCGGTACGCCCATCTTGGTGACCATGTCGCCGAAGAAGTGCAGGATCACACCGAAGGCGACCGCCAGGCCCAGCCAGGTGTAGTTCAGCCCGGCGGCGTACAACCCGAGGGTGATCGCGGCCGTGCCCAAGGCGTTGATGATCCCCGACGCGGTCCGGTTCTTGTCCAGACCGAAACCCAGACCCTGGAGCGCGATACCGATGAGCAGGAACACGAAGACCTGCACCGCGAGTTCCGACCACAGCGCCAGGAGGGTGACGAGCACACCCATCAGGGCGGCGAAGAAGAACGAGTGCGTCCCCATCCGGTGACCACCGAAGGCCCAGCTCATAATGTCACTGAGGATCTCGGTGACCTTCCCGTAGGTCTTGGTCACCGTCGCGCTCTTGTGGTCCAGGTCCGGCAGGAGGGCGGCTCCCGCGCACACCAGGGAACCGGCGACGATCTCTCCCGGACCCAGCTCGAAGCTGAGTCCGAGGAATTCCCTGCCCTGGACCAGCGGAACGACCGCCATCCAACCGACCACGCCGCTGAGTGCGTGAGAGTGCCCCATCATGGCGGGAACCGTAGCGGAGTCCTTCATTCGCCGCGAATCGGCGTCCGGTTTCGGTCGGGCAGGTCACGGCACTTTCGACTCTTCATTCCCGGGAAATACCTCCGTCACCGGTGTAGGAGTCGAATGTGTTGCGATATGACGCCTCACCTCGAAGGTCATTGACGCTCATCGTGACCAGTTGGTAGACAACCAACCACCCCCAGGTGGCCAGCCCACCACCCCACGATCAACCGACAGGGGCCGTCATGGCGCAGCACCATCCTCCCACCGGCACCCTTCTGCGACGGGCGGCGGCCTCCACGGGCGCCCTGCTCCTCATCGGCGGTCTGTCCGCGGTACCCGCGGCGGCCGACGAGACCGACGGCACCGACGGCACCACCCTCACCGTGGCCATCGCCCAGCAGGTGGACTCCTTCAACCCCTTCACCGCCCAGCTCGCGGTGACCACCAACATCCTCAGACACGTCTACGACCGCCTCGTGACGGTCGACCCGGACACGAACGAGCCCGCGGCCTCCCTCGCCGAGAGCTGGGACACCTCCGACGACGGTCTGACCTGGACCTTCCATCTCCGTGACGACGCCACCTTCAGCGACGGCGAGCAGCTGACCGCCGACGACGTCGCCTGGACCTTCACCACCATCATGGAGAACGACGCCGCGGCCATCGCCTCCGGCAACTACGTCTCGGCCTTCGAGGAGGTCACCGCCGAGGACGACCGCACCGTCGTCATCGAACTCGACGAACCCCAGGCCACCATGACGGCGCTCAACGTCCCGATCGTGCCCCGCCACGTCTGGGAGCCGATCCTGGAGGCCGAGGGCGAGGACTTCTCCGACTACGTCGGCGACGACCTCCCCACCGTCGGCAGCGGCCCCTTCGTCCTCACCGAGCACTCCCGCGGCGAGCACATCCGTCTGGAGGCCAACCCCGACCACTGGCGGGGCGCCCCCGGCTTCGACGAACTGTACTTCCGCTACTACTCCGAGAAGGACGCCGCGGTCGAGGCGCTCCGGAGCGGTGAGGTCTCCTTCGTCTACGAGCTCACCGACGCCCAGGCCACCTCCCTGGAGACGGTGGACGACATCGCCGTCAACATCGCCGACGGCAAACGCTTCCAGGCCTTCACCATCAACCCCGGCGCCGAGACCCAGGACGGCGAGGAGTTCGGCGACGGCCACCCCGCGCTCCAGGACCTGACCGTGCGCCAGGCCATCGTCAAGGCCATCGACAACGAGGAGATCGTGCAGCAGGGCGCCAACGGGCAGGCGGTCGCCGCGGGCGGCTACCTTCCCCCGCGCTACGCCGACTTCCACTGGGCGCCCGAGGGCGACGAGGCCATCCTCGACTTCGACCCCGAGGCCGCCAACGCGATGCTCGACGAGGCCGGCTACGACCGGGGCGACGACGGTGTGCGCGTCTCGCCCGACGGCGACCGCCTCGAACTGCGCATGCACGTCCACGCCGACCGTCCGGACAACGTCCAGGCCGGACTGGTCATCGCCGAGCGTCTCGCCGACGTCGGCATCGAGATCGACAACCGGACCGTCGACCCGGGCATCCTCAGCGACGCTCTGTACGACGCCGAATACGACCTCATCTTCACCGGATGGACGGTCAACCCCGACCCCGACTACGTGTTCAGCATCCACACCTGCGACGCGCTGCCCACCGAACCGGGCACCATGCAGGGCGACGCCTACTTCTGCGACGAGGAGTACGACGAGCTCTACCAGGAGCAGCTGGGCGAGTACGACCGGGAGGCGCGCGCCGAGATCATCCACCGGCTGCAGGAGGTCCTGTACCGGGAGGCCGTGGTCAACGTCCTGACCTACCCGAACATCATGGAGGCCTACCGGACCGACCACGTCGAGAGCCTCCAGCTGGAGCCGACCGAGGGCGGCAACATCTGGGGCCAGGACGGGTACTGGGCCTGGTGGTCGGCCACACCCGCGGACGGTTCCTCCGACGTCAACGGCGGACTCTCCACCGGCGTGGCCATCGGCATCGGCGTCGTGGTCCTCGTGTTGGTGGCCGGCGGGGCCTTCCTCTTCTTCCGCAACCGTTCCACCGTGGAGGACCGCGAGTGACGACCACGCCCACCGAGGCGGACGGGCCGACCGGGGCGGGAACGGACGACGTTCCCGCCCCGGCGGCCCCGGGAACGGGGAACCGGGCGTGGCGGGTGGTCACCTACGTGTGCGGTCGCCTGCTGACCGCGGCCGTGTCCCTGTTCGCCGTGATCGTCGCCGGGTTCTTCCTCTTCCGGATCCTGCCCGGCGACCCCGTCCGCGCCATGACCGAGGGACGCGAGGTCACCGCGGAGCAGCGTGAGGAGCTGCGCCGTCAGTTCGGCCTCGACCAGCCCCTGTGGCGGCAGTTCCTCGACTACGCCGAAGGGCTGCTCCGGTTCGACCTGGGCATCTCCTTCCAGTACCGCGAACCGGTCGTCGACCTCATCCTGGAACGCCTGGGGCCCACGATCCTGCTCGCCGGCACCGGCACGGTCATCGCCGCCCTGCTCGGTCTGTTCCTCGGGGCGCGCGCCGGATGGCGGCCGGGCGGACGCGGCGATCGGACCAACACCGCCGTCGCCCTGTTCTTCTGGTCGGTGCCCACGTTCTGGCTCGGTCTCCTGCTCATCGTGCTGTTGGCCTCCGGGCGCGGGTTCATGCCCGGACTTTTCCCGACGGGCGGCATGGTCGACCCCGGCCTGAGCGGACCGCTGGAGCGGGCGTTGAGCACCGCGCAGCACATGGTGCTGCCGGTCACCACGATGGTCGCGGTCATCTACGCCCAGTACCTGATGATCATGCGCTCCTCGCTCATGGACGAGAAGGGGGCGGACTACCTGACCACGGCGCGGGCCAAGGGACTGCGCGACGCGCTCGTCCGGCGCAGGCACGCCGTTCCCAACGCCCTCTTGCCCACCGTGACCCTCATCTTCCTCAACCTCGGACAGGTCGTGTCCGGCGTGATCCTGGTGGAGACGGTCTTCTCCTGGCCCGGCCTCGGCCAGCTCTTCTACTCCGGCCTGCAAGTCCCCGACCTGGGCCTCGTCCAGGGCCTGTTCGTGGTCTTCGCGGCCTCGGTGATCCTCATGAACCTCCTGGCCGACCTGGTGTACCCGCTGCTCGATCCCCGGGTCCGCCCATGAGCGCGCCCACCGGACCCACCGACACCCCGACCACGGACGACGTGGTGCGCTCGCCCCGCGCCCTGGCGCGCGCACGTCGCAGGGAGGCCCTGGGCCGCTTCGCCCGCGCGTACGCGCGCAACCGGGCCGGCATGTTCGGCCTGGCCTCGCTGCTCACCATCGGCGTGCTGGCCCTGACCGCGCCGCTGTTCATCGACCCGGCCCACCTGACCGTCACCGGCGCGCCCGGTGGCAGCCTCGAACCGCCCAGCGCGGAGTTCCCCCTGGGCACCGACAACTTCGGCCGTTCGGTGCTGGACCTCATCATCTGGGGAGCCCGGGTCTCCCTGACGGTCGGACTCCTGGCCACGTTCGTCTCGGTGACCCTGGGGACCCTGGCCGGCATCACCGCCGGACACTTCGGGTCCTCCGGCGGGTTGGCGGGCCGTCTCGTCTCCTCGGTCATCATGCGCGTCACCGACTGGTTCCTGGTGCTGCCCACCCTGGTCCTGGCGGTGGCCCTGGCCGCAGTGCTGCCGCGCGGCACCGGCACCATCATCCTCGCCATCGGGCTCACCGTGTGGCCGCCCACCGCCCGGCTCGTGCGCGCCCAGACACTCGCGGTGGAGGCGCGCCCCTTCGTGGAGCGCGCCCGGGCCCTCGGCGGCGGTCACGCCCACGTGATGGGCTGGCACGTCCTGCCGAACGTGATGCCGGTGGTGCTCGCCCAGACCACGCTGTTGGTCGCCACGTCGATCATCGCCGAGTCCACGCTCGCCTTCCTCGGCATGGGCGACCCCACCACCATCTCCTGGGGCGGCATCCTCCAGGCGGCCCGCACCTCCGGCGCGATCAGCGCCGGCATCTGGTGGTACATCGTCCCGCCCGGTCTGGCCATCGCGGTGGTCGCGCTGTCCTTCACCCTGTGCGGTCGGGCCTTCGAGTCCGTCATGAACCCACGACTGAGGGGAGGATCCGGGTGAGCGGCCTGCTCGACGTCCGGGACCTGCACGTCACCTACGCCGGGAGCGGTGGTGACGTGCCCGCCGTGCGCGGCCTCGACCTGGCCCTGGACCCCGGCGACACCCTCGGTGTGGCGGGGGAGTCCGGCAGTGGGAAGTCCACCGTCGCCCTGGCCCTGCTGCGCCTGTTGCCCGCCACCGCCCGCGTCACCGGACACATCCTGCTGGAGGGCGAGGACGTCCTCGGGATGAAGTGGGGGCGCCTGCGGGCCGTGCGCTGGGTGGGCGCCTCGGTGGTCTTCCAAGGGGCCATGCACTCCCTCAACCCGGTCCAGCGGATCGGCGATCAGATCGCCGAACCCCTGATCCTGCACGGAACCGTGCGGCCGAACCAGGTCGCCTCGCGCGTGGCCGAACTCCTCGAACAGGTGGGCCTGCCGGCCTCCCGGTCCCGTGACCATCCCCACCAGTTGTCCGGGGGACAGCGCCAACGGGTGATGATCGCGATGGCGCTGGCCTGCGAGCCGCGCCTGATCATCGCCGACGAGGCCACCACCGCCCTGGACGTCATGATCCAGGCGCAGATCCTCGCGCTGCTGCGGGGGCTGGTGGAGGAGACCGGTATCGGCATGCTCATGATCAGCCACGACCTGTCCGTGCTGGCCGCCACCTGCGATCGGGTCGCGGTCATGTACGCCGGCCGGATCGTGGAGGAGGGGCCCGCCCGGGACGTCGTGCACCGTCCCGCCCACCCGTACGCGAGCGCGCTCAGCGCCGCCTTCCCCAAGATCGGCGACCCGGCGTCGCGTCTGGCCCCCCGGGGCCTGCCCGGCGATCCACCGGACCCGGCCGACCCGCCGTCGGGATGTGTGTTCCGGCCACGCTGCGCCGTGGCCGCATCGGTGTGCGCCACCGTCGACCCGCCCCTGTGGCCGGTCCACCCGGAGAACGACGGCCGGTCCGATCGGCGCGCCGCCTGCGTGCACGTGGGTCCCGGCGTGGCGGGCGGGGCCGGCGGGGCAGGGGAGATCAGTACAGAGGAGACGAGCCGTTGAGCGCCGACACCGAACCCCGACCGCCCTCGGCCGACCCCGAGACGCCGTTCCTGCGTGCCGAGTCCGTGGAGGTGGCCTTCTCCGCCGGGTTCGCGCCCGGCGGTGGCCGGGGCACCGCCCGCGCCGTGGACGGCGTGCACCTGGACGTCGCCCCCGGGGAGATCGTGGCCCTGGTCGGTGAGTCCGGCTGCGGCAAGACCACCCTCGCCCGCACCCTGCTCGGCCTGGAACGGCCCACCGCGGGCCGGGTCCTCTTCGAGGGCGCGCCGCTGAGCTACCGCTCCCGCGACCTGCGCGCCTACCGACGTCGGGTGCAACTCGTCCAGCAGGACCCCATGGGTTCGCTCAACCCGCGACGGACCGTCTACGAGTCGGTGGTGGAGGGGTTGCGCGTCCACGAGGGCACCACCGTCGACGAACTGGAACGGGTGGAGCGTGCGCTGTCCCGGGCGGGGCTGCGTCCGCCCGAGCGTTTCCTGGCCCGTTATCCGCACGAGCTGTCCGGCGGGCAGCGTCAGCGTGTGGTGATCGCCGGCGCCCTGGTGCTGGACCCCGAGGTGCTGGTGGCCGACGAACCCGTCGCGTCCCTGGACGCCTCCGTGCGCGGGGAGATCCTGCGCCTGATGCTGGAACTGCGCGACCAGCTGGGCCTGTCCGCCCTGGTGGCCACGCACGACCTCGGCCTGGCCTGGAACATCGCCGACCGTGTGGCGGTGATGTACCTGGGCCGTGTGGTGGAGCTGGGCACAGTGGAGGAGGTGCTCTCCGCGCCCGCCCATCCGTACACGCGGGCCCTGTTGTCGGTGCTGCCCGACTCCGGTGTGGAGGAGGGGCCCGTGGTGCTCGGTGGCGAGCCGCCGGACCCCAAACAGGTGCCCCCGGGGTGCCGTTTCCACCCTCGCTGCCCGGTGCTGGCCTCGGGTGAGGCCGAACGGGCGGGTGTGGCGGACCGGTGCGTGAGTGTGGACCCCGCCGTCCTCAGTGGCGGGGCCGAACGTCGCGTGGCGTGCCACTGGGCCGCGGCCGACGAGTCCGGCCGCCTGCCCTCGGCGGACCCGGCGCACCCCTGAGGAGACGGCCGAAGGACGAGGCCCGTGGGCGCGTGTCGCGCGATCGGCGCGCGCCCTGAGCGTGGACGTGTCCACCCCGCGTCGCCGCCGGCTCGGAGCCCCGACCGGTCGCGGCCGCGGTGCCGCCCGACGGGGCGGAACACCCACCCCCCGCTCACCGTTGGCACGGGCATGACGATCTCGGAGCCTTCCGACGAACGCGATCCGGCTGATGGTCCCGGCACCGCCCCACCGCCCGGTCGCGTGTTCACCCACCGCGACTTCTGGCACGGCCCGGACCTGGATCTGGACGCCTACCTGGAGCGCGTGGGCCTGGCCGAGGCGCCGCCGCCCACCGTGGCCGGTCTGACGGCCCTGCACCGCGCCCACCTCGCGGCGATCCCCTTCGAGAACCTCCGGCTCCTGCTGGATCGCCCCGTCGCGCTGGACGTCCCCTCGCTGACGGACACGATGGTCCGGAGCCACCGGGGCGGTTACTGCTACGAACAGAACCTCCTCCTGGCCGCGGTCCTCGATCGGCTCGGGTGCGCGCCCACCGCGTTCTCGGCCCGTGTGCTCCTGGGCGGCGACGGCCGTCCACGTCCCGCCACCCACGCCCTGCTGCGGGTCGTATCGGACGGCGCCGCCTGGCTGATGGACGTCGGGTTCGGAGGCGGTGGCCTGCTGGAGCCGTTCCCCCTCGTCGACGGTCACCAGACCTCCCAGGGCGGATGGGACCTGCGTCTGGACCGCGTCGCCGAGGTGGGGGACGAGGAGTGGTTGCTCCGGTCGTTCGACGGTACGGAGTGGCGCAACCTGTACTCCTTCACCACGGCCGGGGCCCTGCCGCAGGACTACGCCATCTGCAGCCACTACCTCACCACCCACCCCCGCTCACCGTTCCGCCACCGGCTCATGGTCGCCCGGACCCTCGGCTCGACGCGGTACACCCTCACCAACGCCACGCTCACGGTCGAACGCGTCGGCGCGGACCGTCGGCACGCCTCCGGGGCCGGACCGGAGCGCGAGGTGCGGGAGCTGCCGGTGGGCGAGCTGGGAACAGTGTTGCGTGAGGTGTTCGATATCCGCCTTGACCAGCATGAACGCTCTGTGATCGAGGAGAAGGTGCGGGACTTTCTCAATCTGTGACGGTCATCACATACGCTCTCGGTGAGGGACCGATTCCACCGTGTCCCGGCGTGAACCCTGTGGCCGAGGGCGTGTCGCTGCGGCCTCGGCCCAACGGCTCGGTCCACCCTCGCGCGCGTGTGAAGGATTTGGGGTGATCGCACACGTTCGTCCGTGTGAGCCGCGGGGCAGGACCTGGGAGGCGCCACTCCGAGGGAGTCCACTCATGGCCCACATGACCACGGAAGACGTTCACGAGTACATCAACGGGGTCTGCTTCAAGACCGGCCCCCCGGGAAAAGTCGGCATCGAGACCGAATGGCTCGTCACCGACCCGGACCGACCGCACGCACGCGTCACCATCGACCGCCTCGCGGAGCTCATGGAGGACTGTGGTCCTCCGCCCGCGGGAAGCCGGATCACCTTCGAACCCGGCGGCCAGATCGAGCTCAGCTCGGTGGTCCTGCCGGGGCCCGCCCAGGCCCACGAAGCCCTCGCCGCGGACCTGCGGCACATCGGCAAGACCCTCGCGGACGCCGGCCTGCACCTGGCCGAGACCGGGCTCGACCCCGTGCGAGCGCCCGTACGCCTGCTCCGCCTGCCGCGTTACACGGCGATGGAGCGCTTCTTCACCAACCACCGTCACGTCGGCGGGCGCACCATGATGTGCAGCACCGCCTCGATCCAGGTGTGTCTGGACACCGGAGCGGACGCCGCCGACGTGCGCGAGCGCTGGGAGTTCCTGCACCGTCTGGGACCCGTGCTGGTGGCGGCCTTCGCCAACTCCGCGGTCTGGCGCGGCCGCCCCACCGGTTGGAAGTCCACCCGGTGGGCGATCTGGGCGGGCATCGACGCCTCCCGGACCCGTCCGGTCCTGGCACCGGACACCGGGGTGGACCCGGTCACCGCCTGGGCCGAGTACGCCCTGGCGGCCCGCGTGATGGCCGTGCCCGAGGTCCCCGGCGGAGGCGGTCGCTGGACCGCCGACCCCGGAATCACCCTGGCCGACTGGATCGCCGGGCGGGGCCCGCGCCCCCTGACCCTCGCCGACCTGGAGTTTCACCTGAGCACCCTGTTCCCGCCCGTCCGCCCCCGCGGCTGGTGGGAACTGCGCATGATCGACGCCCTGCCCCATCGTTGGTGGCCGGTCCCGGTGGCGCTCGCCGCCGCCCTGACCGACGACCCCCGGGCGCGCTCCGTCGCGGAGGAGGCCACCGCACGGTTGTGCGGCGACGTCGCACCCGCCTCCGAGCTGTGGCTGCGCGCCGCCCGCCGGGGGCTCGACGACGCCGAGCTCGCCGCGTGCGCGCGGACCTGCTTCGACGCCGCCATCGAGGCGCTGCCGCGTGGAGGCTCGGCCGAACTCGCCGCCCTCGTCGACGCGTACGCCGACCACTACGTGCGGCGCGGCCTGTGCCCCGCCGACACCGCCGGTCAGGTGCCCGCGCCGCGCTCCGCCGAGCCGACGTCCGGCGCCCGTGCGCCCCTCACTCACCGTGGAGGTCCGTCGTGAGCCTGGAACAGGAACGCGCCAAGGAACGCATCGCCGCCGAACTCGACATCGGGCGCCGACGCAGCATCGGACTCACCCTGGAGGCGCTCGACGAGTCCGACCTGCTGGCCCAGCACTCACCCCTGATGTCGCCCCTGGTCTGGGACCTGGCGCACATCGGCAACTACGAGGAACAGTGGCTGCTGCGCGCCGCCGGCGGACGCGCGGCGCTGCGCCCCGACATCGACGGGCTCTACGACGCCTTCGAGAACGCGCGCGCCGACCGGGTCGCCCTCCCGCTGCTCCGCCCCGACGAGGCGCGTGCGTACAACGCGCGGGTGCGCCGGGAGGTGCTCGACACGTTGGAGGGCGCCGACCTGTCCGCGCGCCCCACGGTGCCTGCCCAGGGTGGCCCGGCCGAGCGTTCCCTCCTGGACGCGGGCTTCGTCTTCCACATGGTGATCCAGCACGAGCACATGCACGACGAGACGATGCTCGCCACCCACCAGTTGCGCCAGGGAGCACCCGTTCTGTTGGAGGAGGCGCCCGCGCCCGAGACCACCGGTCCGCCGGTGCCCGCGGAGGTGGCGGTCCCGGCCGGCCCGTTCACCCTCGGCACCGACGACGACCCCTGGTCCTTCGACAACGAACGCCCCGGCCGCACCGTCGACCTGCCCGCCTACCTCATCGACACCTTCCCGGTCACCAACGCCGCCTACCGCGAGTTCGTCGACGATGGCGGGTACCGGGACCCCCGCTGGTGGAGCACGGCCGGGTGGGAGTGGAAGAGCGCGCGCAAGGCCGTCGCGCCCGCCTTCTGGTCCGCCGAGAACGGCCACTGGACCCGTCGCCGCTTCGGTCGCCGGGAGGTCGTGCCACCGGACGAACCCGTCCAGCACGTGAGCTTCCACGAGGCCGAGGCCTACGCCCGATGGGCGGGCAAACGCCTGCCCACCGAGGCCGAATGGGAGAAGGCGGCGCGGTACGACCCCGCCACCGGGCGTTCCCACCGCTTTCCCTGGGGCGACGCCGAACCCGAGGCACACCACGCCAACCTCGGCCAGCGTCGGCTCGCACCCGATCCGGTCGGTACCCATCCGGGAGGCGCCTCCCCGCTGGGGGTCCAGCAGCTCATCGGTGACGTGTGGGAGTGGACCTCCACCACCTTCCACGGCTACCCGGGGTTCCACGCCTTCCCCTACCGCGAGTACTCGGAGGTCTTCTTCGACGACGGCTACAAGGTCCTGCGCGGGGGATCGTGGGCCACCCACCCCACCGCGGTGCGGTCCACCTTCCGTAACTGGGACCACCCGATCCGACGGCAGATCTTCAGCGGGTTCCGCTGCGCGCGCGACGCGGACCGCCCCTGATGTGCCGCCATCTCGCCTACCTGGGGCCGCCGCGTACCCTGCACGATCTGCTGTACGCGGCGCCCCACTCGTTGCACGTCCAGTCCTGGGCGCCCCGCCGTCAGCGGTACGGCACCGTCAACGCCGACGGGTTCGGCGTGGGGTGGTACCCGCCGGGCACCGGCTCGGAGACCGCCGCCACCCCGGTGGCCCCCCTGCGTTACCGCAGGGCCATGCCGATCTGGGGCGACGCCTCCTTCGCCGACGCGGCCCGCGCCCTCACCTCAGGATGCGTGGTCGCGGCCGTGCGCGACGCCACCGTCGGCTTCGGCTCCGAGGAGTCCGGCGCCCAACCCTTCCGCGCCGACCACCTGCTGTTCAGCCACAACGGTGCGGCCGAGGACGACGAGGCGCTCGCCCTCGCACTCGGCTCGCCACCGCCGCCGGGCGCGCTGGACGCCCGTGCCCCGGTGGACTCGGCCCCGCTGTTCGCGCACACGCTGCGCCTGTGGCGTGCGTCCGGAGACCTGCCCTCCGCCCTGGCCGCCGTGGTGCGCCGGGCCCGGCGACACTCCCGAGGCCGCTACAACCTGCTGGCCGGCGACGGCGCCACGATCGTCGGCACCACCGCCGGGGACACACTGTTCATCCTGCGCCGACCGGCCGCCGGGCCGGGGGAGGGGGACGAGGTCTTCCTGGCCTCCGAACCCTTCGACGACGGACACGGCTGGCGGGAGATCCCCGACGACTCGGTGGTGGTCGCCACCCCCGAGCACACCGACATCCGGCCCCTCGGCTGAGCGACGGCGCCGACCGCACCCCGAGCACCGACCGACCCGGACGGATCCCGGGCGGACACAGGAGGCAGCATGTTCCGGATCGACCGCAACCTCACCGCCGACGAACTGCACAAGTCCCTGCGCGCCGACGTCGCCGAAGGCCTCACCGCCCGGCCCAAACGGCTCCCGCCCAAGTGGTTCTACGACGAACACGGCAGTTCCCTGTTCGAGGAGATCACCGGGCTGCCCGAGTACTACCCGACCCGAACCGAGCGCGCCATCCTCGAGGAGCGCTCCGACGAGATCGCCCGCGCCGCCGACGCGGTGGCCCTCATCGAGCTCGGATCCGGATCCGGGGTCAAGACCCGGTTGCTGCTCGACGCCCTGGGCCGTCACGGCACCCTGAAACGCTTCGTCCCCGTGGACGTCAGCGGCGACTTCCTCGCCGCCTCCGCGCGCCGGGTCGCCGACGACCATCCCGGCCTGGACGTGCACGCCGTGGTCGGCGACTTCGAACACCACCTCGGGTTGCTCCCGGTGAACGAACACGACGGCCGCGAGATGCTCGCCGTCCTGGGCTCCACCATCGGCAACCAGGCCCCCGCCGCGCGGGGGGTGTTCCTGCGCGCCGTTCACGCGGCGCTCGACCCCGGTGACACGCTTCTGCTCGGCGCCGACCTTGTCAAGGACCCCGAACGTCTGGTCGCCGCCTACGACGACGCCCAGGGTGTCACCGCCGCCTTCGACCGCAACGTCCTCACCGTGATCAACCAGCGCCTGGGCGGCGACTTCGACCCGGGGGCCTTCGACCACGTCGCCGTCTGGGACCCCGAGCGGGAATGGATCGAGATGCGGTTGCGCGCCCGCTCCCACCAACGGGTCCGTGTGGCCGACCTCGACCTGGAGGTCGACTTCGCGGCGGGGGAGGAGATGCGCACCGAGATCTCCGCCAAGTTCCGCCGCGACGGACTCACCGCGGAGTTGGACGCCGCCGGGTTCACCCTCACCCACTGGTGGACCGACCCGGCCGGGGACTTCGCGCTCAGCCTCTCCACCGTCCGCTGAACCACCCCTCCGTGCCCCGGTGTCGATCCCGGCGGGGACCGACGCCGGGATCGACACCGGGGCACGGA
>NZ_QOCZ01000070.1 GCF_018207095.1 Nocardiopsis sp. MG754419 | reverse complement strand
GGAGGCCCCCGACCCCACCCCGCCCACCAGGGTGAGCGGTTCCTCTCCCAGTTCCTTGCGGATGCGCCGGGCCACCGCCCGGTAGCCCAACCCGTGGATGACGTCGTGGTACTGACGCATCCAGTGGTAGTGGGGGTGGGCGCGCAGCACCTCCTGGACCCGGCGGACCCTCCGGTTCTGGTCCAGCCCCAGGTCGTCGGAGGGCGGCATCTGCTCCAGGGTCGCGCCCAGCACGGCCAGCTGCAGGCGCAGAGGTCGGTCGATGGTGGTGGAACCGATGATGTGACAACGCAGCCCGTAGCGGTGGGCGGCCAGTGCCAACCCGTAGGCGTAGATGCCGCTGGAGCTGTCCATGAGGGTGTCACCGGGGCGGATCGCCCCGGTCTCCAGCAGGTGGCGCACCGCCGCGAGGGCGGACGCCACCTTCATCGACTCGAAGCGCAGGCAGGCCAGGCCGTCGCCCAGGTCGATCAGATCAGGTCGGGCGATGGCATCGGAAACGTGGTGGTCCAAGATCGCTCCCCGGTGTTCAGGGTGGTTCTCGTGACGGTGGAGAAGACGCGGGTGGGGGTGAGCCCCTCCCAGCCCAGACGGTCGACGGCCGCGTCGATGCGGGCGCGCAGATCGGTCTCGGCGGCGTCGAAGAGAAGGCCGGCGACGTTGCCGCTGTGCGCCACCTGGATACCGACCGCCCCGCAGGAGCGGGCGGCCTCTCGCAGGGTGCCGAGCTCGTCCTTGGGCAGCACCCGCTGGTTGAGGATGGCGCTCTCGGTGCAGACGCGACCGAGCCCGGCGGCGTCGTTCTCGGCGATGGCGGTGCGCAGCGCGGCACGCAGCCTTTCGTAGACGGCGATGTCCCCCGCCCGTGCGGTACCCCGCAGGGCGAGGGTGTCGACAGGGTGACCGGAACCGGTCAGGCAGCCCACCACGGCCAGTTCGGGCAGGGCCGCGCCCAGCTCCTCCAGGACCCGGCCACGACGCTGGGCGAACAGCAGCGGTCGCTCACCGAACATGATCGGGTCGCTGGCGCCCTCGGCGGCCACCGCCACCTCCGCCACCACGTGCGGCGGCAGCTCCACCCCGAGCCCCGCGGACACGGCCCGCACCGCAGCGGTCACGTCACTGGTGGACGAGCCCATGCCGAGTCCGGGCACGGCCCCGCCGCGCACGCTGAGGTGGCCGCCCACCGGAACGAGCCCGCCCCGGCGGGCGCACGCCGTCACGGCGAGCTCCGCGGCGCGGGCCGCCTTGGCGCGGTCGGGCGGGTCCACCACGACGCGCCGGGGGGCGCGGGCGGAGAACGGGGTGAACACCGCGCGGGTGGCGGGTTCGGCCATGGGCAGGGTGACCAGGCCTCGGGTGGGTTCTCCCCGCCCGTCCAGGAAGATCCCCTGGAGTACCTCGCCGTGGTGGCAGGTGGCCTGTCCGGTTCCGAGGGTCACTCCTCGGCCTCCTCGCGATATCGGTAGAGCGTGGTCGGTTCTGCGCTGAACTGCGAGAACGGGAAGGGTTCGGCGGACAGCGCGGTGACGCCGGAGTCGAGGAAGGCACGGGCCACCGCGGCGCCGCTCTGGGCGTAGAGCACCAGGGGCAATCCACGTTCGCGACAGCGCTCCAGGATGCGGTCGAAGGAGCCGTTGCCCAGGGTCATGCCGGTGGCGACGACGGCGTCGGCCTCGGCGAGGACCTTCTCCATGTCGGGGTCGACCTCGTCGCCCCACTGGGTGCGGCGCAGGTTGAGGTCGCAGGGCAGGCACTCGCCGCCGCGTTCACGGATGGCGGCGACGAGGGGGTTGACGACACCGATGAGCGCCACGCGTCTGTTCTCGGGGTCGGGCAGCAGGCCGGCGATGGCGCGGTCGCGGGCCACGGCGCGTTCCTCAGGGGTGCCGTGGGGAAGGGTGACGGCCTCGGCGCGGGGATCGTCGCGGTGGGGTGCCGCCTGGGCGAGGTGGGCGTCCAGGGCGGCCACCCGGACCGGCGCGGGGCCGTCGAGCAGGTCGCGGAGCGGCCGCCCGGAGAGGTCGGCGCAGATCGCGGGGTCGAGTTCGCCGGCCTCGAAGGCGCAGGCGCCGAAGGCCCGCCCGATCCGGACCAGGACGTACTGGTTGAGGTAGGTGACGTCGCCTCCGGCCAGACGGGTGCCGTGGTGCACCCAGAACACGCTGGTGGCCACGGGCAGGTCGGGGGTGTCGAGCACGGAACGGCGAAGTGCGTCGAGGTCTCTCATCGGTCGGCCTCCCGGGTCAGGCGGAACAGATAGGTGAGGACGCCGTCGTCCCAGTCGTGCAGGTGGTGGATCCGCGGAGTGAAGCCGACGGTGAGGGCGTGGCCGATGATGTGGCGCAGGTCGGCGGTGTTGGAGGCGATGAGGAACACCTCTCCCCCGGGCGCCAGGAGGTCGCGTTCGGCGAGTTGGTCGAAGAACGCGTCGGTGACGGGGGTTCCGGCGCACACGTTGCGCACGATGTCGGGGTCCTGGCTCACCGGCCGACTGACGGCGGGCGGATTGAAGGTGACGACGTCCAGGGCGTGCACGCGGGCGGCCCCGCGTACTCCCGCCACGACGGCCTCCACCCCGAGCCCGACCCCCACCGCGGCGTAGGAGCGGCCGCGGACGTCGATGTCGTCGTCGAGGACACGCTGGTGGATCATCCGGCTGGTGGCGCCGGGCAGGAAGACGCCCGGGGGCACCTCGAAGTCCCAGCCGTTCCAGGCGTAGCTCCGGTGGGTGTGGAGGTCGACCTTGGGCCGGTTGAGCGCGACGATCCGGTCGGCGGGCAACGGCGGGGGCAGCCGGTCGAGAAGGGAGGGGTGCACTCGGGTCCTTTCGATGGGGGTGGAACGGACGTGGAGCGGTGGGTCGGGGGTGACCCGGTTTCTGAGGGGTGACTATAACGGTAATGAAAATCGTTGTCACGCACGGTCGGTTCATGAACACCGGACGCCCGCGCGCCCCCACGAGTCGTTCCCCTCGCCGTAGAGCCACGAACCCCCACGTAAGCCGACCCGTCGCCGCGGAAGGGGCGAGGAGTGACACTTCCACCCCGATCGACACCGGCACACCCCCGACCCGACCTCACGCGCGCATGCCGCGCACCGGAGCGGCGCACGGGCCGGAGCAGCACGAACACCGCGGGACCCGACGAGCGGGGAGACGCCGGAGCGGCGCGGAGTCCGCGGGGAATCGAGCGCGGCACACGAAGATGTGCGCAATTGATTATCGTTTTCACTAGAGTGGTGCGCGACCACACCCCCGAACGACCAGAGATGAGAGCTGCCCGTGTCCTCGACGATGACGCCGAACACGACCGGCGACCGGCGACCCACCCCACTCCTGCGACCGGACTTCCTCCGCCTGTGGTGCGCCACCACCGCGTCGGGACTGGCCACCTGGGCCATGCCGTTCATCCTCGGACTCGCCGTGCTGCACGGGTCCCTGAGCGCCGTCGGCCTCGGACTGGTCCTGGCGACCCGGACGGCCGGATTCCTCGTCGCCGTCCCCCTCGGCGGGCTGCTCGCCGACCGCCACTCACGACGCGGGGTGGTGCTGTGGTCCGGACTCGCCGCCGCCGTGGCCACTCCCGTCCTGGCCGCCGGACTGGGCACCTCCGTCACGCTCATGGCCGTGGCCGCCGCCGTGGTGGGTGTGGGTCAGGGCGCCTGTCGGCCCGCCTTCCAGGCCATGACCGCCGAGGTCGTGGCCGTCGAGGACCGCCAGCAGGCCAACGCCGCGCTGACCTTCTCCGTACGGGTGGTGACGCTGCTCGCCCCCGGACTCACCGCGCTGGCCGCCACCGTGACGGGCCCGGGGGTCCTGCTCCTGGTCACCGCCGGACTGTGGCTGGCGGCCGCCCTGCTGCCCCGCGGCGGGAGCGCCCTCCCGGGGACGGTGCGCGAGCGGGCGCCCTTCCACACGGAGTTCGTCGAAGGGCTGGTCGAGGCCCGGCGTCACCCCTGGTTCCTGGCCGGACTGGCCGCACTCACCACCGTCATCGCCCTGGGGTACTCGGCCACCAACGTGCTGCTGCCGCTGGTCAGCCGGGACCACTACGGCACCGAGGCGGTGCTGGCCGGGGCCCTGACCGCCTACACCGCAGGCGCCCTGGTCGGCGCACTGCTGATGGCCCGGTGGAAGCCCCGCGCGCAGGGCTGGTGGGCGCTGTTCGGCCTGGGTCTGTACGCCCTGGCCCCGCTGAGCCTGGCGTTCCCCGTCGGGGCCGTCGTGGTGTTCGCCGCCTACGCCGTGGTCGGTCTGGGCGTGGAACTCTTCAACGTCCCGTGGTTCACCGCCGCCCAGCGCGAGGTCGCCCCGGACAAGCTCGCGCGGGTGTCCTCGCTCGACTTCCTGTTCGCCTACGGGTTCGCGCCCGTGGGACTGGCGCTCATCGCCCCGGCCGCGCAGGCGTTCGGACCGGAGGCGGTGTTGCTGGGCACCGCCGTGCTGTGCGCGGTGGTACCGGCGCTGGCCGCCCTCGCACCGGGCGCCCGCGACTTCCGGACCCGGCACGGGCGTGGCTGAGCCCGTGCCGGGTGGGGATCACGCCGGCAGGCTCACAGGCTCTCCTCGTGCCGATCCACCGTCCACTTGCGCAACTGTTCGCTCGGGGTGATCCCCAACCCCGGTCGGCCGGACAGGTGCATGCGACCGTCGGCGATCTCCAGGTGCTCCTCGAACAGGGGGTCCAGCCACTCGAAGTGCTCCACCCACGGTTCGTGCCGGTAGGCGGCGGCGAGGTGGACGTGGATCTCCATGGCGAAGTGCGGCGCCAACTGCAGGTGGTTCCGGTCGGCCATGGCCAGCACCTTGAGGAACTGGGTGATACCGCCGATGCGGGGCGCGTCGGGCTGGACGATGTCCGCGCCGCCGTGCCTGATCAGTTCGGCGTGCTCGGCGACACTGGTGAGCATCTCACCCGTGGCGATGGGGGTGTCGAAGGTCTCGGCCAACCGGCCGTGACCGGCGAAGTCGTGGGCGTCGAGGGGCTCCTCGATCCACACGAGGCCGAAGGGTTCCAGGGCCCGGCACATCCGTCGCGCCTCGGCCCGCGACCACTGTTGGTTGGCGTCGACCATGAGCGGGAAACCGTCGCCCAGGTGCGCGCGCACCGCCTCCACCCGGGCCAGGTCCCGGGCGCTGTCGGGATGGCCGACCTTGATCTTGATCCCGCCGATGCCGCGCTCCAGGGAGGCGGTCGCGTTGTCCAGGACCTCCTCGGTGGAGGCGTGCAGGAACCCGCCCGAGGTGTTGTAGCAGCGCACCGAGTCACGGTGGCTGCCCAGGAGTTTGGCGAGCGGGAGCCCGGCCCGCTTGGCCTTGAGGTCCCACAGGGCGATGTCGAACGGGGCGATGGCCTGGGTGGACAGACCACCCCGACCCACCGAGGCCCCGGCCCAGACGAGTTTGTCCCAGATCTTCTCGATGTCGCTCGGGTCCTCGCCCATGAGGGCGGGGGCGACCTCCCGAGCGTGCGCGAACTGCCCCGGGCCGCCGGCGCGCTTGGAGTACCCGAAGCCGATGCCCTCGTGACCGGCCTCGGTGGTGATCTCCTGGAACGGGTCGCGTCGTCCGACCCCTCCCCGGTGGCGACGGATGTTCCCGACGAACAGGGGCAGGGGGCGGTGGAACCACCGACCGGCGGCCCCGAGAGTGCGCAGGGCGACGGCGCGACGCCCAGGGCCGACCTGGTCGAGACCCTCGCCCCCACCGATGTCGTGCTGGAGGACACCGGCCACACCGTGTTGGTGACGTGGACCGACAACACCGATCCGGCCGCCGACCACCAGGTGATCGGTGGTCCCGCGGGGGAGACACCGGGCAACCTCGCCGCCGCCGAGCCCGGTTCCGGACAGGCCAGGGTCAGTGGCCTCGAACCGGACCGCGAGTACTGCTTCGTCGTCATCGCCGTACTCAGCGTGGACGAGATCGCCCCCTCGGAGCAGGCGTGCACGGAGCGAGCGGACACCGCCTGAGCACATCGGAGGGACCCCGCGTGGGAGACCGGGCTGAGCGGTGCGGGCCGGCGAGCGGCGGCGGGACCGGTCCGGTGGTTGCCTCGCACCGGGGGAATTGTCGGGGAATTGGCGCTCCGGCCCCCGTTTTCACGGAAACACTTTGAGGGGTGTTGCCCCCCGTACTCGGCCGTAGCCGCGACCCTTGAAGGAGAGGTAGGTCCCGCCAGAGCGTGGCCAGGTCTCCCCTCCAGGAGGTGCGGTGCCATGGGAGGCACGCGGAACGGCCCCGACCCGGAGGAACCCGAGCGGCCGGGCCCCGGCCCGAACCAGGGTGACGGGTCGGAGCGCGGTGATGGGCCGGGGCAGGGCCATGACGCATCGCGGGGACACGGACCGCCGGAGGGTGACGACGTACCACGGGAGCAGGGGCCCACCCAGGGCCCAGGGCCGCCGCAGGGCCAGGGGCCTCCCCAGGAGCGTGGATCGGCCCCGGAGCGTGAGCCACGAGAGGGGCACGGCCCCCCGCAGGGTCATGGACCCCAGGAGGGCCACGGCCCTCCGCCGGGCTATGGGCCCCGCCAAGGCCACGGATATCCACCGGGCCAGGGCCCACCACCGCCGGCTCCCGCGGCGAGGAAACGGCGCAAGTGGCCGTGGATCCTGCTCGCGGTCGCCGTCCTTCTCGTGCTGCTGTACGCGTGCACCGCGGCCATCGTCGGCACCGACACCACGTCCGGCGAGGGTGGAGCGGGCACCCAGGAGGAGCGCACCGAGGACGTGGCGGTCGGCGAGGTCGGAACGGTGGGGCAGTGGGAGGTCACCGTCGAGAGTGTGGAGACCACCGACACCTTCGACGACGGGGGCACCGAACAGGTCCCGCAGGGGGAGTTCCTGGTCGTGACGATGACCGTGCTCAACAGCGGCGACGAGGCCACCATCTTCGACGAGAGCGGGGTGACCGTCGTCGACTCCGACGGGAACACGCACATGGCGAGCGGACAGACGGGCGAACAGAGTCTCTTCCTCGAACAGATCAACCCCGGGAACTCGGTCACCGGAGAGGTCGTCTTCGACGTTCCCGAAGGGACCGACGCGACCACGTTGCAGGTCGAGGACGTCATCTCACTGGAGGACACCCTGAAGGTCCGGTTGGACTGACACCGAGCACCAGGGCCCGGGCGGCGCCTGGACGGAACCGGAGCCCCGCACGTGGACGGCCCTGGTGCGGGGCTCCGTTCAGGGGCGTGTCCGGACCTCAGTGGCCTCGGTCGATCCACTCCTGTAGGTGCGGGGCCTCCGCGCCGATGGTCGTGGAGTCGCCGTGACCGGTGTTGACCACCGTGTCCTGCGGCAACGTCAGCAGCCGATCACGGATCGAGTCCAGGATGGTCGGGAAGTCCGAGTAGGACCGTCCCGTCGCCCCCGGGCCGCCCTGGAACAGGGTGTCGCCGCTGAACAGCACACCCGACTCCGCCGCGTACAGGCACACCGCGCCCGGTGCGTGACCCGGGGTGTGGATCACGCGCAGTTCCGTGCCGGCGACCTTCACGGACCCGCCGTCGGCGAGTTCGCCGTCCGGGGCCCGATCCGGGTGGGTCATGTCCCACAGCACCCGGTCATCCGGGTGCAGCAGGATCGGCGCCCCGGTCGCGTCGGCCACCGCCGGAGCGGCGTTGACGTGGTCGTTGTGCCCGTGCGTGCACACCACCGCCACCACGCGGCGTCCGGCCACCGCCGCGATGATCGCCTCTGCGTCGTGCGGGGCGTCGACGACTACGACCTCCTCGTCGTCGCCGAACAGCCAGACGTTGTTGTCCACCTCCCAGGAACCGCCGTCCAGGGCGAAGACCCCGGACGTGGTCAGATGTTCCACTCGCGCGTCACTCACAGTCGCACCACCGATCGCAGAACGTCGCCGCGCTCCATGCGGGCGAAGGCCTCTTCGACGTCACCGATACCGATCTCCTCGGTGACGAATCCGTCCAGGTCCAGCCTGCCCTGGGTGTAGAGGTCGATGAGCATCGGGAAGTCCCGCGAGGGAAGACAGTCCCCGTACCAGCTCGACTTCAGTGACCCGCCGCGGCCGAACACGTCCAACAGCGGCAGCTCCAGCCGCATCTCCGGAGTGGGCACGCCCACCAGCACCACGGTGCCGGCCAGGTCACGGGCGTAGAAGGCCTGTTCGTAGGTCCGTGGGATCCCGACGGCGTCGATCACCACGTCGGCGCCGAAACCGCCGGTGAGCTCCCGGATCGCCTCGACCGGGTCCGTCCGGGAGGCGTTGACGGTGTGGGTGGCGCCGAAGCCGCGCGCCCACTCCAGCTTGCGGTCCTCCAGGTCGACGGCGATGATCCGGTTCGCCCCGGCCAGACGCGCACCGGCCACCGCCGCGCTGCCCACGCCACCACAGCCGAGCACCGCCACCGAGTCGCCCCGGGTGACGCCGCCGGTGTTGACGGCGGCGCCGATCCCCGCCATGATCCCGCAGCCGAGCAGCCCCGCCGCCGCGGGAGAGGCGGCCGGATCCACCTTGGTGCACTGTCCGGCGGCCACCAGGGTCTTCTCCGCGAACGCGCCGATACCCAGGGCCGGCGACAGCTCGGTGCCGTCCAGCAGGGTCATCTTCTGCTCGGCGTTGTGGGTGTCGAAACAGTATTGGGGGCGGCCCCGGGCGCAGGCCCGGCACTGTCCGCACACGGCCCGCCAGTTCAGGACGACGTAGTCACCCGGTTCGAGCCCCGTGACGCCCTCGCCCACCGACTCCACGGTCCCGGCCGCCTCGTGGCCGAGCAGGAAGGGGAACTCGTCGTTGATGCCGCCCTCGCGGTAGTGCAGGTCGGTGTGGCAGACCCCGCACGCCTGGATCCGCACCACCGCCTCACCCGGCCCGGGATCGGGAACGACGATGGTGGTGAGTTCCACCGGCGCTCCCTTGGCCCGAGAGATGACACCTTGCACTTGTTGGGACATGCGGACTCCGTCTCCAGGTCGGTGGGTGACACGGTACGCGTCACCCACGGGCAGGCATTCCCCACAGGCCCCACGGGTATCCGGCCTGAACGGTGCCGCGTGGGTCACGTGCCGAGGAATGCGAGCAGGGCGGCGGTCAACCGGGCCGGCGCGTCCAACTGCACGAGATGGCCCGCACCGTCGAGCGGGCGGGTGACCACACCCGGGATCATCGTGGCGAGGTCACGGAAACGCTCCGGTGGGATCCACGCGTCCGCCTCTCCCCAGGTGAGCAGCACCGGTAGGTCCAGCTCGCCGTAGGAGTCCTGGATCTCGTCGGTGTGCGCCTGATCCGCCTGTCGGATCTGTCGGTAGAACGCCGGCTGCCCCTCCGGGCCCAGCCACGGCGCCACCAGCGCCTCCAGGGTGTGCGGCATCAGACCGGTGGCGCTCGCCGAACGCACGTACTCGGTGACCAGGGCGCGGTGCAGTGCCGCGGGCAGTTGCTCGAACACCTCGGTGTGGCCCCCCACCAGACGGAAGAACGGCGATCCCCACGGGGCCACCGCCACCGGGCCGACCAGGGCCAATCGGGAGTAGGGGACGTGATGCAGCAGGTGGGCGCGGAGAGCCACCGCGCCACCGAAGTCGTGCGCCACCACCCGCGGCCGGTCCAGTCCCCAATGCGCGAGCAGCGCGGCGAACACCCGGCCCTGCGCGGCCAGGGACACGTGTTGCCCGGTGCGCTGTTCCGAGGCGCCGTACCCGGGCATGTCCCACGTGTACACCCGGTACCGGTCGGCCAGGGCCGGGGCGATCTCACGCCACACGTAGGAGGAGAACGGGGTCCCGTGCGACAGCACCACGGGCTCTCCCGAGCCGATCACGTTCCAGCGCACCGCGCCCTCAGCGGAGGCGAACACCTCGGTCTGCCCCTGATCCACCATGTCCGGTTCCCTTCCGACGTTCGTCGAGGGCTTCGAGGGTAACCACGGCCGATGACGGAACCGGGGACGCGGAGACCGCGGTCCCGCCCGGGTGACGGGTGACGGGTGACGGGTGACGGGTGACGGGTGACGGGTGACGGGGCAGCGGCGACACCGTCGCGGCGCACGGGACGGGGCGGCCACCACGACGGGGGCCGCCCCTCACGATCGTGTCGCGTGCGGGTCGGGCACGACGATGAACGGGGAATCGTCGTGGCGCGTGTCAGCGGGTGAAGTCGTCCGCGCCCCGGCCGGGACCGTGGAAGAACTCGCGCTGCGGCTCGTCCTCCGGGACGGGCGGGTAGGTGGGCGCGTCCTCGGTCGACACCCTGGCCGTGCCGATCTCCATGCCCTGGGCGACCATCAGGCCGCTCACCGCGTTGCGCAGGTCCGGCAGCATCGCGTAGAGCGTGTCACCCGGGCATGCGGTGGCGTTGAAGTCGCGGTGGCCGAGGATGGCCTGCTGTGGGTCGAGCCCGTAGGCGCCGCACAGCCAGGCGAGGGTCTCGACGAGCTTGTCGGTGAGCGCCTGGGTGGGACCCACGTCCATGTAGGTGCCCTCGTTCTCGATGCCCACGCACGTGCTGTTGTTGTTGGCCACGTGCGCGCCCACACAGTGGCTGCCCTCACGGACGGCGGGGACGGCGCGGTCACGGCCCTCCATGAGGTGGCCGCCGCGGCTGATGGTGAACTGCTGGCCCGCGTCCGACCAGCCGTTGGAGTCCATGTGAAAGCTCTGGATCGATCTCGACAGGGCCAGGGCATGGGCCTCGGAGTAGTCGGTGCTGTTGGCGGTCGCGGTGTGGTGGACCACCACGTAGGTGGGCGGGGTCGCCAGAACCTGGATGGGGCTCGACGGGGGGCGTGCGTTCCAGTCGGCGCGGAAGTACATCGCCGGCTCGGCCGCGGCCGTCCGTGTCTCGGCGTGCGCGACGGCGGTACCGGCGCCTCCGAGCAGGACGGCACCGGACGCGGCGGCGGCTCCCTGGAGGAGTGTGCGGCGGGCGGGTCCGTGGTGCTGGCACATACGGGGGATCCCTTCCGAGGTGGGGGTGGTTACTTGCCAGTTCACAACTCACCATGGATCACTCCCGTTACGCAAAGGGTGACATGAAAATTTCTTTTGTCCGCAACCGGTCACTTCGTCAACCTTTTACACCCCTTCTCAAAATGTGTGTCTTGAGGTAGGCGTGCGCCTTTTGGGGCTCATGTTACGCATGGTCATCGGGGGTGTGGGGCGCACGGAAAACGGGTCACGAAAGGTATCGTGACCCGTTCGGAATTCCGTTCCTGGAAGGGCATGGGATGTGCCCGGCGAGAAGATCCCCCGGTGCGGTGCGGTGCGGTGCGGTGCGGTGCGGTGCGGTGCGGTGCGGTGCGGTGCGGTGCCGTTCATGGCGGGCGCATCGGCGCGGCGCCATGCGGGGCGGGGCCGAAGCGGTCCGGTGCGGTGCGTGGTCCCCCGTGTTCGGCGCACCGGCGCTCGGAAGGCTCAGAGGGCGTGTCGAAGGGGCCGGGCCCCGTCGCGTGACGGGGGCGTGCCCGGAACCATCGCGTGCCAGGTCAGGCCACCGGCGTGGGCTCCCGAGCGGCCTCGACCCGGGCGGGGTCCAGGCGTCCGGTGCGGTGCAGCCACCAGTCCGCCGGTAGTGTGCCGAGCGGGGGCACCGAGGCGGCCAGGGCGACCAGGGTCGGCCAGACCCCCCAGCGGAGTCGGTAGGCCGCGAGCAGGGCGAGCGCCACGTACACCATGAACGCGCCCCCGTGCAGGGGGCCGAAGATCTGTACGCCCAGTTCACTGCCGCTGCCCAGGTACTTGACGTACATGCCGGCCAACAGGCCGGCCCAGGTGAAGGCCTCGACAACGGCCACCACACGGAAGGCCCGTGCGGTCAGGGACGTGAAGTTCAACGTGGTTCCTCGGGTTCGTGACGCGGTCGCGGCGGTCTCGGGGGCGGCCTTCCACAGGCTAAATCACCTCGCCGACCGGCCCACATCGGGGTGGGTGACGAGCCGTTCGTCCCTCCGGGGCGCACCCCGGACGCCGCGGGTCGGCGACGCGATGCCAACCTCATGGGTGCAGCCGGGTCGCGCCGCTCCCGAAGGGACACGGGCTCGTGCGCGACGCGGCCCGCGAGGTCGACGGTCACCGGCGTCGGGGTACCTTCGGCCTCCACCACCACGAGGAGGACGCTGACGAGTGATCGAGATACGCACGCGGTTCCCCGTCGATGACGAGGAATTGTCCCGTCTGCACGCCGAGGCGTTCGACCGCCGGTACGCGCTCACCCCCTGGGCCGAGCGCCTGGCGCGCCACAGCCGTTCCTGGGCGGGCGTCTTCGCCGCGGGTCACCTGGTCGGGTTCGTGCACGCGGTCTGGGACGGCGGCGAGCACGCCTTCCTTTTGGACGCCGTTGTGACCCCGGCGCTCCAAGGGCGGGGCTTCGGCCGTCGCGTGGTCGCGGCCCTGATCGAGGACCTGCGGGAGCGGGACATCACGTGGGTGCACGTGGACTTCGAGCCCCACCTGGAGGCCTTCTACCGCCAGGCCTGCGGCTTCGGCCCTACACACGCCGGGCTGCTCCGACTGCGCGCGGATCCGGACTGAGGCCCCGGGCACGCGGGGGCACGCCCACCACCACGGGTCGAGAGGGACCGATCACGCGCGAAGGGTCGGGGGCTCCCGTGGCGGGGGCACGGAACGGTGGGGAGGAGCGCGCGTCGCACGGTGTCCCACCCCTCATCTTCCGGGGCGTTCCGGGCGGACTCGCACGGCGGCGCGCGTCGTGATCGCTCCGTATCGACGAAGGTGCGACCATGCCGACATCCACCACCGCACCCGAGGAGAGCGCATCGTCGACGACCGACCCCTGTGGTTGTTCGGGGACCAACTGGGCAGGCACTTCCACAGCACCCCCGAACTCCGCGACCGTCCGATCCTGCTGATCGAGTCCGAGCACGCCCTCCGGTACCGGCCGATCCACCGGCACAAGGCGCACCTGGTGCTGGCCGCGATGCGGTCGCTGGCCGAGGAACTGGGCGACCGCGCGACCCTGGTGCGCGCCCCCACCTACCGTGAGGGGCTGCGCCGTTTCGGCCGCAGGGTCGACGTGCACGAACCCTGCTCGCACAACGCGCGCGACCTCGTGGAGCGGTTGGAGACGGAGGGGTGGGTGGGGGAGGTCCTGCCCACCGCCGGCTTCGTGCTCCCGCGCGCCGACTTCGCCCGATGGGCCGAGAACCGTTCGCGGTTCCTCATGGAGGACTTCTACCGCGACCAGCGTCGCAGGTTCGGCGTCCTCCTCGAACCCGACGGTGAGCCGGTGGGCGGGCGGTGGAACTTCGACGCGCAGAACCGCGAGGGGCCGCCCCAACACGCCACGACGCTCGGGGTGCCGGCGCCCTGGCGTCCCCGGGAGAAGAGCGTCGACGACGAGGTCAGGCGCGATCTCGACCGGATGCGCGATGACGGGGCCGCGTTCATCGGCAGGGACGGCCCCCGCCTCTTCGCGATCGGACACGACGAGGCACAGCGGGCGCTGCGCAGGTTCCTCGACGAACGGCTGCCGACCTTCGGCACCCACCAGGACGCGATGCTGCGCGACGACTGGTCCATGTCGCACGCCCTGCTCTCGGTCCCCCTCAACCTCGGTCTCCTCGACCCACTGGCGGTCGTGCGGGCCGCGGAGCGCAGGTACCGGGAAGGGGAGTCGCCCCTGGCCGCCACGGAGGGGTTCGTCCGGCAGGTCCTCGGCTGGCGGGAGTGGACCTGGCACCTGTACTGGCACCTGGGGCGCGGGTACGAGCGCCGCAACCACTTCCGGGCGCGCACCCCACTGCCGCGCTGGTGGTGGGAACTCGACGCGGACGGGACCGAGGCGGAGTGTCTGCGCCAGACCATGATCGGTGTCCGGGATCGCGGCTACGCGCACCACATCCAGCGGCTCATGGTGCTCGGCAACCACGCGCTCCAGCGCGGGTACCGCCCGGCCGAGCTCAGCGCCTGGTTCGCCACCGCCTTCGTCGACGGCTTCCCCTGGGTGATGGCCACCAACGTGATCGGGATGAGTCAGTACGCCGACGGTGGGGTCGTGGCCACCAAGCCCTACGCCTCCGGTGGCGCCTACATCAACCGGATGAGCGACCACTGCGGTTCCTGCGTCTTCGACCCGAAAGTGCGGGTGGGGGAGAACGCCTGCCCCTTCACCGCCGGGTACTGGGCCTGGATGCACCGGAACGCGGGGGCGCTCGCGGGCAACCACCGCATGCGGCGACCGCTGGCGTCGATGCGCCGGCTCTCCGATCTGGAGGCGGTCGTCGAGCAGGAGCGGCACCGGGACCTTTGAACGGGTCCGAGGGGCCCGACATCGCAGGGACCGGTGCCCCCTCTCACCTGCACGGGCACGCGTGCACCGTGGTGCGACGCGTGGGTGTCGTGCCGCCCCGCGCGGGGCCCGACCGACACGGATTCTCGAATCCGACCCCGGGCCCTGGAATAGGGGTGGGGGTGAGTCCGTTACACGGTGCGGGTCGGCGCGGTAGAAAGTGTCCCCCGGGCTCTAAACACAGCCTTCAGGGAATACCGCACCGTCAGGTGGCAGGAGCCTTGTTGTGCCATCCGCCGTGAGGCGACCGCCGCGTCGACCCCTCGCACATGAGGCAGGCCCCGTCCGAACGTTCGGACGGGGCCTGCCTCATGCGCGGAGCCTCCGTTGCGACCGGAACCGGAGCGCCGGCGCTGCCCGGCCCGGACACGGCGAGGGCCCACCGGAACGCTCCGGTGGGCCCTGGCACCTGTGGTCCTACGCGCCCTGGTTCTGGTGGGCCTCGACCGCCGCGATGATGCGCGGACGCATCTCGGCGGCGCTGATCACCGCGTCCACCGACCCCACCTCGACGGCCCGCTGGATGCTGTGCACCCGGTCGAACTCCGCGGCCACCTCGCCCAGCTTCTCCGAACGCACCGAGGCGCGCACCTCCTTGAGCTCGGCGGCCAGGGGGGCCCGGTCGGTGCCCGTCGTCTGGCCCAGACGCGTCTCCAGGTCCTTCACCCTGGGGTCGGCCGAGGTCCGGTTGTCGACCTCACCGGAGAAGACCACCGCGGCGGCCGGGGCGCCGCCCAGCACCGACGCGAACGATCCCTCCAACGCCAACACCGTCATGTTGGGGTTGAGCGCCTTGGAGAACACCACGAACGCGCCACCGTGGTATCGGGAGATCACGCAGAACACGATGGGGCCGCGGAAGTTCACGATGGCCCGGCCGATCTCCGCGCCGTACTCCAGCTGCACCTTGCGCATGGACTCGGGGGACCCGTCGAAGCCCGACAGGTTGGCCAGGACCACCAGCGGACGGTTGCCGCTGGCCGCGTTGATCGCCCGCGCCGCCTTCTTCGACGACTGCGGGAACAGGGTGCCCGCGGTGTAGGTGTCGGGACCGTCCGCCGGGGGGAAACCGCGTCGCTGCACCGACCGCGACTCGATGCCCAACAGGCACACGGGCACCCCGCCCAGGTGCACGTCCTGCACCGCCGCGGTGTCGGCGTCGGCCATGCCCGCCCAGCGCTCCAGCACCGGGTGGTCCTGGTCGGCCAGCGCCCGCATCACGGTCCTGATGTCGAACGGCTTCTTGCGGTCGGGGTTGGCCGCGGACGAGAAGATCTCGCCGACGGTCGTGAAGTCGCTGCCCTCCACCACGTGCGGGAAGTCGGAGACGTCCCGGTCGACCGGGTCGGCGGTGATCGCGCGGCGCGGCGCGACCTCACCGGGGGCGACGTAGGTGTGGTCGTAGTGACCCATGAGGATGTCGCGGGCGGCGATGAGGTTGGGCGCCCAGTACTGGGCCTGGCCGTTGGGGCCCATCACCCGGTCGTAACCGCCGATGCCGTGGTTGTCCTCGGCCGACACACCGCCGGAGAAGTCCAGCGACTGCTTGCCGGTGAGCACCATGGCCGAGTCCGGCGTCATCACCAGGATGCCCTTGGTGTGCATGAGCATCGTCGCTTCGGCGTTCCAGTACGGCTGCGCGCCGACGTTGATGCCCGCCACGATGATGTTGATCTCGCCGCCGTCCTGGGTGAACTCCACGATGCGCTTGAGCGCCGCGGCCACCCAGTCCATGTTCTCGGTACCCGACTCCATGGAGATCCGGGCGCCCGCGGACAGGGCGTACCACTCCAGCGGCACCCCCGTGCGCTCGGCCAGGTCCAGTGCCGCGATGACACGACGGCACTCGGCCTCGGACAGCGCGCCCAGCGACTTGGTGGGGTCGCCCAGCAGCACCACGCGGCTCATGCCCTCGGGGTGTCGCTGGGTCTTCGTGGTGATCACACCGGCGACGATCGCCGCGCTGTTACGGCCCTTGGGGCGGTCGACCGGGACCAGCGCGTGGTTCTCGTCCAGGTCGTGCTCGACGAAGTCGCCGAGCAGTTCGGTGAGCTCGTAGGGGTACACGGTGTTGCGGCTGCCGGCGCGCAGCACCTTCTGCCGGTAGTCGTCGATCGGCTCGACCGGCTCGGTGGACGGGTCGCCGATGGCCAGACCGGGGGTGCCGGTGGCGTCGAAGGGCACCCGCACGGCCGTCTTGATCAGCTCGCCGGTCGCGGCGTCGCGGCGGCGGGCGATGAAGAGCATCTCCTCCAGACCGGCACCGGCCACCGTGGGCAGCACCCGTCGGCCGATGGCCTGGATCTCCTCGTCGGTGACACCGACCGGCGGCCACACGTACATGACGATGCGGTTCGTGTTGAACCGCTTCTTGGCCGGCCGACCGGCCTGGGCGCGACGGATCGAGTCCAGGCAGCTGGCGATGGTGTTCTCGGCGGTGGGCAGCGAGATGAGACGGCCCTCGTGGTCGCGCAGCTCGGTCAGGTCCCGGAGCTGGGTGAAGGCGACCAACCGGTCGTCGGAGGGGTTGTCCTGGGCCACGGCCCGGAACAGGTAGACCTCCTCGTCCGCGGAGGGCAGGCGGGTCAGGTCGAACCGGTTCCACCGCTCCATCTGCATGCGCTCCGCGATGTGCGGGTGCAGGCCCCGGATCAGGCGGTCCTCCTCCAGGAGCCCACCGTCGGAGGGACGGAACGTGAAGTGGTGGTGCATGACCGCGCCGTCCCGACCGGCGACGGTGGTGGTCAGGCGACGCACCCCCGCGGGCATTGGGTGCAGGTTGACGGCCTTGTGCAGGGCGGCCGCCATGGCCTCGAAGTCCTCGGGCTGCTTCTCCCAGGCCAGGTACAGGTCGGCGTACACGGGAAGGTCGCTTCCGGCGTGCTCGGCCAGGCCGCGCACGGCGTCGCCCAGGTGCTCGAAGCCCACCGCGGCCGAGACCAGACGCACACCGGCGCGCTCGGCCACCACGTACGTGCAGTCGGCCCCGTGCACGGCGCGCACGTCGGTGAGTCCCTTGTTGCCGTAGTAGCGGCGGTTCAGCACCTCCAGCAGGACGGTGTTGTCCCGGTCCTCACGGACCAGCCGCTGACCGAGCAGCCGCACCAGCGGTTCGGTGGTGCGCACCATGGCGGCGACGCGCTCGGCGCGCTCGGGGGAGTCGGGGTTCTCGTCCAGGTGACGCAGGTGGCGGCGGACCTCGGCGTAGACCTCGGCGCGGTGGCGACGCAGCATCGGCTGACCGAACCACGCGAACACCAGACCCCGTGCCAGGTCGGCCACGGCCGGGAAACGCACCTGGGTGGCGGCCACGAGCCGCTCCAGGGCCAGGCCGGTGGGCTCGCGCATCTCGGCGTTGGGCGGAGCCTCCCGCAGCCAGACGCGCAGCAGGCCGGCGATGAGTCGCGCGTCGACCGCGGCGCGCTGCTGGGCGAGGAAGACGCGGAAGACCGCGGCCTCCAGCTCGGGGGTGCGCTCCAGGTCGGTGACACCGTAGTGGGCCAGGGCCCGGGCCAGCCTGGCCTGGAAGGTCGCGGGCAGACCCGCCCGCTCCACGTCCAGGCTCTGCAGGTAGGTGTGCAGGTACTCGCGGGGGCTGTGGACGTGGGTGTCGCTGACGTCGTCCTCACCCGCGGGCCGGTTACGGCTCAGCTCCGCGAGGTCGGCGAACACGTCGAGCAGGGAGAGCTCGGCCTCTAGCGGACGCTGCCCGGCCTCCACGGCCTCACGTCGGGCCGCGAGGTAGTCGTCGAGCACCCGCTGCTCGTCGAGCGGGTCGGGGTCGAAGCCGAGCAGCAGACCGCGCAGATCTTCCCGGCCGCGCGTGATCCGCTCGGTGGTGGGCACCGTCCGGGCAGGCTCGGGCAGGTCGAGTTCGACCGGCGCGTCCGTGGTCTCCTCGGATTCCTCCCCGTCGGCCAGCGGCTCCAGACGCAGGAGCGGGGCACCGGTCTCCACCTGGCCGCCCACGGTGACCGCGGACTCCTTCAGACGGGCGCGGAACGGTGCGCGCAGCACCGTCTCCATCTTCATGCTCTCCAGCACCAGCACGGGGGCGCCGGCCTCGACCTCGGCACCGACCTCCACCGGGGTGGCGACCACCAGCGCCGGGGTGGGCGAACGCAGCACGCCGCCCTCGTCCAGGCTGACCCGGTGCGCCACACCGTCGACCTCGACCAGGTGGACCGGGCCGTGCGTGCCGGTGAGCAGGTGGTAGCGGGAACCGTTGACGGTGATGCGGCCACTGTGCCGGTCGAAACGCTCCAGCTCCACGTCGGCGCTGCGCGTGAGCTCACCGGCCTCCACGGCCACCCGGAACCGGTCGGCGCCTCGACGCGCGACCCGCACCCGGTAACCCACACCGCGCAGCTTCAGGTCGAGCGGGCGACCGCTCTCGTGCTGCACCTGGGGGCGACCGCCGAACGCGGTGGACAGCAGCCGCTGCCGCTCGACCCGCTCTTCTTCCTCGTAGGCCTCGATGGCGGCGGCCGCCAGGGCCACCGCGGAGTGCCGGTGCGCGACCAGGTCGCCCTCGGCGCGCACCCGGTCGATCCACCCGGTGTCGGCGGAGGCGTCGATCACCTCGGGTCGGTCCAACAGGTCCAGCACGAAGCTCTTGTTGGTGGCGCCGCCCTCGATGATGACGGTGGTCTCGCGCATCGCCCGACGCAGGCGTGCCATCGCCTGCTCGCGGTCGCGACCGTAGGCGATGATCTTGGCGATCATGGAGTCGAAGTCGGCGGGGATGGTGTCGCCCTCGGCCACACCGGTGTCCACGCGGATACCGGGGCCGGCGGGCAGGTCCAGACGGGCGATGCGGCCGGGGGAGGGGGCGAAGTCGCGGTCGGGGTCCTCGGCGTTGAGCCGTGCCTCCACGGCGTGCCCACGCTCGGCCGGGGGCTCACCGTCGAGGGTGCCGCCGGCGGCCACGTGCAGCTGGGCGCGGACCAGGTCGAACCCGGTCGTGGCCTCGGTGATGGGGTGCTCGACCTGGAGTCGGGTGTTGACCTCCAAGAACGCGAACAGCTTCTCCCCGGGGTGGTACAGGAACTCCACCGTGGCCGCGCCGCGGTAGCCCACCGCGACGGCCAGCCGCTCGGCGGAGGTCTTGAGCTCGTCGGTCTGCTCCGGGCTCAGCAGCGGCGACGCGGACTCCTCGATGACCTTCTGGTTGCGCCGCTGCACCGAGCAGTCGCGCACCCCCAGCGCCCACGCGGTTCCCTGACCGTCCGCGATCACCTGGACCTCGACGTGGCGGGCGCCGGTCACCAGGCGCTCCAGGAACACGATGCCGCTGCCGAAGGCGCGCGCGGCCTCCTGGCTGGTGCGCTCGTAGGCGTCGGCGAGGTCCTCACCGTTGGTGACGACGCGGATGCCGCGTCCACCACCGCCCGCGGTGGCCTTGAGCATCAGCGGGTAGCCGATCCGCTCACCCGCGGCCAGGGCCTCCTCGAGGGTCTCCACGGGGCCGCGGCTCCACGGAGCGACGGGGACACCGACCTCCTCGGCGATGAGCTTGGCGCCGATCTTGTCGCCGAGCTTGCGCATCGCGTCGGGGGAGGGGCCGACGAAGGTGACGCCGATGCGTTCGCAGAGTTCGGCGAAGGCCGGATCCTCGGCGACGAATCCCCAACCGACCCAGGCGGCGTCGGCGCCCGACTCCACCAGGGCGCGCTCCAACACCTCCATGTTCAGGTAGGGGCGTGCGGCTGCGGGACCGAGGTCGTAGGCCAGGTCGGCCTCGCGCACGAACGCGGCCGTGCGGTCGACGTCGGTGTGCAGCGCGACGGTCTCGATCGGTGTCCCGCTCTCCGCGGCGATGTCACGGGCGGCGTGGATGAGCCGCATGGCGGCCTCACCACGGTTCACGATGGCGACACGACTGAACACCCGAATGAGCCCTTCTGTAAGACCAATGATGTGCGCGCGGCGACAAAGGCGGCCCCGGCAGTCTCCACCTTCTCGTCTGAGCGCGCGCGACGCCATGACGCACCCAACGCATCTTGGGGGGGTTGAGTTGTGGGAAACGACCAAAAAGGACCCGTGCCCCGGTGTCGCCGACCGGGCGCGGAGCCTGTGGGCGTGTTCTCGCCCACATCGGGGCCCGAGGGCGTCTGTGGCGATCCCACAAGTCCGGGGGTGCGGCGCCGGCGAACGTCCCGTCTTCGTGAGCCGGGGCTCGCCGGAAGGACAGGCGGTACGCACCCCTCGGGGCATGGAAACTCGAGTTAGGTTAGTCTAACCTGGCCAGGGGTCGACCTCCCCGTTCGCGGGAGTGCTCGGCCGCACGCACAGACCCTTCCCATCACGCCGATCGAGGACGCCCCCTCCCGATCACCCGTACCCCGAGGAGGCACTCCATGGCCGAACAGCTCGCCGCCTTCCGCCCCGTCCACCCCCGCGCCGCCTCGGTCCGCACCCTGGCCGTCCAGGCGACCTCCCGTCCCTTCCCCGGGTTCGCCCGGGTCACGCTGCGCAGCACCGGCGACGGTTTCGAGGACGACTTCGAGTACCTGGGCTTCGACCACTGGTTCCGGCTCTTCCTGACCGCGCCCGACGGCACCCTCGACCTGCCGATGGGCGGCGCGGAGGGCTGGTACTCCCGTCTACTGGACATCGAGGAATCGCACCGTCCGGTGGTGCGCAACTACACCATCCGCGACGCCCGCCGCGTGGGCGAGGCATGGGAACTGGACGTGGACTTCGTCATCCACCGCGACACCACCACCGGTGAGGTCGACGGACGGGCCGCCCGCTGGGCCCTGGACGCGCGCCCGGGCGACCGGGTCGGGATGCTCGACCAAGGGCGCATCTTCAACGTCGAGGGCCATACCGGCCCGCTCCTGGTGGTCGCCGACGAGAGCGGACTGCCCGGGATCGAGGGCATCGCCCGCTCCCTGGCCGGTGCGCCCTGTGACTACGTCCTGGAGGTGCCCGACGCCGCGGACCGCCGCGAACTGTCCGGCGCCGATCCCGTCTGGACCGTACGCGTGGCGGGTGAGGACGCCGGAGAAGGGGTCCTGGAGCACCTGCGCTCGCGGGTCATCACCCCCGACACCCGCCTGTACGTCGTCGGTGAGGCCTCCTTCGTCCTGGCCGCGCGCTCCCTGGCGCTGAACTCCGGTGTTCCCAAGGACAACGTCCAGTTCTGTGCCTACTGGCGTGTGGGCCGCCGCGCCAAGCGGAACTGACCGCGTTCCGGGGCCGTTCGCGTACGTGCTCTGAGAGGCCGGTGAGCGGTCGGCCCCTGCTCGGTGGGGGGATGACGCCAACGACCGCGCCCACCGGCCCGCGCGTCGGCCCGCCGCGCTCTTGGCGGTGGCCCTCCTCGGACAGGCCGCCGCGCAGGCCCTCACCGCCGTCCAGAGCGGTCGGGTCTCCCCGGCGGGCCGCCCGTGCCGCGCAGGCCGAGGAAGCCCCCTTCGGGCGGCTACCGAGTGTGTCCGTCGAACAATGGCCCGGGCCGGCTCCGGCCTGCTCGGCGCACCTCCGGTCCTGGCCACCGTGACCGCGGTGGGCCGCCGACCCCCGCGTCCACTGATGTCGGTCCCCTGTCCGGGGCGTCGCTCGGTATGGGCACCGCCGTGGTCATGGCGGGGGACGCCTTCCTCGGTCTCGGCGTGGGCCGGTAGTTGTGCCACGGCCTGCTCGGCCTGCTCGGCCTGCTCGGCCTCGGGGCGCCGGCGCTCATGGTCGCCACGACCGTCCCCTTCCTCCACGGCGGGGAACGCGTGTCCGGAGAGTCGGACCGGTCTTCGCGGCCCGACCCCCGTCCCGCCCGCGCCGTGGGTTCGCCCCGCGCGGCGGTCCTCCTCGTTCCTCCCGCGTGGGTCCGCGTTCCGGCGCTCCCCGTTCTTCCCGTGCGCGGTCGTGCGCCCCGCATCTCTCGCGGCTCCGAGGTCCCTTTCGGGCCGAGGAGACCGGTCCCGATCCATCTCAGCACCCGACCGGCGACGAAAGAATGTGATTCGGTGCATTCAGTGCGTCGTTGCACTGAGTGCACCATCCTCCCTATTCTGGACTCATGGCAGAACAGCGGCGCCCACCGGCCGATCGGCGTGAGGCCCTCAAGGCTCGGCACCGGCGCGCCATCATCGACGCCGCCGCCGAACTCATGACCGAGATCGGCGGCACCGACTTCACCGTCGACCAGCTCGCCGCACGCGCCGACGTCTCCCGCCGCACCGTCTTCAACCACTTCAAGACGGTCGACGACATCACCCTCGAGGTGTTCCGCGAGATGCTCGGCGTCGTCCTCGACAACGTCGACGCCAACCTCGGCGCGGCCGACGGCCGTACGTCGATGTTCGACCGGGTCGCCGCCGCCCTGCGCGTCACCGACCTGGTCACCCCGATCACCGAGCTCACGCGCATCTTCCACGACGAGGACGAGGACGGCCGGCCCACGCAGATCCTCGACCTGGGCTACCGGGCCCTCGATCCGCGCCAGGCCGTGCTCTTCGAGCGCGCCATCACCGACCTGGGCACCAGGATCGCGGCCACCACCCTGCGCCACCACCCCTCGGCCGACCCCCTGGAGGTCGACCTGATGTGCGGCGCGCTCGTGGGTGGAGCGTTGGCCGTGGTACGCCACTGGGCCAGTACCACCGGTGGCGTCGACAGCCCCGAGTCCCGTCGCGTCTGGGACACGCTGCTCGACCGCATGATCGCCACCTACCGCGACGGCTTCGGCGCCCTGGGCTCCGACGCCTCCTGAGCGCTTCTGCTCACCACACCCACCACTCCTGCGGAAGAACCATGGCTGAACTTCTCTATCGACTCGGGCGTGCCTCGGCACGGCGCGCCCGCACCGTCATCGCTCTCTGGCTCGCCCTGCTGGTGGCGGCCGGCGGTGCCTTCTTCCTCTTCTCAGGAGAGTTGGAGGACGGCTTCTCCATCCCCGGCACCCCGACCGACCAGGTGAACCAGCGCCTCAAGTCCGAGTTCGAGGGCATGGGCGGCGGCGCCGGCACCATCGTCTACCAGACCGAGGACGGCGAGGCCTTCACCGAGGCGCAAGAGGGGGCCATCGCCGAACGCATCGAACGCGCCGCCGAGGTCGACGGGGTCGAGGCCGTCGTGGATCCGTTCGCCACCGAGGCCGAACGTGCCGACCAGGCCGAACTCCTGGCGGACGGGCGTGAGCAGATCGACGACGCCCGGGCCGAGGCCGAGGCCGGGCAGGAGGAACTCGACGAGAACCGCGCCCAGGCCGAGGCCGGCGGGATGCTCGACCAGTTCGAGGAGGCCCTCGACGCGGGGCAGGACGAGCTCGACCAGGGCGTCGAGAGGCTGGACGCCGAGGAGGAACAGCTCGAACAGGGCGAGGCCCTGATGGAGATCGCCTCCGGTCTCGGCACGGTCTCCGACGACGGCTCCACCGCGCTGGTGATGGTCACCTTCACCGCCGCGCAGGAGGAGGTCGCCCAGGAGACCCGCGACGCCGTCATCTCCGCCTTCGACGACGAGCCGGTGCCCGGCACCACCGTGGAGTTCGCCGACGACATCGCGATGGAGCTGCCCAGCCTGGTCAGCAAGGCCGAGATCATCGGTGTGGTCGTCGCCGGCATCGTGCTCGTGATCATGCTCGGCACCTTCGTCGGCGCCGGGTTGCCGATCCTCACCGCCTTGATCGGCGTGGGCATCGCCACCCTGATCACCATGTCGCTGTCCGGTGTCCTGGCGATCGCCGACATCACCCCGATCCTGGGGTTGATGCTCGGACTGGCCGTGGGCATCGACTACGCCCTGTTCATCGTCAACCGGCATCGACGCCAGCTCAAGCAGGGCCTGGATCTCACCGAGTCGATCGGTCTGGCCAACGGGACGGCCGGCAACGCCGTGGTGTTCGCCGGTGCCACCGTGCTCATCGCCCTGCTCGGCCTGAACCTCACCGGTATCGGCTTCCTGGGCCTGATGGGCAGCGTCGGTGCGATCGCCATCGCCATCGCCGTGTTCGTGGCCATCACGCTCATTCCGGCGCTGCTGCGGCTGGTGGGCGCCCGCATCCTGTCCAAGCGCGAACGCTCCCGGCTGGACGCGTCCTCCGACGGCAGCACGCCCGACCACCACGTCGACGTCAAGCCGATGACGCACGTGGGAGCGCTCGGTCGGGCGGCCATCGCCATCATCGTTCTCGGTGTCATCGCCCTGCCCGCCCTCGACCTGCGTCAGGGCCTGCCGGACGGCTCCTCGCAGTCGGTCGACTCCACCCAGTTCCGCGCCTACACCGCCATCACCGACAACTTCGGTGAAGGGCAGAACGGCCCGCTCCTGGTCACCGCCGACCTGCCCGGCGGTCCCACCGACGCCGAGGCGGACGACAACGCCGAGCAGTACCAGTTCGAGGTCGCCGACGCGATCCACGCCCTGGAGGACGTTGAGGCGGTGGCCCCCATCGGGATCTCCGACGACGGGACGCTGGCCATCTTCCAGGTCGAGCCCACGGAGGGGCCCTCCAGCGAGTCCACCGAGGCGCTGGTGCACAAGCTCCGCGACATGGAGCCCATCCACGGCGAGGCGCCGCTCGGCGTCGCCGGCATGGCCAGCGGCAACATCGACATCTCCGAGCAGATCGCCGGTGCCCTGCCGACCTACCTGACCGTGGTCGTGGGTCTGTCCCTGGTCATCCTGCTGCTGGTGTTCCGGTCGATCTTCGTGCCGGTCGTGGCCACACTCGGGTTCATCCTGTCCTACTTCGCCGCCCTGGGCGGTGTGGTCGCCGTCTACCAGTGGGGCTGGTTCGGTGGTCTGCTCGGCCTGGAGAACCCGGGACCGGTACTGAGCTTCCTGCCCACGATCATGGTGGGCATCCTGTTCGGCCTGGCGATGGACTACATGCTCTTCATCGGTACGGGCATGCGTGAGGCCTACGTGCACGGAGCGCCGGCGCGCCTGGCGGTGGTCCAGGGCTTCCGAGCCGGTCGGGCCGTCGTCACCGCCGCCGCGATCATCATGATCTCGGTGTTCGGCGGCTTCATCTTCTCCGAGATGGTGATGATCAGCTCCGTGGGCTTCGGTCTCGCCTTCGGTGTGCTGCTCGACGCGTTCATCGTGCGCATGCTGCTCATCCCGGCGGTGATGCACTTGGCCGGTGACGCCGCCTGGTGGCTGCCCCGGTGGTTGGAGCGTCTGCTGCCCGACATCGACGTGGAGGGTTCGTCGTTGGAGAGGGACCACCTCCGGAAGGCGGAGGCCACGGAGACGTCGGCCGCCTCCGACGAGGTCGGAACCGACCCGGGTGTCTCCTCGGGTCGCCACTGACCCTCACTTCAGGGCCCGGCACGGGTGCCCCGGCGACACGTCGGCGCGCCCGTGCCGGGCCCTCGTCATGGCATCGGGGCCGGCCGCGTTCCGAGCGCGGTCCTCCCACCAGCGGGGTGCCGAAGGGGTGGATACGTCCGGTGTGCGCGGCCGGAACGCGCCGGCCGACCGGCGACGCCGCCGGTGTGCGTGGTGGTCCCCCTCGTCACCGTGCCGGTGGCCCGTTCCCGGTCGGGGCCCGACGGACGTGACGCGGGAGGCGACGTCCTCCCCGTCGCGTGGTGGCCGACGCCACGGAGGCCAAGGGAGCCGTGCTCGGGCGCGACACCCGTCCGGTGACGAAGGTGGCCGGTTCCTCGGGCACGCGTCGTTCGGTGGTACCCCGGTCACACACAGCAGGCGATCCCGCTACAGTGATCGGCGTGCAGAAACCGGTCAACCCCCTCCGGGGCACGCTGTCATGGCTGGGCTACGTCGTGCATCGCCACAAACCCCTGGCGTTGTCGTTGTCCGGTCTCCTCGTCGCGTTCGGCACCATTCTCTCGGGAATCGAGATCTGGTGGGGTGTGCCGCCCATTTGTGCGGGGGTGATCATCCCCGCGCTCGACCTCTGGTGGGAACGCCGCAGCGAGAACAACAACGAACTCACCTCGGCCCGCGAGAAGGTGCTGGAAGAGGCGCTGGCGCCCCTTCTGGAACTGGCCGCCACCGCCACCTTCCGGCCCCGGGAGAAGAGGATCGAGACCGCCGAGGCCGCCGCCATGCGGGTGGCCGGTGATCTCCGCGCCGCGTTCGCCTCGGTCCCCGAGGTGCGCGCCGTCGTGTTCGTGGTCTCCACCGACGGGCTCCGGATGGAACCCCGTTTCCCCGCCGGGCGCCCCGACCGTCCCCGTGACTTCGTGCGCGGGACGGAACGCGGTGACCAGGCCTTCCGTATCCTCGACGAGCTGCCGGGCCGTTTCATCATCGTCGAGGACCTGCGGAGCGAGGGCGCCGACACCCCTTACTGGGCGGGCACGGGCGCGCACTACAACACCTTCATCGCGGCGCCGATCCGTTCCACCGAGCACGCGTTCGGGATGGTCACCATCGACGCCCCCCAACCCGGAAGCCTCGACCACCAGCACGGATCCACGATCGCATTGTTCGCCGCCGCACTGGGTATATTGTTCGCGGAAGCGGCCCGAGGCGCGACCGGTGGTCCCGGTCCCGACAAGAGAAATGGTCGTGATGGGAAAGATCAAGTTGACCAGACCCCGAGAGAACTACCTCGCCCAGAAGACGGAAACGCCCGAGGAGAAGCTCCAGAGAGCCCTTGAGGAAGTGCGTTCCGAACGCCGTCGGCGCGACCGCGCGCTGATGCGCTCGACCGGCGAGGTCCGCCCCGCCTGACCCCGCACCCGCCCCGGTGACGTGGACGCCTCTCTCCAGGGGAGGGC
>NZ_QOCZ01000069.1 GCF_018207095.1 Nocardiopsis sp. MG754419 | reverse complement strand
GGGGCGCACAGTGACACACGCCCGGGTGGTCGGTCCCACCCTCCCCGGTGGCTCCCACGTGCTCGAACGCGCGTAGAATCCGTCGAGTCGCCCCGCTCTGGGGCCCGTTGCCGTCCGCCGCCTCGGCGTCGCAGTGACGGCTTTTTCCCGTTTCCCCGAACCGCCCCGACGGCGTGCCCGGTCCCGTTCTCCGACCGAGGAGACTCCTCTTCTTCATGTCCTCCACCCAGCACACACGTGTGCCCGAAACCGGACGCCGACCCGACCCATGGGTCATCGGTGTCTCCGGCGGCCTGCTGGTTCTGTTCGTCCTGTTCGCCCTGCTGAGCCCCGGCCGGGTGAGCGCCGGGGTCGACACGGCCTTCGGCTGGTCGGCACGTTGGTTCGGCGCCTACTGGCAGGTCCTGCTCCTGGCCACCGTGGCCATCTCCACCGTCCTCGCGTTCTCCCGGTACGGCCGGGTGCGCATGGGCGGTGCGCTCACGCCCGACTTCGGGTGGTTCCGTTGGGTGGCGATGGTCCTGACCACCCTGCTCGCCGCGGGCGGCGTGTTCTGGGCCGCCGCCGAACCACTGGCCCACTACGTCGATCCGCCGCCGCAGTACGCCGACACCGCGGGCGGCATGGACGGCGCCGCGATGGCCCTGGCTCAGAGCTTCGTGCACTGGGGTTTCCCGGCCTGGGCCGTCGGTGGTTCCCTGGCCACCCTCGTGATGATGCGCGGGGTCGAGAAGGGGCTGCCCCTGCGACCGCGCACCCTGCTGTGGCCGATCCTGGGCGACCGGGTGCGCACCCACTGGCTGGGCACGCTGGCCGACATCTGCTGTGTGCTCGCGGTCGTGGCCGGCACGGTCGGCCCGATCGGTTTCCTCGGGTTGCAGATGTCCTACATCGGCGGCGAGATGTTCGGGCTGTCCTCCGGCTACGGCACCCAGGTGGTGCTCATCGCGGGACTGACCCTGGTGGCCACGGTGTCGGTGCTCAGCGGCCTGAACCGCGGCATCCAGTTGCTGAGCAGGATCAACGTGTGGGCCGCGCTGGTGCTCATCGTCTCCATCGTGGGGCTGGCGTCCCTGCCGTACGTCGTCGACCTGTTCCTGCAGGCGACCGCGGTGCACGTACGCGAGTTCGTTCCGATGGCGCTGTACCGCGGCGACGAGGGCTGGCTGGGGTACTGGACGGTCTTCTTCTTCGGCTGGTTCATCGGCTACGGGCCGTTGATGGCGATCTTCATCGCGCGGATCTCCCGAGGACGCACGGTCCGGCAGATCTACGTGGGCGCGACCGTGCTCCCCTCCCTGGTCACCATGGTCTGGTTCACCGCCCTGGGTGGGACCGGCCTGTGGCTGGAACAGCAGGACCCCGGGGTGATCTCCGGTCCCTACAACGAGCACGGGCTGCCCGCCGCCGCGCTGTCCATCGTCCAGGCGTTGCCGTTCAGCGCGGTGCTGGCCGTGATCATGGTCGTGGTGACGCTGATCTTCTTCGCCGCCACCCTCGACGCGATGTCCTACGCCATTTCGATGTCGAGCATGCGCGAGGGCGAACCGCACCCGGGGGTCCGGGCGTTCTGGTGCGTGGGCATGGGCGCCGCCGCGGTGGCGCTGTTGACCATCGGTGACAACGGTGTGCAGGCCCTGCAGTCCTTCATCGTGGTCACGGCGGTGCCGGTGGGTCTGGTGCTGTTGCCGACCCTGTGGGGCGCCCCCCGACTGGTGCGGGAGATGGCGGTGGAGCAGGGCATCGTGTCCACCGCGCCCGCACCGCACACGGAGACCGACGACGGTGAGCGGGAGGACGCGGTCGAGCGGGAGGGGCCCTCCACGCCGCCCAGGGTCGGCTAGTCACCGTGGGGTGAACGGCCCGGACTCCGCCCGAGGGCGGGGCCGCGATGTGGGCCGGTCGGAACACCACCCGCCCAGGGCGGGGTCCGCTCGGCGGACCCCGCCCGTCGCCGTCAGTCGCTCTCGTCGAGGATCCGTTCGAGCTCGTCCAGGCAGCGTGACCATCCGGTCTCGGTCCGGTCCGCCCAGGTGCGGTCGGCGAAGGTGTGCGTGAAGGTGAGGCGGCACCCGCCCGCACCGTCCTCCTCCAACACGAAGCGCAGGTCGTGCTCACCGGTCTCCTCGTCGTGCTCGCGCAGGGCGAAGGTCCGCGGCGGATCCACCTCGGTGACCTCGGCGGGCACCACGGTGCCCTCCTCGTCCCGGAAGGTGACGGTTCCCCCGACCCGGGGCTCCAAGCGCTCGACGACCATGGGGTACCACCGGCTCAGGTGCCGGGGTTCGGTGACCGCCCGCCAGACCTTCTCCGGCGGGTGCGCGATGTTCCGCACGAACGTCAACGCCCACCGGTCCTCGCCGGCCGGTCGCAGTGCCTCACTCATGTTCGGGTCCCCTCGGTTCCTCGTCGTCCATGGTGTCCAGGTGTGCCTCCAGGGCGTCGAGACGTTCCTCCCAGAGCCGCCGGTAGGGACGCAGCCAGGACTCCATCTCCCGGAACGGGTCGGCCCTGACGCTGTACCGACGCCGTTGGGCGTCCCGGCGCACCTCGACGAACCCGGCCTCGCGCAGGATCCGCAGATGTTTGGAGACCGCCGGCTGGGACAGCCCGAGCCGGTCGACCAGATCGCCCACGGCGCTCTCCCCGGAGTCGCGGAGATCGTCCAGGATCCGCCGCCGACTCGGTTCGGCCACCACCTCGAACACTGAATATGCCACACCAGGAATATACCCGTGGAGGCATATTCAGGCAAGAGCCCACACCCACCCGGGGGCACGACCCACACGAGTGTCCAGTACCTATTGCTTTTCGATAGAAATCTATCGATACTCGACACATGGATCGCTCCTTCACCCTCCTCCTGCGCGCCGCCATCGTGGTGGCGCTCCTCCTCGGCCTCTTCGGTCAGTTCGTGGTCATCCCGGGGGTGGCCGCCGCCGAGGTCGCCCGGTTCCCTCCCTACGAGCGGATCGCCGCTCCCTACGTGACGGTGGCGGTCCTCGGTGTCCTCTGTGTCCAGATCGCCCTGGTCGCCGTGTGGATGCTGCTCGGCATGCTGCGGAGCGACACCCTCTTCGACCACAGGGCCTTCGCCCGGGTCGACGTCATCATCGGGTCCGCGCTCGTGGCCACCCTGCTCGCAGCCGGGGTCACCGTGCACCTGGCCCTGACCGACATGCCCTTCCCCAACGGCGCCATGGACGCGGTCGGCGCGCTGGGCGGGGCCTTCCTGGGCACCGCGACCGGTGCCTGCTGCACGATGCTGCTCGTGCTCATGCGCGGCCTCCTGCGCAAGGCGACCGACCTGCGGACCGAGATGTCGGAGGTGATCTGATGGCGATCATCGTCGACATCGACGTGCACCTCGCCCGGCTCGGCATGTCGGTCGGAGAGTTCGCCGAGGCGGTCGGGATCACCCCGGCCAACATCGCCGTGCTGAAGAACGGCCGGGCCAAGGCGGTGCGCTTCACGACGCTCGAGGCGATCTGCCGAACGCTGGAGTGCCAACCCGGAGACGTGCTGCGCCGGGTCCCCGACGAGGACGAGGGCAGCGCGGCGGACTGACGGACGCGCGCGGGGCCCGTCCTCACGGGAGAACGGGCCACGTCCGCTTTCGCGGAGACTCTGGTCGGGTGCCGGCCCGCACCCTAGGATCGGTGACCGTACGCGTCCGGGCCGCTCGCGTACTTCCCTCTCGTTCCCCCGCCTGTGCGGCCCGTGCTAGCCCTCCACGAGCACGGGAGCGTTGTGAACAAGAGGATCGGCATCATCGGAGCCGGAACCGCGGGACTGCACCTGGGGCTCCTCCTCCGCCGACACGGGGTGGACACCACCATCCTCACCGACCGCACCCCCGACCAGCAGCGCGCGGCGCGCCTGCCCAACACCGTCGCCCACCACGCCGTCACCGTCGAGCGCGAACGGGCCCTGGACGTGGACCACTGGCCGGTCGAGGAGTACGGCTACGGTCGACACGAGTACCGGGTGGGGCCCGAGCCCCTGCGGTTCTCCGGTGCCCTGCACGCCCCCAGCCGTGCGGTGGACTACCGGATCTATCTGCCACGACTCATGGAGGACTTCGCCCAGCGGGGCGGTGCTCTGGAGTTCGGTCGCCTCTCCCCCGACGATCTGCCACGTCTGGCAGCCCGGTTCGACCTGCTGGTGGTGTGCACCGGGCGCGGTGCGTTCTCGGAGGTGTTCGAGCGCGACCCGGAATACTCCCCCTTCACCGCCCCGCGCCGCGCACTGTGCGCGGGTCTGTTCACCGGCGTGGCGCAGCAGCCGGGACGGGCGGTGACCTTCCACATCGCCCCGGGCGCGGGCGAGATGATCGAGATCCCCACCTGGACACGGGGTGGGCTGGCCACCGCGTTGGTCATCGAGAACCACTTCGGTTCCGCGTTGGAGGCGCTGGCCACCCGACCCTACGAGGACGACCCCGAGGGTTACCTGGCGATGATGCTCGACCTGTTCCGCGAGTACTACCCCGGGTGCCTCGAACGGATCGACACCGCCGCGTTCGACCTGGCCGACGGGCCCCTGGACATCCTCCAGGGTGACGTGACCCCGGTGGTGCGACGCGGTCACGCCGTCCTGGACGACGGGACCCTGGTGGTGTCGTTGGGCGACGCGCACGCCACGGTCGACCCGATCCTGGGCCAGGGCGCCAACATGGCCTCGCACGCCGCGTGGGTGCTGGGCGAAGAGATCGTGGCGCAGGAGGTGTACGACACCCGGTTCGTCGAACACGTGGACCGCCGCCGCGCCGACCGGGTGCTGTCCGCCACCCGGTGGAGCAACCACATGATGGAGAACCTGACGGCGCCCACCCCGGAGTTCCAGGAGTTCCTGGGGGCGTTGAGCCAGGGCGGCACGCTCACCGACGAGTTCACCGACGCCTTCAACTACCCTGAGCGCGCCTGGGACCTGTTGGCCAGCCCCGAACGCACCGCCGTGTGGATCGCACGGCACACGGGCCGCCCCCTCAACTGATCGCCCCGGGCGGTCCCGCGTCCACCGCGCGCGGTGGACGCGGGACCGCCCACCGACGCCTCGGAGCCGATGTCCCGACGGGGGTCTCGGGGGAAACGGCGCGCGGCCGGTGCCTTCCCGGATCCTCGCCGGTGCTCGCCCCGTGCCCCACGGCGCGACGAGACCTCGGGGCTCCGAGGGGCGGCGCGTGCCCGCCGACCCGCCGGCGATCCCTACCCGGGTTCCGGGAGGCACGGTGGGCAGGCATCCGCACCCTCTGGGGTGCGAGCCACGGTGTCTAGACCTGGCGCCCGGTGAGGGCGAGCAGGCGGGTCTGGGTGTCGGCGTCGCCGGAGACCGGGATCGGCTCGGCGAACACCCCGCTCGCCGCCAGGTCCTGTTCACCGGCCCACGCGTACAACGCGTCGACCAGATCCGCGTCGAGGGCCTCGTCCGCCCCAGTGGCGCGCGCCAGGTCCCAGGCGTGCACGCCGAGGTCGAACGTCATCTGCCACAGGTAGAGCTCGGCGGGGGCCTCTCCGAAGGAGAGGTGGACCCGGCTCTGGAGCGCGGACGGGGCGAGCCAGGCGGTCCGGGACTCGCGCGCCGCCACCGACCAGGTGGCGACCGGCTCCTCCCCCAGGTTGTCGCCGTCGAAGCGGTCCCCGATGTCCTCGACGCGGGCGCCGTCGAGCAGGTGGGGCACCCACAACTGCTCGGTGGCCAGGTGGTCCACCAGGTCGTGCACGTCCCAGTCGGCGCAGGGGGTGGGCAGGGCCCAGTCGGTGAGCCGCACCCCCTTGACCCTGCGGTCGAACTCGTCCATCGCGGTGCCGTGCAGGTCGATCAACGCGGTCACGGGCCCCTCCTTCACGTTCTCGGTGTTCTCGCCGAGGCGGCCTACCCGCAGTCGGCCCCCTCCACACCGTCGATTTCCCCACCGGCCCGCGCCACGACCGTCGGGGCCACCTGAGAGACTGTGGCGCCACGTGGCGCGACCCGAAGACCGACCGACAAGGAAGTCATGGAACGCGGTTACGACATCGTCCTGTTCGGCGCGACCGGCTACACCGGCGCGTTGACCGCCGAGTACCTGGCCGAGAACGCACCCCGCGACCTGCGGTGGGCGCTGGCCGGGCGCAACACCGAGAAGCTGGAGGCGCTGCGGGCCGAGTTGGCCGAGATCGACCCGGACCGGCCCACGCCCGACCTCCTGCTCGCCCGCGTCGACGACACCGCCTCGATCCGTACCCTGGCCGCCTCCGCGCGGGTGGTCATCACGACCGTGGGCCCCTACGCCGAGTACGGCGAGCCCCTGGTGGCGGCGTGCGCGGCCGAGGGCACCGACTACGTGGACCTGTGCGGCGAGCCCGCGTTCGTGGACCGTATGTACGTGCGCCACCACGCCACCGCCCAGGGGACCGGGGCACGGATCGTGCACGCCTGCGGGTTCGACTCCATCCCTTACGACCTGGGCGTCCTGTTCACCGTGGAGCAACTGCCCGAGGGGGTGCCCCTGCACGTGGAGGGGTTCGTGCGCGCCCAGGGCAACGCCTCGGGTGGGACGTTGCGGTCGGCGGTGGGCGCCTTCTCCGACCCCCTGGGTCTGCTGGCCGCGGCACGGGATCGTCGGGCGATGGAGGGACCGCCCGAGGGGCGCCGCGTGCGCGCCGACCGCGGCGGGGTGCCCCGGACCCGGCTGGCACGGGGGTGGACCCTGCCGATCCCCAGCCTGGACCCCAAGGTGGTGGTGCGTTCGGCGGCGGCGTTGGAGAGGTACGGCCCCGATTTCTCCTACGGTCACTACGGGGCGTTCCTGAAGCTGACGAGTGTTCTGGGCGCGGTCGGCGGGTCCGCGGGAATGATGGCCGCGGCGCAGGTGCCGGCCCTGCGGGAGCGGTTGCTCTCGTTGCGCGCGCCCGGAGAGGGGCCGACGGAGGAGCAGCTGGCCGGCGGGTGGTTCACCGTGCACTTCGTGGGGTCCGGTGGTGGCCGGCGGGTGCACACGCTGGTGTCGGGGGGCGAACCCGGGTACGGCGCGACCTCGGGGATGCTCGCGGAGTCGGCGCTGTGCCTGTGGCGGGACGACCTTCCGCGGACCTCGGGTCAGGTGACCACGGCGGTGGCGATGGGTGACGCGCTCATCGAACGGCTGCCCCGGGCCGGGGTGGAGTTCAGGGTGCTGCGGACCTTCGAGGACTGAGGCCCGACCTCACTGCGGAGAACGCGCACGGTGCTCACCGTGCGCGTTTTTCTTGGGAAGGGGGTGGTGTTTCTTGCGTGTTTCACGCACGATGTTCACCATCGGTTGCGCGTTACGAGCGGAGGTGGATCCATGAGTCGGCACCGACGGGTGCTGGACGCCGTCCTGGACGGCACCCGGCGCGTGGAGGACCTCGCCGCTCTGCTGGGGGTCAGCCCCTCCACCGTGCGCCGTGCTCTCGGCGAACTCGAGGACGAGGGCCGGGTCGTCCGCACCCGCGGCGGCGCCGTACCGGTGGGGGCGTTGGCCCACGCCGAGCCCTCTTGGACCGAGAAGCAGCGCCGGCGGGTCCCCGCCAAACGGGCCATCGCCGAGCACGCGGCCGCCTTGGTCCAGGACCACCACGTCGTGCTCCTGGACGCGGGCAGCACGACCACCTTCATCGCCGAACGACTCGCCGACCGCCGGGGCCCCACCGTCGTCACCAACGGCATCGGCCCGATGACCGCGCTCCAGCACGCCGAGGGCGTCGAGGTCATCGTCACCGGCGGTCACCTGCGACGGCCCCGGGGCTCCCTGGCCGGCGACCTCACCCGCGTGGTCCTGGACCGGATCGGCGTCGACATCGCGTTCGTCGGCGTGGACGGCCTGGACCCCGAACGGGGCCTGAACTGCCCGACCGCCGAGATCGGCGCGCTCAAGGAACTCCTGATGCGCAGCGCGCCGCACACCGTGCTCGTCACCGACTCCAGCAAGCTCGGTGTCGCACCCCACCACCACTGGGCACCGGTCCCCGGACCGTACACGCTGGTCACCGATGACGGCCTCGACCCTGGGGTCCGTACGGCCCTGGAGTCGGACCGACGGTGCGCGCTCGTGGCCCTCCCCCCGCGCACCCCCTCCCCGTAGATCCCGGGGTGCGCCCCGCGAAAGGTCGCATCATGGAACCCCACCTCTTAGCAGCCCTGCTCATCGGCGTCGCCGTCGTCGTCGCGGTCATCCTGTGGACCCGCCTCGACGCCTTCATCGGGCTCCTCGCCGGGGCCCTGGTCACCGGTCTGATCGCCGGTCTGGCCCCCGCCGACGTCCTCGGCCTGGTCACCACCGGCTTCGGTAATACTCTGGCCGGGATCGGCATCGTCATCGCGCTGGGCGTGATGATCGGCAAGGTCCTGGAGGAGAGCGGCGGCGCCGACGCCCTGGCCAAGGCGTTCGTGCGCATGGCCGGCAAGGGACGCGAGGACGTCGCGATGACCGCGACCGGTGCCGTGGTGTCGGTCCCGGTCTTCTGCGACTCCGGATTCGTCATCCTGCACCCCCTGGCGCGGTCGTTGGCGCGCAAGTACGGCAAGCCTCTGGTGGTGGTCAGTCTGGCGCTGGCCGGTGGTCTGTCCGTGACCCACCACATGGTGCCGCCCACCCCCGGCCCGTTGGCCGCCGTGGGGCTTCTGGGCGCGGACATGGGCCTGGTCATCGTGGCGGGCCTGGTGTTCTCCGTGGTCCTGCTGCCGGTCGTGGTCATCTACACCCGCCTGGTCGGGCCCGGTTTGGAACGCCACCTGGATCCCACCCTGGTGGCCGCTCAGGGCGGCGGCTCCGGCGGAACCGGGTCGGGTGGCACCGGGGTGATGGTGAACGGACGCGACATCGCCGAGGAACCCGCCGACCCGGGGATCGGCGCCTTCAGGGCGAGCGTGCCGCTGTTGCTGCCGCTGTTGCTCATCATCGCCAACACGGTCACCGCGGCCGCGGCGGAGGGCACCCGGATCGCCCAGGTCTTCGGGGTGGTGGGCGACCCCGCGGTCGCCCTGCTCATCGGACTGGTCATCGCCGTGTACCTGCTGCCTCCCCGCGGCACCCGGCGCACCACGGTGGTCGGCTGGCTGACCACCGCCGCCGCCTCGGCGGGGATGATCGTCTTCATCACCGGGGCGGGCGGCGCCTTCGGTGAGGTGCTGCGCGGCTCCGGAGTGGGCGAGGCGTTGGCCGACGCCGTGTCCGGCTGGGCGGTGCCCATGTTCCTGCTCCCCTTCATCATCGCCAGCTTCGTGCGGATCGCCCAGGGGTCGGGGACGGTCGCCATCATCACCTCCGCGACCCTGAGCGCGCCCATCGTGGAGGCCGCGGGGATGAGCCCGACCCTGGCCGTACTGTCGGCCTGCGCGGGCTCGATCGTCTTCTCGTACTTCAACGACTCCTACTTCTGGGTGGTCACCCGGTTCACCGGGCTGTCCGGGGTCCCGGCGTTGAAGATGTGGAGCGGCATGACCACCACCCTGTGGCTGGCGTCGCTCCCGGTGCTGGGCGTGGCCGCACTGATCCTGGGCTGACCGGAGATCCCGAACCGAGCGAGAGGAGGGTGGGAAGTGGCCGAGGTACTGGTGGTCGCCGACGATCTCACCGGGGCCAACGCGACCGGGGCGCGGTTCGCCCGCCTGGGGATGCGGGTGGGCACCGTGGCGCCCGGTCAGGTCGCCGAGGTACTGGACGCCTACGACGTGGTCGTGGTGAACGTCGACAGCCGGGGTCTGTCCGCGGCGGCGGCCGCGGCGCGGGTGGGGTCGGTGGTGGCGAGCGCCGGTCCGGTGTCACTGGTGGTCAAGCGCACCGACACCACGCTGCGCGGCAACGTCGGCGCCGAACTGGAGGCCGCCTGGCGGGCGGTGCGCGCACGGGTGCCCGCGGCCACACCGGTGCGGGCCCTGTTCGTACCGGCCTTCCCCTCCTCCGCGCGGGTGACCGCCGACGGACACCAGCTTCTGGACGGGGTGCCGCTGGAGCGCACCGAACTGGCCGTGGACCCGCTCAACCCCATGACCACCAGCGACGTCGTCGCGATCCTGCGACGGCAGAGCTCCCTGGGGGTGCGGCACGTTCCGCTGCGCCACGTCACCGGCCCCGACTTGGTCGACGCCCTCGCCACCGGTGAGGAACCGGTGGTGCTGTGCGACGCGCTCACCGAGGAACACCTGGCCGACATCGCGCGTGCCGCCGCCCGGACGCGCCGGCGGAACGGGACGGTGTGGGTGTCGGTGGACCCCGGCCCCGGCGGCGCCCTGCTCGCCGAGGCCTCGGGGCTGCACACCCGGGGTGGGTCGGGCGCCCCGGGGCCGCTGTTGGCGGTGGTGGGCAGCGCCACCGCCGTGACCCGACGCCAACTGGAGGCGGTGACCGACACCGAGCCGGTCCGTCGGGTCGACGTGGACGCCGCGCGGTTCTGCGCCGACCCTGGGCACCGGTCCGAGGTGGCGGACGTCCTGGCCCGGGCCCTGGCTTCGGCACGCTTCCCGGAGACCGTGGTGGTGCGCACCACCACCGCGGCCACCGACGTCGCCGACCTGCCCGAACGGGCACGGCGCGCCCTGCCGCGACTGCTCGCGGCGACGGTCGCCCGCTCCCTGGGGGTCGTCCTCGCTGACCCCGGGACCGCCGACGGTGAGGGCACCGACCGGCCCGCCGCGGGGACCGGTGCGAGCACGGAGCCCACCGACGGCACCGTGCCCCTCCGGCTCGGCGGGCTGTACACCAGCGGCGGGGAGATCACCACCGCGGTCCTGGACGCGCTGGGCGTGCGGGTGTTCGAGGTGCGCGGCGAGGTCCTGCCGTTGGCGGTGCACGGCGTGCTCGACGGCGGCCCGATGGACGGGGTGCCGGTGGTGACCAAGGGCGGGCTCGTGGGCGACGACTCGGCCCTGCGCGCCTGCCTCGCCCAACTCCGCGACACCGCGCGCGAACGACCCCTCCGAGTACGCACCGAGATGGCCGAACCGACCGACCCGCACCAGCGACCATCCACTGACGAGGAGCAACCATGAACACACGCCCCCTCCTGGCGATCAGCGTCGGCGACCCGGTCGGGATCGGCCCGGAGATCACCGTCCGCACCCTGGCCGGGTTCGGCACCGCGGCCCCCGCACGCGGCGTGGTCGCGGCCGATCCGGCGGTGCTGCGACGCGCCGCCGCGGTGTGCGATCTGGACGTACGCGTGCGCGCCGTCGACCTGGAGGCCCTGCCACCGGAGGAGGACGGGGTGATCGACTGCCTGGACATCGACGTCCTGGGCGAGACCGAACTGCCCTGGGGCACGGTGGACGAGCGTGCGGGCCGGGCGGCGGTACGCGCGATCACCGTGGCCACCGAGGCGGCCCTGGACGGGAAGGTCGACGGCATCGTCACCGGACCCATCAACAAGGAGGCCATCTGGGCGGCGGGCAGCGAACACCTGGGGCACACGGAGATGCTCGGTGCTCTGACCGGCACCGAGCGGCAGAACACCATGTTCCTGGTGCGCGGCAAGAGCGTCTTCTTCGCCACCCGACACCTGTCGTTGCGCCGCGCGCTGGACGCCATCGACGTGGAGCAGCAGGGCGCGGCGATCGAGGAGGCGTTGACCGCGCTGCGGGTGTTCGGGTACGACGACCCGCACCTGGCCGTGGCCGCGGTCAACCCGCACGGAGGGGAGAACGGCGCGTTCGGTGACGAGGAGATCGTCCACATCGCTCCGGCGGTGGAGCGTGCCCGCGCGGCGGGGTCACGGGTCAGCGGCCCCGTGCCCGCCGACTCGGTCTTCCACCAGTTGCTCGTCGGACGGTTCGACGGAGTGCTGTCCCAGTACCACGACCAGGGGCACATCGCGGCGAAGACCGTCGACTTCGACGGCACGATCTCGGTGACCGTGGGGCTACCGATCCTGCGCACCTCGGTGGACCACGGTACGGCGTTCGACATCGCCGGGCAGGGTGTGGCCGACCCGGGGACGATGCGGTCGGCCTTCGTGCACGGCGCCGAACTGTCCCGCTACGCCGACCGGATCCGCGCCGAGTACGGGTGAGGACGGGTCACCCGGAACGCTCGTGGAAGGGGGTGGCGGGGCGGCGTCCTCACCTCGGGCCGTCGGTGCCCCGGCCGGTCCCCGCCACGGCGTACCCGGCCAGGGAGAGGGCGACGACGTCCTCGGCGACCGCCCCCACCCAGGCCGGACGCCCCTGGCTCCACCACGACCGCCAGCCGACCCCGGCCAGGGCGCCCACCGGCGCGGCCACCGCTGCGACGGCGGCGGTCGTGACGGTGTGTCCGCCCAGGTTCCGGGCGAGCAGGGCGCCGCCCCAGGCGCCGCTGAACGCGCGCGCCCAGAGCCCGACCCCCTCGGTGCGGGCGGGGAGGGACGGCACCTTGTCCATGGCGAACTCTCCGGCGATGGTGAGCGCGGCCAGGCCTTGCGACCGTGTGCGTCCCTCGGCGCGGGCCCGAGCCCATTGCGGTGCGCAGGGTCCGAGTGTGCTGCGCGCGCCCGCGGCCAGCCCCAGGGCCAGCGCGCGCGGCAGGATGCGGAGTGTGCTCATGACGGCCTCCTCGATGTGGGTCCGGTGAGTATCGCACCGGTCGGCCCCGTCGAGGGCTCCGCGCGCGCCGGAAGGGCCGGATCCGGACCGTTCGTCCCCGTCGCACCATCGGGGTGCCGGTCGACGGCGGCCCGGGCGCGGAGGCATCGCGAGCCCCGCCCGCGGCGCCGCCCTCCCCTGGGGGACGCGGCCACGGTGGCCACGGCTCTCCCCGCCGTCGGCCGGACGGAGCCCGTCCACCCGTCACACGTCCAGTACGAACAGTCCCTCGGAGGTGGCCACCGCGATCCGGCGCTCGCCGACCACCAGCAGGTCGTGCAGGTCACCGGGCACGTTCCATGGGATCTCCGTCGGACCCGAGCCGGGCGCTACCGGGAGCTCGTCCAGGAAACAGTAGGACAGCCGGAGCGGGTGGTGTCGCCCCGGCACGATCGGCACGTCGTCCCGCCGTCGCGACCACAGCCCGACCGGTCGGCCCTCCCACTCCGTCAGGGCTCTGGCCTCGGCGTGCCGCAACGCACGTCCGGTCGCGAGTTCCGCCAGATCGGGAACGGAGAACAGCCGCGATCCCTGCGCCAGGTAGGACTTCCCCGCCACGGTGGCCACCACGGCCTCACCACCTCCGCCGGCCTCGCACTGTCCGAGGAACGCGCCGTCGTCGACGCGGTAGAGGAGCGAACACGGCTCTTCGAACACGTCCACCGCCTCCTCCCCCACGTGGATGCGCTGTTCTTCGGCGGGGACGACCAGATATCCCCCGTCCAGGGCGAGGCGCTCCCTGCCCGTGCCGTAGAGCCGGAAGGAGTCGGACCGCGCGGGGTCGGGTTCCGTGCCGTCCACGGGCACCGTGCTCCACTCGGAACGCCCGTGAGCGCCGTCACCGAAGAGATGGAGCAGGTCGCGACCACCGACTCGGGCGATGTGCATGTCGTCCAGGGCGCGCGGGTTTCCCAGGGCGGGGAGCGCGATCCGTCCCCGTTCGGTGCCGTCGCACGGATCGCTCAGGACCAGCGTCTCGGGCACGAGGTGGGCCAGGACCGGGCCCGGGCCGTGCCCGGGGATCTCCGCGAGACAGACGATCTCCTGCGTGGTGAAGGGCGGGCCGAGGGGAAGGCCGGTCCGTCGATCGAAGCAACGGCCCCTCCGCACCCCGGAGGCGTGGGCGTACTCCTCGTGGACCAGGAGCACGTCACCGCACAGGCGCAGCCGGAACCACCCCGGTCGCCATGTCCACCAGGTCTCCACGTTCACTCCGACACCGCCTCCGGTCGGCTCCGCCCCGGGTCAGGGTTCCACGTGCAGGGCGTGGACACCCTCGGTGGTGGCCAGGACGATCACCCCGTCGGGGGCGGCCACCAGATCCTCCAGATCCCCCGGCCAGGTGCCCGGCACCTCCACCACGGGACGACCGGGGCGGTCCAACCGCCGCACCCGCAGGCGATCCAGGTACCAGCCGCCCAGACCGTCGGGTCGGGCGTTCTCCTCCTGGTAGACGGCGACCGCCTCACCGTCCCACTCGACCAGGGAGGTGAGGGTGCGCGGACCCCCGAGTTCGGCGACCAACTCCAGATCGGGCAGGGAGTGGACGCGCCCGGCGACCGCCAACAGGGAACGGCCGCCCACCCGGGCGGCCATCGTCTCGGAGTCGGCGTGGCTCTCGACCTCGCCCCGGTACTCCCCGTCCTCCAACCGGTAGACCCGCTCACGGGGGTGTTCGTAGTCGGCGAGGATCACCGGGTCGAAACCCGGGTCCTGACCGGGTGCCACCAGGTAGTCCCCGGCGAACGACATCCGCTCGCCGCGCGCCTCGTGACCGGGTCTGGAGTCGGTCAGGTCCGGCACGGTCGCTCCGGTGTGCGGATCCACCGCCCACCAGCGCGTGCCGCCGTCGCCGTCCTCACCGAAGAGGAAGACCACGGCCTCCTTGTCCACCACGCGCAGGGCGACGTCGTCGGGCCACCGCTCCCCCGGTTCGGCCAGGTCGGTCTCCAACAGGGGGCTGCCGGTCCGGGGGTCGCGCACGCTCAGCGAACGGCGGGAGGCCTGAATGAGAACGGTGTCGGGCCAGTCCTCGCCCTCGGGCGACCGGGCCAGGTTGACCGGCCCCTGGGCCTCGAACGCGGGGCCCAGGGGACGCAGCGAACGGGTGTCGAAGGCCCTTGCCTCGTATCGCGACTTGCGTGGATCGGTGCTGAGGTCGACGTCGCCGTGCACGAGGACCGTCCGGTCCGCCAGGAACAGGCGCGGAAACCGCAACCCCCTGCGCCACAGCCGTTCCGCGCGCACGAGTCGCCCTCCCCCTCGTCACCGGGTACTTCCACGCCACCACGACGTTATCTGCTGTGGCGCGGGGCCGTACTCCCGTTGGCGAAGACGACCCCGATCGCGCACCTGTTCCTGTGCCCGGTAACGCTACCGGAACCAGGGGCCTCGCACCCTGGGTGCGGGCCCCTCGCGAGACCGGCGGGCTCCGCCACGGGACGCCCCGCGGCGCGGCCCCGGGCGGCCGGAGGCCGTGTGCCCGATCAACGGATTGTTCCCCTGCGCGCACCGACCGGGGCCGAGGGTCCCCGCTGTGCCGTGCGGCCCCAGGACACAGGCCGCGGCGCGGGCCCCGGAAGGGCACGACACCTCGCCCCAGGGGGTGCCGCGGACACGCGGACCTCATGCGAAGGGAGGTGCGGTGGACACCCGGCTCCCCCGGCCCACGGTGAGTGTGCGTTCGGAAACCGGCGGGCGGTGCCACCCGAGACCCCAGGACGTACCGGAGGTGGGATCGCGAGGAACGATCCCTCCTTCCCCAGGCCCCGCCGCCCTCTACCGCGGCAGGCGCTCGGCCAGCCAGGCCTCGACGTCGGCGGAGGAGCGCGGCAGACCGGCCGACATCACGGTGCGACCCTCCTCGGTGACCAGGACGTCGTCCTCGATGCGCACGCCGATGCCGCGCAGCTCCTCGGGCACGGTGAGGTCGTCGGGCTGGAAGTACAGGCCCGGCTCGACGGTGAGCACCATGCCCGGCTTCAGGTCGCCGTACAGGTGCGCCTCCTGGCGCGAGACCGCGCAGTCGTGCACGTCCAGGCCGAGCATGTGGCCGGTGCCGTGCAGGGTGTAGCGGCGCTGCAGACCCAGTTCCAGGACACGGTCGACGGGACCCTCCAGCAGGCCCCAGGAGATGAGTCCCTCGGCCAGCGCCCGCTGGGAGGCCTGGTGGAAGGCGACGAAGGGCGCACCCGGGGCCACGGCGGCGATGCCGGCCTCCTGGGCCCGGTACACCAGGTCGTAGACCTTGCGCTGCAGGTCGGTGAAGGTGCCCGAGACGGGCATGGTGCGGGTGACGTCGGCGGTGTAGAGGGTGGTGGTCTCCACACCGGCGTCGAGCAGCAGCAGGTCGCCGTCCTTGACGGGGCCGTCGTTGCGGGTCCAGTGCAGGGTGGTGGCGTTGGCTCCGGAGGCCGCGATGGTCCCGTAGCCGACGTCGTTGCCCTCCACCCGGGCGCGCAGGAAGAAGGTGCCCTCGACGTAGCGCTCGGAGGTGTCCTTGGCCTGCGGCAGGGCCGTCACGACGTCGTTGAAGCCGCGCACGGTGGCGTCGACGGCCTTCTGCAGCTGCGCGACCTCCCACGCGTCCTTGACCAGACGGTGGTCGGCCAGGGCGACGCCGAGGTCCGTGTCGAGCTCGGCGGACTTGGCGCGGGACTCGTCGTCGGTGTCGGCGCGCAGCTCGTCCACGAGGGCGTCGAGTGCGGCGTCGTGGCCACGGACGATGCGGGTGGTCACGGAGTCGGCGCGCAGGGCCGCGGGCAGGGTGCGCACGTCGGCGGTGGCCACGCCCAGCAGAGCGGAGGCCTCCTCCAGGCTGTTGCGACGACCGGTCCACAGTTCGCCGTAGCCGCCGAGCCAGAACTCACCGTTGTCGCGGTTGGAGCGCGGCTTGAGGTAGAGCACGACGTCGTGGCCGCCGTCGCCCGTGGGGGTGAACACGAGGCAGTTGCCGTCGGTGGTGTCCCCGGTGAGGTAGGCGTAGTCGGTGGCGGCGCGGAACGGGTACTCGGTGTCGTTGGAGCGGGTCAGGAGCTGACCGGAGGGAACGACCAGGCGTTCGCCGGGGAAGGCGGCGCTGAGCGTGCGACGGCGACGGGCGGTGTGCTCGGCCTGCTCGATCGGCTCCAGGTCGCGCATCTCGGTGTCGGCCCACCCGGTGCTCATCCACGCGGCGAGCTCGTCGGAGACCGACTGCGCCTGGCCGTTCTTGCGTGGACTGAACACGGGGGCGTTCGTCTCGGCCTCGGGGCGCTGCTGCTCGCTCACGTGGTGACTCTCCTCGTCGAGTACGTCCAATGCTGGGAAGGGCCGCCCGACCGCCGGTGGCGGCATGGGCGCTCCCATCGTACGGGGCGGGGCCGGGACCCGGTCGCGTCCGGGGCATAGCGCTGCCCATAACACCGACCGGGACGGCCTCACCCTGGGGAGGCCCCCGGGCGGGCGTGGAGGTCGTGGCCGAAGGGGATGGCCTTGGGGTAGGGCAGGTCCGCGATCGTGGTCGGATCCACCCACCGGTAGCCGATCCGTTCGTACAGGGCGACGGCCTCGGGTTGGGAGGGTCCGGTGAAGAGCATGACGGAGGTGTAGCCGAGGTCGCGTGCGGCGTCCTCCAGCGCCGTCATGATGAGGCGTCCCAGACCACGGCGGCGGTGACGCGCCGAGGTCCAGATGCGCTTGAACTCGACCGTCCGCGGTGTGCCGTCCGAGCCGAGTCGGTAGGGGCGCAGAGCGCCGCCGGCGACGATCTCCCCGTCCAGTTCGGCCAGGACCAGACGGCCGTGGGGCGCGACGAAGTCGGTGACCGGGTAGCGCCCGAGTTCGTGGGCGGCGCCCTCGGCGCCGTAGCGCTCGGTGTACTCCTCCAGGAGTCCGTCGAGCAGCCCCTGGACGCGGGGGTCGTCGTGCTCCACCCGCAGGATCCTCGCCCGCGCGGTCTCGCGCCGCACGGTCTCGGTCCGGGCCGTCTCGGTCATGAAGATCCCCTCCCCCGGGGTCGTGCCCGCGGGCGCCGGGACGGTGCCCGGGCGGCGCGGGCCTCACGTCGTCCGCCGGAATACTACGACCCACGTGGAGGGGTCTTTCGTCGCGTTACGGACAGATGAGGCCCCGGTTGCCCACGTGTCACACGAGTCTCGTTAGTGTGTGGCCATGTCAGTCACCGAACGCATCCTGCTGGGACCGGGGCCGAGCAACCCCTACCCCGAGGCGACCCTGGGCCTGTCCGCCCCGCTTCTGGGCCACCTCGACCCGGAGTTCGTCACGCTCCTGGAACGCACCTGCGGACGGCTGCGTTCCTTGTGGGGCACCGAGAACCCGCTCACACTTCCGTTGTCGGGCACCGGCTCGCTCGGGATGGAGGCCGCCTTCGCCAACACCGTGCGCGCCGGCGACCAGGTGGTCGTGGCCGTGAACGGTCTGTTCGGTGAGCGCATGTGCGAGGTCGCCGCGCGCTACGGTGCCCACGTGGTGCGGGTGGACCACGAGTGGGGCGAGCCCGTGGACGTGCAGCGGGTGCTGGACGCGCACCCGGCGCCCGCCATCGTGGCCGCGGTGCACGCCGAGACCTCCACCGGTGTGGTCAGCGACATCGGTGCCCTGGGGCGCGCGCTGCGCGAGCGCTCCGAGGAGACCCTGTTGCTCGCCGACTGCGTCACCTCCCTGGGCGGGATGCCCATGGACCTGGACGACTGGCGGGTCGACATCGCCTACTCCGGGACCCAGAAGTGCCTGGGCGTGGCACCGGGGTTGGCGCCCTTCACCTTCTCCGAGCGCGCCTGGGAGCAGCGGGTGCAGACCCCGCCGGTGTGGTACCTGGACCTGGGTCTGCTCGGCGCCTACGTCCGCGGCGGTCCCGGCGGGCGCGCCTACCACCACACCGCTCCCACCGCGATGGTGGCCTCCCTGGACGCGGCGCTGGGCCGTATCGAGGAGGAGGGCATGGACGCGGTGGCGGCGCGGCACGCGGCGGCCGGGGCCCGTCTCCGGGAGGGGCTGCAGGAGATGGGCCTGGAGCTGTTCGCCGCCGAGGGTCACCGTCTGGCGCAGCTGACGTCGGTGCGGGTGCCCGAGGGGGTCGACTCCGGCAAGGTCCGCGAACAGCTGCTGCGCGAGTACGACCTGGAGATCGGTGCGGGTGTGGGCCGCTACGCGGCCACGGTGTGGCGGATCGGCCTCATGGGGCACAACGCCCGACCCGACCGGGCCGAGCTGGTCCTGGCGGCCCTGCGCCGCGTCCTGGAGCGCTGACCGGACGCGGAATCGCGCCGACCGGATCGGGGCTCGGGCGCACCCCTCTCCGCACCCGGGCCGTGTCCTTCGGGGTCGCGGCCGGTGCCCGGGCGTCGCACGGCGGGGCGGGAACCCGCAGGCCCTGCGGTGCTCGGCCGGCGGCGCCGCGCACCGCGGCCCGAACACGAACGCGGCTCCCCCGCGGTTCGACGCACGGGCGCTAGTCCGCGTTGGGTCCGTACTTGTTGTCGTGGTCCCGAGGGTCGTCCGGGTCGGCGAGGTTGCCCAGGGTCATGGCGATCGGCGGCAGGATCGAGGCCACCGCGCACATCGCCACCGCCCACCCCGTCCCGAAGAGGAAGTAGACGGGGGTGGCTCCGGCGAACAGCACCAGACACAGGCCCATGACGAGCCCGTACTGCACCTTCCTGCGTTTGACCACGTCACCTCCGGTGTCCCGCGGATCCGGTGGCCCCTCCTTCCACGTTATCCGCTTCCCTCGGTCCCGTCCGGGCGCGGATCGACGGCGGTGGTCGTCTCCGGCGATCGGGGCGGTGGCGGGATGAGGGAACGCAGGGCCCGGGAGCCCTTTCCGACCCGGTACCCGGCGTCCAGGAGGCGCCGTTCGGCGGCCCGTGCGCTGCGCACGGTGGCCTCGTCGAAGACACGGTCGTAGCAGCGCCGGGGCACCCGCTCCAGACCCGCGCGCAGGGCCCGCAGCCCCAGGGTGACGGTGTTCCCCGTGCCCGGCGCCTCGGGCAGGACCCCGTAGGCGCGGCGGGCCCACCCCGGCAGGGTGGCGTAGGACAGGGCACCGATCGGGAACCACAGTGGCTTGAGCGGTGCCGCCCACGACAGCCGTTCGGGGACCCCCGGCCACAGCAGGAAGCGGACCACGTCTCGGGCCTCGGGCGTGACGCGCAGGGAGGGGCGCACCGCCGCCAGGTACCGGCGCAGGTCGGCCACGCTGCGCGGGACGTCGTCACGGGACAGACCGACGTAGCGGGCGGTCCGGGACTGTTCGTCCAGGTAGCGGTCCCGTTCCGCGGGGGTCAGCGTCAGTCCGGCCCGCAGCGTGGTCTCCAGGTAGGAGCTCACCTCCGCGCAGTGCACCCACACCAACAGGTCGTGCTGGTCGACCCGGTGGCGACGGCCGGTGGCGGGGTCGGTGAAGCCCAGGGCACCATGGATCCGACGCACGTGGGCGCCGAGCGCCTCCGCCTCCTCGGGTGCGCCGTAGGTGGTGACCGCGACGAAGTGGGCGGTGCGCAGCAGTCGTCCGGTGGGGTCGGAACGAAAGTCCGAGCGCTGCCACACGCCCTGCACGGCGATCGGATGGAGCGCCTGGAGCATGAGCGCGCGCACGCCCGCGATCCACAGGGACCGGTCCAGGTGGACCCTCCAGGTGACGCTCTCGGGGGCCACGACGGTCGGGTGCATGCGGTTCCTCCTCCGCGGGCACGAGGGGCCCTACCGGGTGCGGATCGCCCGGCGGGGGCACCTCTCCAGACTACGACGCCGCCTCCCGCCCCGACCGGATCCGGGCAAACGCAGCCCTGACCGAGGTTTGGTCGAATCAGGGACAGGGGTGAGAGGAGTGTGGATCAAAGAGGGCACCACAGACGTGACCCGTGCCCTTCGTCTTCCCTCCCGGAAAGGGGCCCGCACCATGTCAGCCACGAGCAGCGGCACCGCTTTCGACATCGACGCCTTCCGCCAGGCCGTGGAGCAGGGTGACACCGACACCCTCGTCCGTCAGTTCGCCGATGACGCGGACATGGAGACCGTCGACCGCCGCACCCCGCCCAGCGCGCCCACGGTCATCCACGGGCGCGACTCGATCGAGGACTTCATCCGGCAGTTGTACTCGATGGACCTGGAGCACGAGGTCCTGCAGTGCGTGACGGACGGCGAGCACGCCGCCTACACCGAGCGCTGTACCTACCCGGACGGACTCATCGTCAAGAGCATGTCGATGCTGGACCTGGCCGACGGCAAGATCGTCCACCAGTCGATGGTGCAGGCCTGGGACGAGGATTCCCCGGGGGCCGTGCGGATCGGCGACTTCGACGCCACCGACGACCGCATGGAGTTCGACCACGGGCACACCGAGAGCGTGCACCTGGGCGGTCAGAACATCAACCGGATCACTCTGGAGCCCGGCTGGCGCTGGACCAAGGACATGAGCGCCAGTGTCGGCACCGACCTGTGCATGCTCACCCACTCGCTCGCGCTCTTGGAGGGGACCCTGGCGATCCGCACCTCCGACGGCACGGAGAGCGAGATGTACGCGGGCCAGGTCGCCTTCGTACCCCCGGGTCACGACGCCTGGGTCGTGGGCGACCAGACCGTGGTCGTGCTGGATCGGTCCATGGACGGGTGAGTGTCCGTGTCCGGGTTCAGCCGGCCTGCGCCCGTAGATAGGCCAGGACCGCCTGGACCCGCCGGTGCACGCCGTCGTCGGGCGGCAGGTCGAGTTTGGCCAGGATGTTACCGACGTGTTTGCCGACGGCGGCGTCACTCACCACGAGCCTGCGGGCGATGGCCCCGTTGGAGTGGCCCTCGGCCATCAGTTCGAGGACCTGGCGCTCGCGGGCGGTGAGCCGCTCCAGCGGATCGGCGCTGCGGCGCAGCAGCTGACGCACCACCTCGGGATCGACGAAGGTGGCGCCCTCCACGACGTTGCGCAGGATCGACGCGAACTCGCGGACGTCGCCCACCCGCTGCTTGAGGAGGTAGCCGACGCTCTCTCCCTCGCCCGAGTCCAACAGTTCCGTGGCGTAGCTCAGCTCGACGTACTGACTGAGCGCCACCACGGCCAGACGCGGTCGGGCCCGGCGCAGGCGCACGGCGGCGCGCAACCCCTCGTCGGTGAAGTCGGGCGGCATGCGGATGTCGGTGACGACCAGCCCGGGACGATGTTCCGCGACCGCCCGCTCCAGCCCCTCGGCGTCGCCGACCGCCGCCACGACGGGGAAACCGAAGCGTTCGAGCACCCCCACCAGGCCCTCCCTCAGCAGGACACCGTCCTCCGCGAGCACCGTCGGTACCTGGGTCACCTCTGCGTCTCCGGTCGATCGGTCGTGCACGGCAGCTCCACTCGGATCCGGGTCGGCCCTCCCACGGGACTGGACAGGTCCATTGTGCCGCCCATGACGGCGACCCGGTCGGCCATTCCGGTCAGGCCGGTGCCTCGCTCGGGGTCGGCACCGCCGGGTCCGTCGTCGGTGACCTCCACCGTGAGCACGTCGCCGCGGCGCCCCTGCCTCAGACGGGCCTGGACGGTGACGGTGCCGTCGTCGGCGTGCTTGTAGACGTTGGTGAGGGCCTCGGCCACCACGAAGTAGGCGGTGCCCTCGATGTGCGGGGGCGGGCGGCGGGGCAGGTCGGCGTCGACGGTGACCGCGACCGGGCTGTGGTCGACGAGTTCGGCCAGGGCGGCGGGCAGACCGCGGTCGACGAGGACCCGCGGGTGGATGCCGCGCACCAGTTCGCGTAGTTCGTCGATGAGGTCGTCGACCTTGACCTGGGCGGCCGCCACTCGTCGGTCGGCGGGCGAACCCTCCCGAAGGTCGATCCGGGCCATGCCCAGGTCCATGCTGAGCGCCACCAGACGCTGCTGGGCGCCGTCGTGGAGGTCGCGTTCGATGCGGCGTCGTTCGTACTCGAACGCGTTGACCAGACGGGCGCGGGACTCGGTGACCTGGTCGAGTTCGGCGTAGAGCTCGGCCTTGGGAGGGCCGACCAACAGTGCCCGGGCGACGACGCCGTGGCCGTAGGACAGCAGTCCGCAGGCGTACAGGAGCACGATCAGCGGCAGCGGCGACGCGAGGGCGAAGGGCAGGGCCTCCTCTGGGGTGTGCAGCAGGAAGGGGCCCATGCTCATGGGCACCTCCTCGGGGTGGGCGAGGAGGAGCGGGCTCGCGGCCAGGACGACGGAGAGGGTGCCCAGGAACCCGACGAGGGTCGAGGCGACGAAGAACAGGAGGAGCATCACCGCCGCGTAGGCCACCTCACGCCACGTGGCGGCCTCGGTGTAGCGGGTGCGGACCCATCCCCACAGTCCGGCGGGAGGGTCGCGATGGCCACTGTCGGCCGGCCCGGCCACCACCAGACGGAGCCGACGCCGTTCCAGTGCGCCGAGCGGCAGGGCGAGGAGGGGACCGAGACACAGGAGCATGACCACCCCCGTGAGGAACAGGAGGACCGCTTCGGTGGTGTGCCCGCCACCGAGCATCGCCACGGCGGCCGCCCAGGGCGTGTACACCGGGAACGCGAGCGGTGTGAGCAGACCGCCCACCAGGATGGTGGTCAGGGTGTAGGCCAGGGCCCGCCAGGCCCAGCCGGAGACCAGGTAACGCGGGTCGGCCAGGGCCCTGCGCAGGGTGCCGGGCCGGGCGCCGGCGGCGGTCGGGGAACTCATGTCCTCCACGCTAGGGCGGACGGTGGCCGGGCGACATCGGTCGCGCCCACCGGTTCGGGGTGGGGCGGGCCCTACCCGCGGTTCCGGCCCGGCCGACAGACCCCCAGTTCAGGACGGTAGGGTGACCAATCGTGAGCGCGAAACCCGTCATTCCCGATGTCCTGGCCGCCCGCTACGCTTCGGCGGAGCTGACCCGGCTGTGGTCCCCCGAGTACAAGGTGGTCGCCGAGAGGCGACTGTGGCTGGCCGTGCTGCGCGCACAGGCGCGTCTGGGCGTGGACGTCCCGGCCGGTGTGGTGGAGGACTACGAGAAGGTCCTGGAGCAGGTGGACCTGGCCTCCATCGCCGAGCGCGAGCGCGTCACCCGGCACGACGTCAAGGCCCGGATCGAGGAGTTCAACGCCCTCGCCGGCCACGAGCACGTGCACAAGGGCATGACCTCGCGCGACCTCACCGAGAACGTCGAGCAGCTCCAGGTACGCGACAGCCTGCTGCTGGTGCGCGACCGGGTGGTGGCGCTGCTGTCCCGGTTGGGTCGACTGTCGGCCGAGTACGGCGAGACCGTGATGGCGGGCCGTTCCCACAACGTGGCCGCCCAGGCCACCACGTTGGGCAAGCGGTTCGCGTCGATCGCCGACGAGGTCCTGGTGGGCCACGGCAGGCTGGAGGAGCTGATCGCCCGGTACCCGCTGCGCGGGATCAAGGGCCCGGTCGGCACCGCCCAGGACATGCTGGACCTGCTCGGCGGCGACCGCGCGGCGCTGACCACCCTGGAGAACGAGGTCGCGGGTCACCTCGGGTTCGAGCACCGATTCACCAGCGTGGGTCAGGTGTACCCGCGTTCGCTCGACTTCGAGGTGCTCACCGCCCTGGTGCAACTGGCCGCGGGGCCGTCCTCTCTCGCCAAGACCATCCGGCTCATGGCCGGACACGAGTCGGTCACCGAGGGCTTCGCCGAGGGCCAGGTCGGTTCGTCGGCGATGCCGCACAAGATGAACACGCGCTCGTGCGAGCGGGTCAACGGACTCACCGTGATCCTGCGCGGGTACGCGTCCATGGCCGGTGAGCTGGCCGGGGACCAGTGGAACGAGGGCGACGTGTCGTGCTCGGTGGTGCGCCGGGTGGCGCTGCCGGACGCGTTCTTCGCCTTCGACGGCCTGGTGGAGACCATGCTGACGGTGCTGGACGAGTTCGGTGCCTTCCCCGCCGTCATCTCCGCCGAGCTGGACCGGTACCTGCCGTTCCTGGCCACCACCAAGATGCTCATGGCCGCGGTGCGCGCCGGCGTGGGCCGTGAGACCGCCCACGAGCTCATCAAGGAGCACGCGGTGGGTTCCGCGCTGGCGATGCGGCAGGAGGGCACGGGCAACCGACTGCTGGACCGGTTGGCCGAGGACGAGCGCTTCCCGCTGGACCGGGCCGCGCTGGACGCGTTGCTGGCCGACCGGATCACCTTCACGGGGGCCGCGTCCGACCAGGTCGCCGAGGTGGTGGCCAAGGTGGACGCCGTCCTCGACGCCCATCCCGAGGCCGCCGCCTACGCTCCGGGATCGATTCTCTGACGCATGACTCCATCGAGGGGCCCGGGGTTCTCACCTCGGGCCCCTCGTGTGCTCGGGGCCGGCGCGGACGAGGGTATGACGTGGTTCACTCTCGCTAACAGTGGGTTTGAAAGTTAACACCTATTACGGTTGGGGTGTCGGCCCCTCCCGCGACAGGAGACCCCCATGATCGATCCGAGCTCGTTCGGCACCGCGATCATCACCCTCGGCGTCTGCGTGACCGTGGTCATCGCGTTCGGTCTGGCCGCGCTGTCCGACATGGCGATGCGCCGCCGGGAGGACCGGCGGGCCGCGGCACCGGGCCCGGACGACGGAGCCCGTGACGGCGGCTCCACCCGCGACGAAGCCCCGACCCGGACCCGTGAGCTCGTGAGCGACGCCCCCGCGTCCGCCGCCGCGAACGGCTCCTCCACGGGCTGACGACCCCGGCCGGGCGCGGCGCGAACCACGGTGAGGGGACCTCGGCCGTCGCCTACTCGGTGGCCGAGGGGAAGCGCCACTCCCCTTCCGGAACCCGCCGGTCCTCGGCGCGCACGTCGACCCGCACCTCGGCGAAGGCCTCGCGCACCCCGGCCTCCATCTCCTCGGACATGTAGTGATGGCTCAGGTCGAGCCGGCCGAGCCCACGGAAGACCGGTGCGTCCAGGAGCACCCGAGCGCCCTCGTCGGTGAGCGTGCCCATCGACAGGTCCAGTGAGCGCAACCGTCCCACCACGGGGGCCTCCGCCAGTGCCCGTACCCACAGGTCCGTGTCCTCGGCGTCGCGCAGACCGAGGTGGTTCAGTGCGGGGAAGGCCTCTCCCGACAGGGTGCGGGCCAGGTCCTGCGGGGTGGTGTCGCCCCGGTACTCCCCCACGCCCAGCCACAGTTCCAGGTTCTCCAGCTCGGGCAGGTCCGCGGTGTCGATCCCACGGGCGACCTCGGCCGGAAGACCACCGCTCTGCACGGTGAGGGTGCGCAACGCGTCGTGCCGCACGATGTCCAGTCCCAACCGGCTCCGCTCGTTGAGGTACGGGTCGCCGGTACCCCGCACCGCGAACTCGGTCAACCGGGGGTAGGCGGCCAACACCGGCGCCAGGTCGGGCTGGTGGATCCAGGACAGCTCCCACTCCTCGGCCACGATGTCCCCGATGAACAGCGACTCCAGCCCGGTGAACAGGTGGGCGTGCGCGAGGAGCGCCTCACGCGCGGGAAGACCGGGCTCCTGCGCCTCGAAGTCGTCCGCGACCCCGATGACCAGGGCGCGGACGGCGGCGGGGTCCACCTCCTCCACGAAGGAGGCGAAGCACGCGGCGAACGACTCCTCCGGTTCGTAGATGTCCACCTGGAGGCGCCAGGCGTGCGCCTCGGGGGTGCGCAGGGCCTCGCTCCGCGCGAGCGGGCCCGGGGCGGCGCGGTCCGAGGACCGCGTCGAGGCCATGCCCTGCGGGGAGAGGTAATCGAACACCGGCAGTCCGCCGAACTCGCCGAGGTGATGGATGATCATGGGTTCCGCTCCTGGTGCTGGTGGTTCACGCGAGGCATGTCTAGCACCGTGCGACGACGGTTCCCACCGGCGCCCGGGCCGCGACGGGAGCGGCGACGGATCACACGGAGAACACCGACGAAAGTCGGTGGCCCACACCGACCATGGCGACGCACCCGCCCGACCGGATGCCTTCGAAGGCCACCCGACGGTACGTCCCGCGGGTGGATGTGCCCGACCGGGGCCGGCTCCTAGCGTGGAACACGTACACATCGGCGACTGCCACGCAGCGCCACCCGAGACGTGAGGACGACGACATGAGCATGACGCCTCTGCTGGACGCGACCACCATCGAGACCCTCGCGACGATCGGTGTGCCGGCGGTGTTCGCGCTCGGCTTCCTGGCCGTGGTCGTACTGGTCATCGCCGCGGTGTTCAGCATTCTGTTCTCCAGGATCGACGTGGGCATGAAGGTCGTCTGGTTCATCTTCGTGATCATCGCTCCGGTGATCGGGGCCCTGCTGTGGTTCTTCATCGGGCGCAACCAGACCCCCGTTCGGCAATGGTGACGGTCGGCGGCCGCACGCCCCGGAAGGCCCGACGGCCGTCCGGGGCGTGCGTCGTTCCGGGTGCCCTCGGCCTCCGCCCCGCGGCCGACCCCCTTCCGCGCCGTGTCCGTCCTCGGTGCGGCGCACGGACGCCCCCCACCCTCGGCCCCGGCGCGGTAGTCGGTTCCCCTCCGGTCGGCGTCGGCCCCGGCACGGCCGGGCGCCCCGAACCCGCTCACCGACGGTGGCCCCACGAGGCCCGGCGACGTCCCGACGGCGATCTCCAAGGGCGGGACTCCGTCCTCGTGCGGGAGCGCCACCCGCGCCTCGGCCCGGTGGCGTGTTCGGCCGCGTCGGTACGCCCCTCCTCCACGACGTGGCAGACCGTCCGTCGCCGGGTGAGCGAGAACTCCTCGCCGTCCGGCGGATCCCCGGGGCTCGACGCGCCTTCACCCCTCTCGCCGGTGGTGGGTTCCAGGGCTCCCGTGCGAGGGCGGACCGTGGTGGTGTCGTCGGCGGGTCCGGCGGTGGAGCACCGTCGCGGACGCCGCGAGCCGGGGCCGCACGGAGCGGAGC
>NZ_QOCZ01000068.1 GCF_018207095.1 Nocardiopsis sp. MG754419 | reverse complement strand
GAGGGTTGGTGCGGTGACGGGTGGGGCACCACAGACCACATGGGCGAACTGGTGCTGGTCAGACACGGGCAGACCGAGTGGAGCAAGGGGCGCCGACACACCGGACGCACCGACGTGCCCCTCACCGAGGAGGGGGAACGTCAGGCCGCGGCCCTGCGTCCCCTGCTGGCCGAGCGCCGGATCGCGCGGGTCGTGACCAGCCCCCTGGGCCGGGCCGTGCGCACCGCCGAACTGGCCGGACTGTCCGACACGGTCGTCCTGCCCGACCTGGCCGAGTGGGACTACGGCGCCTACGAGGGCATCACCAGCGCCCGGATCCACCAGGACCGCCCGGGGTGGGACCTGTGGACCGACGGTGTGCCGGAGGGCGCCCCAGGCTTCCCGGGCGAGAACCCCGACCAGGTCGCCGACCGCGTCGCGCGGGTCCTGGACGAGGTCGTTCCCGAGCTCGACGACGGTGACGTCGTGCTCGTCGCGCACGGGCACGTGCTCCGCGCGCTGACCGCGCGCCGCCTGGGCCTGCCGTCCTGGGGCGGTGCGCTCTTCCGCCTGGACACGGGGTCGATCAGCGCCCTGGGAACCGAGCACGACCGTCCGGTGATGACGTTCTGGAACCGGTTCCACTGATCGGATATCGGTCCGTTCCGGCGCTGAAACAGGACATCCGGCGTGTTTCGTTCCTCGGGGGGTGCGGGGTACTACCCCAGGGGATGGATATGGACTACGCACACGCGAACGCGCTCCCGATCCCTCACCCTCGTCCCGCACCCGACGATGGTCCGCCGCCTCGGCGATTACCGCCGCCGCCACCGCGGCGCCCCGGTGACGGTGGTGCCTGACCACGTCGTCCGCGCCGGGTCGACCCGTGCGGGCCGGGCAGTGGCCCGGGCACGCCAGAATGGGTGCATGGCCCAGCAGCGTTCCCACCGATCACAGCCCTCCACCACCCGACGGTCGTCGCACGCCCCACGGCCTCCGGCCGCCGACGCGCCCTGCCCGTGCGGCGCGTCCGGGCACTACGGGGACTGTTGTGGGCGCCTGCACGCCGGCACGGCGCGGGCCGCCACGGCCGAGGAACTGATGCGGTCCCGCTACTGCGCCTTCGCGGTGGGCGACGAGGACTACCTGCTGCGCTCCTGGGACCCCACCACCCGCCCCCGGCGGGTGGAACCGGACCCGGACACGGTGTGGACGGGGCTGGAGATCCTGCGCACGACCGAGGGCACGCCCTTCCACAAGGAGGGCACGGTGGAGTTCCGGGCCCGCTTCCGGGAGAACGGCCGCGACGCCGAACTGCGCGAGCACAGCCGCTTCCGTCGGCACGACGGCGCGTGGGTCTACCTGGACGCCCTCGACGGCTGATCCACCTCACCCCGGTTTCGGCGGGGCCGCGACGCGCGGCCCGCACGATCCGTCGGCGGCACGCCGTGGAAAGGGGCGATCACCCCGCCCCCGGCACCACGGAGCCCCCATGAACGCGTCCCCCGAGGACACGACGCCACCCGTGAGCCGGCAGCAGCTGACGGTCGAGGAGATCGCGCGTGCGCTGGTCGACCTCGTGCCGCAGGACTGGCGGACCGTGCTCTACCGCACCCGTCGGGTGGGCGGCTTCACCGACGACGACATCGTCGCACCGTCCACCGACGGCACGCTCCGGGAGTTCGCGACGCCCGAGGGGATCGAGATCCCGGCGACGGCCCTCCTCCTCGAACGCCGCGATCAGCGCGGCGTTCGAGGAGGAGGGCCTGTCGGCCGCGTACCTGCCGCCGACGAGCGTGCGTCTGCTCATCCCCGGGCGAGGACCCTTCGCGCCCAACGACCTGGTGGAGACCTTCGAACGGGCGGAGGTCGCCTCCACCGACCGGTGGCCCGTCAACGCCGCGGGCGTCGCCCGCCGCGTGGCCCGCGGGGCGTGCGGGCAGGGACTCGTCGCGGCGCCCGACGACCGTGCGATGGCCGCACTGCGCGGGGTCCTCGGCCGGCACGGCACGCGGGTCTCCTTCCGGGGCACCGACACACTGCTCATCCCGCTCCCCGGCGGGGCGACGCCGGTACCGACATCACCGGGTTCGGCGCCGCCCTGGAGGGACTCGACCCCGAGCACCCGGCTCACCACGCGGACGGGGTCGCCCGGGACATGACCGAGCGGATCGCCCGTGCGGTGGCCGAGGGGCGGGCCCGACCCCTCAGGGCCCGTCGGTGGACCGGCCGCCCACGCGTAACCGAACGGCCAGCTCACGGGCCCGCGCGGCCGCGTCCGGGTCGGGGTGGTGGTGGACCAGTCCGTCCAGGACCATGAGAGCGTCGGGATGGGCGCCCACCACGTGTGGATCGGCCCCCACCAGCAACAACCGGTCCACGTCGGGGGTGTCGTCGGCCGCCAAGAAGGCCGGCAGCGCCGAACCGTCGGGGGACATCGCCGCGGCGACCATGTCCACGACCACCCAGGGACCGTACTCGGCCAAGAGGTGATCGATACCGCGTTGGCCGAGCATGCCGGACGAGAGCAGCACCATCGCGGCCAGACACGCCTCCGTGGCGCGCGGTGAGGTGAGCAGCGCGCGCAGCCGCGGCTCCAGTTCGGAGCTGGTGTTGTTGAGGACCTGCGCCGCCACCCACCGCCGCAGGGCCAGCCCGGGGCCGCGCACCACCTCGGTGATCTGCCGCAGCGCCTCGTCCGAGCCGCGCCGATCCAGCCAGGCCGCGGCCTCGGGTGAGCGTTCCTCGAAGGGCAGGACCGCCAGCGCGTCCAGGAACCGGGAGGCGCAGGCCTCGGCGAGGGTGTCCACGAGGGGGGCGTGGATCCCCACCTCCAGGAGCAGCAGGCGCACGCCGTAACGGCCCAGCCCGGTGAGCTCGACCGTGCACCGGTCCTCGCCCTCACCGTCGGGGTGGTGGTCCAGGGCCACCGCCCCGGTGTCGGAGAGCTGCCACAACACGTGCAGGAGCAGGTCGGTGGTGCGGGGCAGGCCCGGGGCGGCGGGCGGGGGCGGTCCGGTCAGGGCCGTCGCCGCCAACGTGTCCAGGTCGGGTCGGTGCCCGTCCGGGGCCTCGTACAGGAACCGCAGAACCTCCGGCAGCAGGTCCGGTCCGGTGGTGCCGGGCCCCGGGTCGTGCGGACGGGCCAGGTCGCCGCGGGCGTGGGCGATGGTGTGCTCGAACTCGTGGAACCACCACTCCAGGACCTGTTCGGGGTCGCGGATCCGACGCTCCAGGTCGGGGTGGGGCCGTGCGAGGGAACCGTCGATGCGGACCAACCCCAGGCGCAGTGCCGCGGACCAGGGCACGACGAAGTGCGCGACCTCGGCGGCCGAGTGCAGTCCACCGAGCCACGTGACCCGCTCCTCGATGCGACCGGACAGGTCATGGGGCCACAGTGAGAAACGGGAGATCGCCGAGCGGGCGTCGTCGATGCCGGGCACCCCGCCGGAGGTGACCGGGGTGGCGGGGCCGCTCCACCGGGCCAGGCTCAGCGCGTCGCAGAGCAGGGGGGAGTCGAGCGCCCTTCGGGCGAGGACGTCGTGCGGCGGCAGTGACACGGGCCTGGCCGACAGGGGAGGGTGCCTCGGTCGAGACGGTTCGTGAGAGGGCATGTCCGGTCCCGTTTCCAGCATCGGGTGTGGATGTGAGCGTGAGCGAGGCTGCCCCCTTACTACCGTTCCGGGCTCGGGCGGTGGGGCTGTTTCGCGCAGATCGGTACGAAGCCGCGAACGAGGGGGTGACGGAGGGGCCCCGTCCACAGGCCCGAAGAAGGATGGTGCGCGCGGGGGCCTGGCTCCCTAGGGTGAGTGCATGGACCGACTCGCCGCGTTGGACGCCCACATCCGATCCATGCCACCGGAGCGGGTCGCGGACATTCTCGCCACCATCCCCGAGGGCGCCGTCCGGTATCGCACGGCCACCCCCGACACGTTGCTGGACCTCATCATGGTCGTCGCCTACCGGCCCACGGCCTACGAACGTCTGACCCTGCCGCACCACCAGATCCTGCGCGCCGCCGTCGGTGCCGCCGAGGAGGAGCGCGACCTGCGCCCCGCGCCAGGGGACCACACGGAACCCCGGACCCGGGGCACCCTTCTCCTCGACACGGTCGTCCTGGGGCCGGTCGACCACGAGACCCTGGTGGGTCGGGTCGGCGCCGACCGTCCCGGACTGGCCCGGATGCGCGCCGAGGAGTGCGTGGCCGACCTCGTGGACCTGGCGATCCTGTGGCCGGACGGTCAGGGCGGGTACCACCTGCCCGACGACGCGGGCCACCAGTTCGGTGTGCACCACTACCCACGGCCGGTGCGGGAGGCCCTGGAGGAGGAGTACGACCTGCCCACCCTGCGCCGGATGGCGTTGACACTGGGGCTGGACCCCACGGCGGAGCGGGCGACCCTGATCACCGGACTGATCCGGGTGCTCACCGACCGTCGGCGCGTGCACCACCTGGTGCGCCACGCCCCGCACGACGTGGGGCACCGGATCCTGGAGTGCGGCTTCCACGCCGAGGAGGTGGAGGTGGCCGGGCTCGGAGGGGCGGACCGGTTCCACATGCCCGTGGACGGTTCGGGCGACGACGAACTCGACTGGCTGCTCGACCGGGGACTGCTCATGCCCACGGCCGACGGAGGGGAGGGCGTGGGCCGGTCGCGGACCTTCGCGGTCCCACGCGAGGTGGCGCTGGCGATCCGGCGCTCCCGGCCGTACCCGTTCGACCCCGCGCCGCAGCAGATCATGGGACCCCCGGTCGAGGAGATGCTGCCGGGCCGGGGGCCGGACGCGGTGGAGGAGGCCTCCCGGGCGGCGCTCACCACCCTGGCCGGGATCGACACCCGGCTCACCGCCGCCCTCGCCGAGCGCCCCGGCCGGCTGCGCGCCGACGGTCACCTGGGGGTGCCGTCCCGGCGCAGACTCACCAGACAGGCGGGTGGGAACGAGGACCTGGCCAGGACCTGGGTGGAGGTCGGCGCCCAGACCGGACTCCTGGTCGCGGACAGCGGGCAGGTCACCCTGTCCGCGCAGGGGCGGCGGACCTGGTCGGCCTCCGCACCCGAGGCACGTCTGGCGACCCTGTTGGAGGGGTGGGCCAGGAGGGCCGAGGACGCCCGGTGGTGGCCCACCGACGACGAACCCGTGGCGGCCGGGGCGCTCGACCAAGGTGCCGACGCCCGAACCCGATGGGCGGTGGTGTGCGCGCTGCGGGACGTACCGCGCGGCGTCACGCTGGGCATCTCCGGCGCGCGGGCCGCACGGGAACTGGCGGAGGAGGGCACCCGGGTCGCCGGGACCCGCTGGCTGTTGTCGGCCGCCTACTGGTACCAGCCCATGACCGCGACCGACCCCGACCACGAGTTCCGCGTCATGCGCGCCTACCACGAGGCGGAGGTCCTGGGGGTGGTGTACGCCGGGGCCGCCACCCGGGTGGGGTGGGCACTGTCGGAACGGGTGCGGTCGGCCCCGCAGGTTCAGGAGGGTGCGGGTGAGGTCGTGTCGGCGGCGGTCCGCGAGACCCTTGGCCTGGGCGCCCCGACGTCCGAGGAGACCTGGGGCGGCCCGGTCGCGCTGGCGGGGCCGTGGCGGATCCGGCACCGGGAGTTGGCGGGGTGGGCGCGGCGGCTGTTCGGCCGCCCGTGGGCGTGAACGCGGGCCTGGACACGGGTGCCGAACCCGATCCGGGTCGTAAGACACCGTGGCCGGGGTGAACGTGATCCTCGGCCCTGCGCGCTGACGCGGGCGTGTCTCGGACGGTGCCGGGCGGTGGGTCGCCGACACGGGCGGATCGCGGTTCAGGGCGGGTGCGGAGCGCGGGCCCGGACGGCCCGCGCCCGCGCCGCCACCGACGGATCGGGGTGGTAGCGCCCCAGGACCCGCAGGACCTCCCGGGTGTCGGGATGTTCCGGAGCCCACAACCGGTGGACGTCGTCGAACAGGTGCCGGTCGATCCCCTCGGCGGCCTCCGAGACCAGGAAGGACCGCAGCCCCGTCTCGCCCAGGGCGGTGGCCGCCGCGAACACGTCGATGGCGGTCCAGTGTCCGAACCGGGCGGTCAACGTCCGGCGCTCCTGCTCCGAGAGCATCTGCGAGGCGAGCAGGACGACCGACGCCAGACTCGCCACCGTGGGATCGCGTTCGTCGAGCAACCGACGCAGCCGCGGTTCGATACGGGAACTGGTCGTGCCCAGCGTCAGCGCCGCGTTCCACCGGCGCAGCGCCCGTCCCGGACCTGCGGACACCGCGACGATCTCCCGCAGGGTCTCCTCCGGGGTGCGCGCGTCCGACCACGAGGTGAGCGCCACCAGTTGACCGTCGGGGGAGAACGAGGCCAGGGCGTCCAGGAACGCGCCCGCGTCGAGCCGGACGAACTCTCCGAGCAGGGGGGCCGATCGCCGCTGCGACAGCAGGATCTGCCGGATCCCGTAGCGGCCCAGCGCGGTCAGTTCCACCCACAGAGGGTCGTTGCGGTGGTCGCGGGGCATGTCCCTCGATGGCGCGGTCAGACCGTGCCCCAGCTCGACCGCGCCGGAGTCCCGCAGTTCCCGCAACCCCCGGGCGAGCCTGCCGGTGCTGCGCCCGGGACACGACATCGGTAGGTAGCTCTCCTCCTGCGCGGTCATGACCTCGTGGGTCATCATCCGGGGTGGGATCCGAGCGCCGTCGGGGGACTCGTACAGGCGACTCAACGCGGTGTCGGGTTCCACACCGGCCACCTCCCTCAGTGAACGGTCCACGCATTCGCGGAAGCTGAGCATCCACCAGCGCAGGACCTGCTCGGAGGAGCGCATCCGTCGCCCCAGTCCCGGGGCGGGGCGCGCCTGCGCGGTCTCGCACTCGACCAGCCCCAGCCGCAGGGCGGTGCGCCAGGGGTGGAGGAAGCGGTGTGCCTGCCGGGGCGAGCTGATCCGGCGCAACCAGTCGTCGCGCCGACGGGGGTCCCGGCACAGGTGCCGGGGCCAGAGTCCGAACCGGCGGATCGCGTTGCGGGTGTCGTGCAGGTCGGGCAGGCCGTCCACGTCCACGTCGGTGATGGGGCCGCACCAGTCGGCCAGTTCCAGGGCGGTGCTCAACAGCGGGCTCTCCAGTGCCGCCCTGGCGAGTTCGGTGTGCGAACGCAGGGACACCGGCCGGGCGGAGAATCGACGACGAGCCGACGCGCCCGAGTGCTGAGAAGACATCTGTGCCCCCGGGTCCTGGTGTCTGGAGCTTCTTTTCTCTCCCTTGTACAGCGCCGTCGCGCGCCCGTGTGGTGGTTTCGTGGACCTGGTGGGAACGGGAACTCTGAAAGCGGGGTTTCGGGTCCGACGGCTCGCGGTGGAACACCCGGGAATCGGGGACCGCTGACCAAATGTCCGGGGCGCCGGCCATGGACCGCCGGCCGAGTGGTGCCCCGTGGGCGGTCAGCGCAAGTGGGAGGCGCCGTTCAGGTCCAGGACGGTCCCGGAGGCCCACTCGGCCTCGGGCGAGGCCAGGAACCGCACCGCCGCCGCGACCTCCTCGGGAGCCGCCACCCGCCCGAACGGGCTCTGCGCGCGCACCTGGTCGTCGAGCCGATGGGCGACCCTCTCGGTCGTCACGAAGCCCGGCGCGACCGACGCCACCCCGATGCCGTGTGGTGCCAACGCCACGGCCAGGGACTGGCCCATGGCGTGCAGGGCGGCCTTGCTCGCGCCGTAGGCCGGGTGGTCGGGTTCGCCCTTGAACGCGCCCCGCGAACCGACGTTGACGATGCGCCCCCGCACGCCGTGGTCGATCATGTGCCGTGCGGCGCGGTGACCGACGTAGGCCGCGCCCAGGACGTTGACGTCGAGGGTCTCGCGCCACACGTCCGCCCACGCGTCGAAGGGGGTGTCGGCGATCGGGTGGGGGAGGTTGACCGCCGCGTTGTTGACCAGCACGTCCACCCCTCCGAGTCGCTCCACGACGGTGTCGACCAGCCCGGCCGCGGCGGCCGGGTCGCGCAGGTCGGCGCGGACCGCCAGGTGCCCGTCCCCGGGGAGGAGCCGCAGGGTCTCCTCGGCCTCCTCCCGCCGGGATCCGTAGTGCACGGCGACCCGATCGCCCGCCTCGGCGAAGGCGACGGCGATCGCGCGGCCGATCCCTCGTGCGGCACCGGTGACCAGGACGTGGCGGCTCATGGACGGGGACCCTTCGACGACGGTGACGGGGTCCCGAGGCTATCGACCCGGGTGCGGCGTCGGTCGGCCGGGCTCCGGGCGGGTGCACGGTCCGTGAGGCGTCGCACGTCCCGCCCACACGCTCACCCGTGCCTGCCGCAGGTGCCGAACGAACGGCCTCGGGGACACCTTCGACCATGGTGAGGGGGCCACGACCCGACCGACGGGGGGATCGATCCACGACCGTGCGCCGTGCACCACGGCGCCGCACCGGGTGAGCGGCCGGCCCGGTGTGAGCGGGACCGTCGTGCCGACGCTCCTGCGGTCGACGCTCCACCCGGCGAGACGCCACCGTGGGCGGTGGCCCCGCCGACACGGCGGGCGGGACCGGCACGCGTCGTCGACCGGTGGCCGCTCAGCGGAGGGGCTGGGCGGTGCACAGGTCCTCCCCGACCAGGTCCAGGACGGTGCGGCCCCGAGGGCGGGCGACGACCGCGTCGACGAAGGCCGCGGGGTCCTCGGGGGCCAGACCGGCCTCCAACAGACCGCGGGCGGCGTCGGCGGGGTCCCGCCCCGCCAGCCACCGGTCCAGTAGACGCGCCGTGTCGACCGGGCGGGCCCGCTCCACCAGGTCCAGGCATGCGGCGGCGTCCAGTCCGAGCACGGGTGGGGTCCGGGGCACCTCGACCCCACAGGCGCGCAGGCGGCGGGCGACGCAGTGGTCGCCCAGACCGGTGATCCGGTGCCGGCCCTCGGTGGTCGTCTCGATCGCTCCGGTCTCGGTCAGGACGCGCAGGACCCGGGGCAGATGCGCGGCCGGGTCCGGTTCGACGCACACGTGGGCCAGCTCCTCGACGGAGAGCTCGCGACCGGTGAGGAAGAGCTCGCCGAGGACCAGGAAGGGTGTGGGTCCGGGCAGGTCGGTCATGGTGTTCAGGGCGTCGGCCCAGGCGTCGGCGATCGCCCCCGGTGTCTCCCGGGCCCAGGCCTGGGCCGCCGGCCCTGGTAGGGCCTGAAGGTACGTGGTGCGGAGCAGCCCCGCGGAGCGGGCGACGGAGAATAGGAACGCGACCTCTTCGGGGGAGACGTCCAGCTCTCGGGCGGCCTCGGCGGTGTCGTCCTCGCCGAGGGCGTCATCGTCGGTCCCCGAGCGCAACAGCACCCATGGATCGGTCCAGGCCGACAGCCGCGCCGCCAGATACAAGGTGGGGCAGGACACGGCGTGGGCGTCGAGTTCGGTGGCGGACGCCGGGAGGTACGGGCGTGCCGGCCCGTCGTCCGTGGTCGCCCCGTACCCCAGGCGCTCCAGGAGGGGCGCCGCGACTTCCGGAGGCGGCTCGGGGTCGGGCTCGGCGGTGTCGGTCGGTGTCAGGTCGATCTCCGCGATCGCCGTCCGCAACCGCCGTGGGCTCTCCGTCGACACCAACAGCCCCGCGTCGACCAGGTGGTCGCACCAGGTCAGCCAGCTCTCCCGGAACAGTGGAGGCAACTCCTCCCGCCGGCGGACCGTCGCGGCGACCTCCCTGACATCGGCCACGAACCAGTCTCCGGGATCGGTGGCCCCCGCGTCCTGGTGTGCGCTGAGCAGGAGCACGAGCGCCTCGACGCCCAGCGGGGGCGATGGATCGACGGTGTGCGCCCAGTCGAGGCAGGCGGACAGGGCAGGAAGCAGGCGCTCAGTCATGGGAACGTCACCGAACGTGATGCGAAGGGTCGAAACGGCATCAGGCTAGCCGCGGCGAGCGGCGATCGCACGGGAAACGACGAAACCTGCGCCCGGTCGACCTGCGCCCCGGTCGGTCGGCGCTCCGGGTGGGCCGCCCCCGTCGCCCCGGGATGTCCGTCACCCGGCCGCGCATCCCGCCCCCGGCGGCCGCACACCGGACCGTTCCGGGCGTCACCGAACGACCACGAGTGCGACGGCCGTCCTCCCACGGCCGAGAACGGCCCCGGTGGGGGTGTGCCGAGGCCCGGACCGCCCCTCGGGCGTGCGGATCCGGCACGAGCGGGGAGCCTCGCGCGGTCAGGGTCCGGAACACAGAGCCCTGGCCTTCGGGGCGGGTGATGGCGCCGTGGAGCGGAGGGAAAAGGCGAGAGATCGGGGCGCGGGACTCGCCTCAGTGTGCGAGAGGGAGAGGGGAGGGGCCTCGGCCGCGTCGGGGCATCGTGGTGTCGCCGGCCGCTATCGGCCGGCACGGGAGGCGCGGTGGTCGAGGGTGAGAGGAGGTCGTGTGCGGTGTGCGCTGCGCGACGAGAACGGTCGGCGTGGGCCTTCCGGGCGGATCGCGGGCGCCGCGAGGCGGGGGTGGACGCCCCGCGGCGACGTTTGTGGGAATACCACGAGAGTGCGTGACGCGGGTCGAGGCGATGATCGGCCGTGTTCCGCGCGTGCTCCCATCTCAGGAGGTCACCGGCGTGGCAAGGAGTACCGACCCCGACAGACCTGCCGAATGGCCCGACGACATGGACGTCGACGGTCTCCTCGGCCAGGGCTGGCGCCCCACCCCCTTCCGCGAGTTCATCCTCAAGATCCACAGTCGCTGCAACCTGGCCTGCGACTACTGCTACATGTACGAGATGGCCGACCAGGGCTGGCGCTCCCAACCCCGGCGCATGGCCAGGGCGACCGTCGACCGCGTCGCCGAGAGGATCGCCGAGCACGCGCGCACGCACGGCCGTGACCGGGTGGACATCGTGCTCCACGGCGGAGAGCCCCTCCTCGTGGGCCCCGACCACCTGCGCCACGTCGCCGAGTCGGTGCGCAAGGCCTGTGAACCCGACGTGCGCGCGACCCTGCGCATGCAGACCAACGGCGTGCTCATCGACCGGAACTACCTCGACCTGTTCGAGGAGTTCGACATCCGAGTCGGTGTCAGCATCGACGGCGCACGGCAGGACCACGACCGTCACCGCACACGCGCCAACGGACGGGGCACCCACGCCGAGGTGCAGGCCGGCATCGAGCGTCTCAACGAGCGCCACGCTCACCTGCTCTCGGGGTTGCTCGCCACCGTCGACCTGGAGTCGGACCCGGTCGCCACCTTCGAGCACCTGATCGGCTACCACCCGCCCGGCGTCGACTTCCTCCTCCCGCACGGCAACTGGGACGAACCGCCCCCCGGCTGGTCGCCCACCGAACCCCGCTACGGAACGTGGCTGGCGGCGGTGTTCGACCGCTGGTACGGCGCCGCCGAACGCGAGACCACCATCCGCATGTTCAACGAGATCATCCGCCTCGTCCTGGGCGGCCCCTCCCGCACCGAGAGCATCGGACTGTCGCCGGCCGCGCTGGTGGTCGTGGAGACCGACGGGAGCATCGAACAGGTCGACAGCCTCAAGTCGGCCTTCCCCGGGGCGGCCCGCACCCCCCTCCACACCTTCACCCACGCCCTGGACGAGGCCCTCTACCTGCCCTCGGTCGCCGCCCGCCAGATCGGCGCCCGCGCCCTGAGCCCCACCTGCGCGACCTGCCCGCTGGCCGGGGTGTGCGGCGGCGGACTCTACCCGCACCGGTACCGCTCCGGCGCGGGCTTCCTCAACCCCTCCGTCTACTGCGCCGACCTCTACCACCTCATCACCCACATCCGCCGGACCGTGGCCGCCGACGTGGCCCGGATCAGGAAGGGGCGTTAGATGCCCGGGCCGGTCCCCGATCCACTGTTCGACGCCCTGGCCCGGGGCGGTGGCGGCCACGCCGCCGCAGCGCACCTGCGCGCCGCCCAGTACGGCAAGCACCTGCTCCTGTTGCGTCGCGTGGTGGACGTCGCACGCGAGGTCGGTCACCCCGAGGCCGACCGCGCCCACGACGCCTTCGCGTTGGTGGCCCGGGCCCAGGAGCACGCGCCGGGTCCGGTCGGGGGCGCGCTCCGCACCCCCGCCGTCGGAGTGTGGGCGCGCCGGACCGCGTTGGCCCTGGCCGGGCACCGTCCCGAGCCGCCCCGGGTCGGTACGCTCGGCGCCCTCGCGGCCGCGGCCGCGCTGCGCGCCGGTGTGGACGCCCGTGTCGAGATCCCCCTGGACGGACCCACCGCGCCGTTGCCGTCCCTGGGGCGCGCCCTGGTCGGGGAGGGGGCGTCGGCACTGGTGGAGGTCGGTGGAGGCCGGGCCACCGTGCGGGTGAGGGGAGGCCCCGAAGTGGAGGTCCCCGAGGACCCGCACGAGGACGCCCCCGGATGGCACGCCCTCCGTCGGCTGGTCGCCGAACACCGTGGCGGACGCGTCGAACTGTTCCTGGACGACCAGGACCCCGACCGCATGCCCGGGACCGACCTGGTCGCCCACCGGCTCGGCGTGGACGAACTGCGCTGGTGGCGGCACACGCTCCAGGGCGCCTGGGAGCTCCTGGTGGATCACCACGGCACCCTCGCGGCGGAGACCGACGCGCTCGTCGTGACGCTCACCCCCCTCACCGCGCCGGGCGGGCGGGTCCACACCAGCGCCACCACCCGACACGCCTTCGGGAACCTGGGGCTGTCCCGTCCCGAAGGCGCGGTCCCGTTCGCGCTCACGTTCGCGCACGAGGTGCAGCACGCCAAGCTCACGGCCCTGCTCGATCTGGTCGCGCTCACCCGGTCCGAGGACGGCAGTCGCTACTACGCGCCCTGGCGCCCCGACCCCCGACCGGCCTCCGGCCTCCTCCAGGGCGTGTACGCCCACCTGGGTGTGGCCGGGTTCTGGCGTCGACACCGACACGTCACCGCGGGGGAGGAGGCGCGCCGCGCCCACGTGGAGTTCGCGCACTGGCGCCGGTCCACCGTCGACGCCGCCCGCGCCCTGGCCGACTCCGGACGGCTCACCACCGAGGGCCGTCGGTTCCTCGCCCTGACCGACCGCACCCTGCGCGACTGGTGCGAGGAACCCGTGCCCGACGAGGCCGAACGGGCGGCTCGAGACGCGGCCCGTCGCCACCTCGCGCGGTGGCGCGCTCGCAACGGCGCTCCCTGGTGAGAGACCATCACCCGCGGACGAGACGTCGTGCGCGACGCACCGTGCCCCGCTCACGCCCCGGAGTGGGCGCGGGGACGAGCGATCGGTGGGCCCGACCGCTCCGGCGCTCGGAAGGGGCCGGAGCGGGAGGCGACCTCACAACAGGGGCGGGTCGAAGTCGGCCACCAGACGACGGTTCTCCTCACAGGCCGTGGTGAAGGGGTGCTCCCGTCCCAACGTGCGCACGTAGGAGTCGTACGTCGGATCGGCGAGCTGTTTGGCCTCCAGGATCTTGTTCTCGGTCCGCAGGTCCAGCACCAGGTTGGAGGCGCAGCCCAGGCTGCTCGGATGGTCCGGTCCCAGCAGTTCGTGGTAACGGCGCAGCGATCCCTGGCCCAGCCGGACGGCGTTGTCGGCGTCGCCCAGCGCGGACAGGTCACCGGCCAGGTTGGTGGCGGCGGCCAGCGTGTAGTGGTGGTTGCGGCCCAGACGGGCCTCCAGGGCGGTCAGGGCCCCCTCGTTCATCGCCCGTGCCCGTTCCGGATCCCCCGCCAAGCGGTACAACAGCGCGACGTTGCTGGTGCACCCGTGCTTGTAGGGGTGGTCGTGACCGTAGGCGCGGGCGTACCGCACGTCGGTGTCCTCGGCCAGCTCCAGCGCGCCGTCCAACTCACCGGTCATGCGCCACAGGTTGGCCAGGCACATCGCCGCCGCCAGGGTGCTGGGGTGGTGGATGCCGTACAGGCGCAGGTAGCGGGAGTGCGCGTCCTGCCCCAGTTCGAGCGCCTCGTCGACCTCCCCGGACAGGCGGCGGGCGATGGCCAGGTCGACCTGGGTGCGCAGGGTCCGGGGATCGTCCACCCCCAACTGTTCGCGGCCGTAGGCGAGGGCGTCCTCGCCCAGGTCGCACGCCTCCGTGTAGTCGCCGGCCAGACGCACCACCTGGGCCAGGCCGTTCCAGTACGCCAACAGCACGGGGGAGCCGCCGGCCGGTCCGATCCGCTTGAACAACATGTAGGCACGTTCGTGCTTGATCTGCGCGGCGACGAAGTCGCTGGTCAGCGCGTGGTCCAGCGCGAGGTTGTTGAGGGCGCGCAGGGTCGCGGGGTCGTTGGGTCCGAAGGCGTCCTCGTACTGACGCAGGACCTCCTCGTCGTGCTCGCGGGCCTTCCAGAAGTCGCCGCGGGCCCGGTAGTCGGCGCCGCGGCCCGACAGCACCGACAGGGTGTCCGGGTGGGTGGCGCCGAGGATCCCCGTCATCCGGGGCAGGATCGTGCGGTTGATGTCCTGGGCCTCGGTGAACCGACCCAGGTCGCGGAGTCGGTTGGCGTACTTGGCCTGCGCGCGCAGCAGGTAGGGGTCCTCCTCGCCGGAGTCGGCGCTCCACCGTTCGATGAACCCCAGTGCGTGCAGGCTCGCGGTCTCGTAGTCGCCCGAGGTGTACAGGAAGTTGAGCATGTCGAGCCCGAACTCCCGTACGTCGGGGATCGTGGACTCGGCCACCCTCGCCGGGCGCAGGTGAGAGAGCAGCTCCAGGTAGCGGGCGTGCGAGGCGGTGTCGGTGAAGCTGTCCGGGGCCGCCGCGCTGAGCAACGACCACACCTCCACGCGGATCGACTCCTGGGTCTGTTCGTCCAGTTCCTCGCGCACCAGAGCCTGGATCAGCCGGTGCACCTGTATGGTGCGGCTGGTGTTGTCCAGACGTACCAGCGCGTACCGACCCAGCTGGCCGATGGCCTTGCTCAGCCGGATGGGGTCGGCCATCAGCCGTGCCATCTCGGGGCGCACCACGCCGTCCTCCACGGGGAAGAACACGTCGCGGGGGATCGGCTCGGGACCGAAGAAGGCACAGCACCGCAGGAGCTCCATCGCCTCGGGCAGGTTCTCCTGGAGCTTGGCCACCGAGAGCTGCCAGGCGGCGGTCATGGGCTGGGGGTACTCGGGCGGTTTGCCCTCGCGCAGCAGTGGTCCGGTCCGCTCCGTCAGCAGGGTCAGGTACTCCTGGACCGACATGCCCGTCTCGGACTGCAGGGCGCCCGCCTGCTCCAGCGCCAGCGGCAGGTGGCCGAGGGCCTCGGCCAGCTCCACTGCCTCCTGCGTGTCGATGCCCCGGGGGATACGCTTCTTGAGGAACTCCACGCTCTCGTGCTCGGCGAAGACGTTCACCGGAACGGTCTCGGCCACCCCGCCCCAGCGGTGGTTGCGGGTGGTGATGAGGACGTGCCCGGGCCCCTGCGGGATGACCTCGTTGAGTTCCTCGGGTTCGTCGGCGTTGTCGAAGACGAGCAGCCACCTGAGGTAGGGCTCGCCCTTGCGCAACGCCTCCAGGACCCCGTTGGCGGCCTCCTCCACGCCCGTGACGGCAGGCCCGGGCAGGTCCAGGTGCGGGGCCAGGTGGGCCAGTGACGAGCGGACCAGGCCGGGCTGGTCCGCCATGACCCACCACACCAGGTCGTACTCGTCGCGGAAACGGTGCGCGTATTCCACGGCCATGAGCGTCTTGCCGACCCCGCCGTACCCGTGCAGGGTCCGCGGCACGATCGGCTCGGACGTGGGGACGACCGCGGTGACCTGGTTCAGCAGCCCCGCGCGGAGTTCGTTGAGCTGGTCGGTGCGACCGGTGAAGTTCTTGTGGCGCGGTGGGACCCTGCCCCACACCTCCGGGAATCGGTTTCTGCCCTGACCGGGAGGATTCCCCTGGGAAGTGGTCACTCGGTGTCCTCCGTTTTCACATAGTCCCCACCAGGTGCTTTGTTTATCGCTGCGTGAAAAGGCCCTGGTGTTCTGTTGTGTCGGTGGATGGTGCGCGGGAATGAAGGTCGGAAACTCAGGGTAGGCGAAGATGTTAGCCGGCGACAGGTGCGTGGTAGGAACTCCCTACGAGGATCGATGGGAATGCGCGCGTGAAAGGGTGGTGCTCGCCGTCCTTTCGCGCCCGGCCGTCGAAAGGCGCGGACACGAAGGGAGGCACATGGCGGAACACGAGCTCGGCGGGTCCATCCTGGTCGACGTCGGGGAACTGTCCCTGCGCGACCTCGACGGGATCGGGGATTCGGTGATCGTGGAGGCCCTGCGTTCGGTGCTCGACCCCCGGGCGGCGGGGGCGGAAGTGGTCGCCGGTTTCGTCAACGACCCCGAATGAGGTGACGGGTCCCCGGTCACGGGCACGGAGGTTCTCCGTGCCCTCGTTTCCCGTTACCCTGGCACGTGGAATGACGGCGCGTTCTCGCGGGAGGGTTCTCTAGAGAATCGCGCCGACGGTCGTGGCCGGATGCGGTGAAAAGGCCACAGGAATGTCGCCGGCCCTCGAAAGCCGACCCGGTTCGTGGCACCATGGACAGCGCTGTTTCGCGCCAGAACCGTCCCTGTTCTCGCCGGCCGGGAGCTGTTTCATGACACGAGCCGTCCTCGGGCGCGCACACGGTCCCTTCATCGGGTTGCGCCCCTACCTGGCCCGGGACCGCCCCCTGTTCCTCGGCCGCGACGAGGAGACCGCCGCCCTGGTCCGGGCCTGGTCGCGTCACCGGCTCACGGTGCTGCACGGTGACAACGGCGTCGGCAAGACCTCACTGGTGCGGGCCGGCGCCGCCCCCGCCCTCGCCGATCAGGGCCACACGGTCCTGGCCACCGGGGACCTGTGCTTCGACCCCGCCTTCCCCTCGGCCGTGCTGCCCGGCCAGAACCCCTACACACGGGCGCTGCTCGCGGTGTGGAGCCCCGAGGAGTTCCCCACCCACGGCCCCGGCACGTCCGTGGTCGACTTCCTGCGGGCCCGCGGCGGAACCGATCGCTACGGTCGGTCTCGCCCGGTGTTCGCCGTCCTGGACTCGGCCGAGCTCCTCCTGCGCCGATCGTCCGTGCCCGAACAGTGGCGCAAGGACTTCCTGGAGGAGCTCCTCGGCGCCGTGGAGGCCTGTGAGGACCTGCGTCTGTTGGTGGTCGTGCGCACCGGTCACCTCGACGAGCTCCGGCGCCTGGTGGACAAGAGCGAGGCCGAACACACCGAGATGGAACTGGGCCCGTTCCCGCCCGACACCGCCCGGTCCGTCGTGGCGGGCTGTCTGGCCCGGGTCGGATCGCGGGTCGGCGCCGCCGAACCCGCGCGTCTGGTGGAGGAGGCCCGCTCCGTCCGTGCCACCGACGGGCGGGAGGTCCGTCGGACCGACGCCGTGGAGCCCGCGCTGCTGCAGTTGGTGGGCCTCACCCTGTGGGAGGAGGCGGTCGAGGGCGCCCCCACCCTGGTCCCCGACGACGACGTCGAACTCGACCGCGCCCTCACCGAACGCCTGGCCGGTCTCCTGGAGGAGGTCGCCGCGGAACACCTGGTGCCGCCCGACGTTCCCCAGGCCTGGCTGCGCCGACTCGTCGTCTCCGCCGCCACGGACGCGGTCGGCCCCGTCCGCGACGATCCGGAGAGCTCCCTCACCCTCGGCGTGATCCACGCGCTGGAGGACCGCTCCCTGGTCACGACCCATGTCGAGGGGCACACCTGGAGACTGCGCCATCCTCGGCTCGCCCGTCCGCTCCTGGGGCTGGCACTGTCCCCGCACGCCCGGGGCCTGCGCTCCTGGAGCGACCAGGACCGGCTGGCCGTGGCCAACGGGGTGCGCACGCGCGGCGAGGCCGGGCTGGCCGCCGAACACGCCGCGCAGGCGCTGCGGTCCCGACCTCCCCCGGGGCCGGGAGCACACGCCCTGTTCACCACGCTGATGGCGGACCTGGCCTTCGAACGGGGCGAGCACCGGACCGCGGCCGAACACTACGCCGAGGCGGCGCGGTCTCGGCGGGCCGTCGGCGCCGAGGCGGCCGTCCTTCGGCTGCTCGTCGCCGAGGCGCGCACCCGGCTTCTGTGCGCGGAACGCTCCACCGCCCTGGCGCTGCTCGCCTCGATCGCCGGGAGGGTGCACGGCGACCCCAGCCTGCGGGTCGGGATCGGTCAGGTGCTCTGGCTGGTCGGGCAGGGTGGGGCGGCCCTGGACGAGCTGGAGGGCGCGTTGGTGGGCGGTGGCGGGGTCACCGAGGCGCGGCGCACCCGAGGCCGTATCCGCGACGGTGCCGTCGAGGACCGAGGGAAAGGGTGAGGATTGGACACGACCGTTCTGGTGGGGCTCATCACCGGTGTCGTCACGGCGCTCAGCACCCTGGGGGCCACCGCCCTGTCCGCGTGGCGTGCCGAGACGGTGGAACGTTGGCGCGCCGAGCACACCCTCAAGGTGGAACGTGAACGCCGGGCCCACGAGCGGGAGCTCGCCCGCGCAAAGGAGGTCCGGCGGCGTCTGGAGGACGTGCGTCTGCGGGTCCACCGACTCGACCAGGGGATGCGGCAGATCGGGGAGCTGCGTCGGCTCGGCCCGCCGGGGGAGGGCGGCAACGATCTGGCCGAGGAGGTGCGCGAGTGCCGCGGTCACATGTACGAGGCCGTGATCGCCGTGGAGCGGGTGCGCGATCTCCTCCCGGCGCACGACCAGACGGCGGTCGACCGTCTCAGGGAGGCGGTGGATCGGACCCTCGGGCACGTCCAGGTACGGCCGGATCCCGGTGGCGGTGCGGATTCGGCGCATCGTGCCCTGGTGGAGGGGTTGCGCGGGCTGGCGGAGGTGTTCGGGCGCCGTGGACACGCCGGTGGGACCGGGGCGTCAGAGGAACCAGTGTGACGACCAGCGCGACCGCACCGGTCACGCCCACCACCAGGAAGAGGGTGGTGCGCACGCCCAGGCTCTCCAGTGCCTGGCCCCCCGAGAGCAGGCCCAGGGGCAGGGCGGCGCAGAGGACGAAGCGGGTCGTGCCGGTGAGGCGTCCCAGGAGCTCCGGTGGGACGTACGTGGTGTGGTAGGTCACCACGGTGACGTTCATGTGCGCGCCGACGAACCCGATCCCGCCCCAGACCAGCGTCAGGATCACCGTCGTCCAGTCGGGGCCGACCCGGTCGGCGACCGGCAGCGCCAGGGTCAGGGCCAGCCACGCCCACGTGCACAGCAGGATCATGCGGGCGGGGGGTGAGCGACGGACCAGGTACGGAGCGGCCATCGCGCCGACCAGTCCGCCCGCCCCGGTGGCGGCCAGGACCAGCCCCAGGGCGAACGGAGAGACGCCCTCAGCGGTGGCCATGAGCATGATGACCAACCACACCACCTGGAACAGGGCGTTGGTGACCGCGCACACCAGGAGCGAGAGCAGCAGGAAGCGGTCACCGCGCAGCAGGCGAAAGCCCGCCGCGAGTGCGAGCCCCAGGGGTTCCCGCCGGGGCAACGAGCCGGGCTCGCGGATGGGGGCCAGGAGCAGGGCGGCCCCCAGGGACAGCAGGCACATCAGGGCGTCGAAGAGGGCGGGCACGCCGTGCGCCAGACCGTACAGCGCGCCGCCCAGGGGGCGACCGGCCATCTGTGTGGCGTCGTTGCGTGCCTGGTTCTTGGCGGCGGCCCCGGCCAGTTCCTCCGTCGGGACCAGGAGAGGGACGGCGGCGGCGCCGGCGGTGGAGTGCAGGGTGCCGCAGACCCCGTGCAGCGCGGAGGCCAGCGCCAGGATCACCACCGGGGCGTCCCACAGCAGTACGGGTGCGACGAACAGGGCCAGGCACAGGAGACGCCCGATGAGCCCCACGACCATCACGTGCTTGGGTTCGTGACGATCCACCACCCACCCGACCGGGATGTGCAGCAGGGTCCGAGGCACCATTCCGGCCGCGGCGATCCACCCGGCCAGGGCGGCGGAACCGGTGTACGCCAGCGCCAGGAGGGGGAGGGCCAGCCCGAACGTCATGGTGCCCAGGCCGGACAGGGCCAGGCCGCTCCACAACAGCGCGAAGTGGCGACGCCAATCGGCGACCCGCGACCGGGCGCTCTCACCAACGGGTTCGTCTGTTCTGGACATCGCTATCCGTGCCGGGGCCGAACGGTGCGGACCGAAAGACCCTCAAGGGGTGTTCTGGTGAAAAAGAAAAATCGGCACGTATGGTCTGTTCAGGTCTTTCGTGACCCGGACACGTGGTCGACACCGTTCCCCGGTGCGGCGCTCATCGTACCGAGAAAAGGTCGCGGTCGTTCGCTCCCGTGCAACGTGAGAGGGAGAGTGTCGATAGGGAAAGTACGTTCGTTCCCTTTTTCTCTTGAGGTCCGCCCGAATGTCGATTCCGGTCGTTCACCCGGGGCGCGGAGCGCCGCGCCCCGGGCCACGGCACGAGGAGGTGGGGGACCCTACCCCGGCCTCGGCCCGGACGGGCCCGGCGAGCGCGCGTCGTCCCCCGGGGACCGCCGTGCCCGGCCCGTGACCCGCGGAACGGGGACCGGGGGGACGGAGGAGAGCCGGTGCCGAGGAAGGCGCCCCGATCGGTGAGCGCGTCCGGTCGCAGGTCCGCGTCGACCGGCCCGTCGTGCGCACGAGACCGGGTCATCGTCGGCGCCACCCCAACTCCTCACTGATGGCCTGGGCGGTGGCGGTCAGATCCTCGGTGAACGCGAGCAGACCCGGCCGGTCGAGGATCATGCTCGGCGCCGAGATGGAGATCGCCGCCGCGACCCGGCCGGCCGCGTCGAACACGGGGGCGGCCACGCAGTGGATGTACTCCTCGTGCTCGAAGTCGTCGAGCGACCACCCCTGGCGTGTGATGCGGTCGAGGACCGTGTCGAGGGCGGCGCGGTCCGTGAGCGTGTGGGGCGTGCACCGGGGGTAGGGCGCCTCGCCGAGCAGCGCGTCGCGCTCTCCGGCCGACATGTAGGCCAGGAGCGCCTTACCGATCCCGGTGGCGTGCAGGGGCGCCAGGGCGCCGATGTGGGAGTACATGCGCACGGCCTGACGGGACTCCACCTTGTCCAGGTACATCACCTGGCCGTCTTCGAGAACACCCAGATGGATGGTCTGTCCGCAGGTCCGGCCCAGCGCGGCCAGGTGTCGGGCGGCGCTCGCCCGGATGTCGAGTCCGTCGAGGGCCGCCGCGGCGAGCGCGGCCATCCTGGGGCCCAACCGGTAGCTCCCGTCGTCCGCGCGGCGCACGAACCGTTCCTCCTCCAGCGTGCGCAGCAGGCGCAGCGAGGTGGTGCGGTGCACGTCGAGACGGCGGCCGAGCTCACTGATGGTGGTGGGTCCCTCGGACAGCTCCACGAGGATGCGCAGGGCGCGTTCGACACTGTTGGACACCGGTGATGTCGCCGGTGAGCCCGAGCACCACCCCCGCCAGTCTGGCCCCTTCGGCCAGACACTCGGGCAGCGGTGCGCCGTCCAGGAGCCGGTCGAGGAACCCGGCGGCGAAGGCGTCCCCGGCTCCGACGGGTTCGACGACCTCGACCCGGGGCGCGGGCTGGAACCAGGTCCGCCCGTCGCGGAGGGCGGTGGCCCCCTGCGCCCCCTGTTTGATGACGAGCAGGTCGGGAGCCGGGTCCGTGTCGGTCAGGAGTGCGCCCAGTTCCGTCAGGGTCTCCACCCCCCACAGCGCCTGTGCCTCGTCCAGACCACAGAACACCACGTCGGCCCGGCGTGCCAGATCCAGCACCGTCCCGGCGTTGTGCGCACCGTGCAGTGCGGGGCGGTGGTTCACGTCGAAACTGCGCAGCGTCCCCGGGGGCGCCTCTTCGAGCAGTGCCCGGACCAGGTCCTCGGCCGTGTCGGAGAGGGCGGCCGTGATCCCGCTCGTGTGCACCAGGCGCGGGTGCCACCGCCACACTTCGGCCGCGTCGTCCCCGGTCAGTCCGGAGGCCGCGGAGCCTCGGCGCCAGTAGCGCACCCGTGTCCCCTCGGGGCCGGGTTCCTTCATGTACAGGCCGGTGCCGCGCGTGCGGTCCTCGCGGAGCAGGCAGCGCACGCCGGAGTCGGTGAGGCGTGCGCGCACGTGGTGCCCGAACACGTCGTCGCCGAGGGCACTGCGCCAGCCGACGGCGCGTCCGGCGTGGGCGAGGTGCACCGCGACGTTGGACTCGGCTCCACCGATCTCGGTGCGGAACCGGGGGGCCGCGTCCTCGTGCGGTTCGGGGACGAGCAGTGCCATCGTCTCGCCCACGCACACGGCGTCGAGTCGGGGGAGGGGGACGTCCTCAGCGCCTGCGGGTGTGGACGGCGCTCCCCCCGCGTTCCGTCGCTGCGTGCTCACTCACGGCCTCCGGTTCGTCCTGGTGGCGGGGCTCACGGGCTCTATTGACCTGCGTCACACACGAATGCTATTCAAGGTGTTGTTCATAGCGCAACAGTGTTGCGCTATACGCAGCATGAGGGGGAGTGGTGGGAGTGTGGGATCTGTTGTTGCGCGGAGGCCGCGTCATCGACCCGGCCTCCGGACGCGACGGGACGGCCGATGTCGCCGTGCGTGCGGGAAGGATCGCCGAGGTGGCCGCCGACCTGCCCGAGGATCGTGCGGTGCGCACCGTGGACGTCGGCGGACGGCTGGTACTGCCCGGCCTGGTGGACGCGCACACCCATGTGTCGCACAGCTCCACCTACTGGGGCGTGGACCCGGAGTCGATCGCCTGGCGCACCGGCGTCACGACCTGGATCGACGCCGGATCGGCCGGCGCCTACGGGCTGGACGGGCTGCGCCGCTTCGTGGCCGAACCCGCTCCGTTCCGCGTCCGCGCCCTCATCAACGTCTCCGGGATCGGCCTGGTCGGCCGCACGGGTGAGCACCACGTCCTGGAGAACCTCGACGTCGACGCGGCCGTCGCCGTGGCGGCGCGCAACGGCGACCTCGTCTGCGGGGTCAAGGCGCGCATGGACAGCCAGACCGTCGGCACGCACGGCCTGGAACCACTCCGCCGGGCCGCGTCGCTGGCGCGGCGCCTGGACGTCCCGCTCATGGTGCACATCGGCTACGGGCCGCCCGACCTCGCCGACATCGCGCCCTTCCTCACCGAGGGCGACCTCATCACCCACTGCGCCACCGGCGTCGCCGCCGACCTGGTGGTCGACGGCCGCCCCACCGACATCCTGAGGCGCCTGCACGACTCCGGCGTGCTCCTCGACCTGGGACACGGCTCCGGGGCCTTCGACTTCGACGTGCTGGAGGCCGAACTGGCGGCCGGCATGGTCCCCCTCCTCTCCACCGACCTGCACATCCGCTCGGTGTACGGGCCCGCGTACGACCTGCCGACCGTCATGGGCAAGGCCCTGGCCGCCGGTATGGGCCTGACCGACGTCGTGGCCGCGGCGACGCACCGTCCGGCACGCGCCTTCGGCCTCGCGGCGGGAACGCTGGCACCGGACGCCACGGCGGACATCGCCGTGTTCGAGGTCGAGGAGGGGCGGTTCCCCGTGGTCGACGTGCACGGCGGCACACGTGAGGCGCCCCTGCGGCTCAGCAACACGGCGACCTACGCCGGTGGTCGTCTGCTCGCGCCGCGTGCGGCCGAACCACCGCCGGTGTGGGTGCCTCTCAGCTCCGCCCAGCAGCGGGCGGAGGAGGATCGCCACGAGCGGATCCGCACCGCCGTGCGGCGCCTGGACCGACCCGAGGACTTCCACGAACACTTCCCCCGGCCCGCCACCGAGACCCCGGCCTGAGCGCCGGACACAGACGGGAGCGCACCTTGACAGAGCACACTCCGCCTCCGGGACGGGCACCGACGGGCGGGCGCACCGCTCGTGCCGCCGGTTCCGGGACCTCGGCCGCGGCATGGGAGGACCTCGACGGCACGCCGATCGAGGCCCGCTCCGTGCCCGACAGTCCCACCACGGTCGCACGGGTCCGCGCCGCGGGACTGCACCTGCGCGACCTGTGGCTGCCCGCCGTCACCCTGGACGAGGCGGCGCTGCGACACAACCTCGACCGCTTCGCCCGCTGGTGCGCCGAACGGGGCGTCGATCTGGCCCCGCACGCCAAGACCACGATGGCGCCCCGGTTGTGGGCGGAGCAGTTGGATCGGGGTGCGTGGGGGCTGACCGCCGCCACGGTCGCCCAGGCCCGGGTGATGCGCCGCTTCGGCGTGCCCAGGGTCCTGATCGCCAACGAGGTCGTGGAACCGGACCAGCTCGCGTGGCTGGCCGACGCGCTCGGCGACCCCGACTTCGAACCACTGTGCCTGGTGGACTCCCTCGCCGGGGTCCGGATCATGGATCGGGCTCTGGCCGACGCCCCCCGACCGCTCCCGGTCCTGGTGGAGCTGGGGGTGGACGGCCGCCGCGCGGGGGTCCGGGACCTGGACGAGGCCCTGGAACTGGCCCGTGCGGTGGCGGAGCACCCCCGACTCGCCCTCGTCGGCGTCGAGGCCTTCGAGGGCGTCTTCCCGCAGCGCCGGGACGATGATTCCCCCACCCGCGTGCGCTCCTGGCTGGACCGCCTGTACGCGTTCGCGCGGCGGGCCGACGCCGAACACCTCTTCGACGGAGCCGAGGAGGTGATTGTCACCGCGGGCGGCAGCAGCTACCCCGACCTGGTCTCGGACGCCCTCGCCGAGCCCCCCGCGCTGTCGCTGCCGGTCCGTCGGATCGTGCGCTCGGGCTGCTACCTGACCCACGACGACCTGTTCATGGAGCGCGCGTCCCCGTTGCGCTCCGCCGCCGACGAGGACCCCCTGCGTCCCGCGCTGAGCTGCTACGCACGTGTGCTGTCCCGCCCCGAACCGGGCCGTGCCCTGTTGGGGGTCGGCAAGCGCGACGTCTCGTTCGACATCGACCTGCCCGTCCCGCGCGCGCTGCTGCGCGACGGCGAACGGTCCCCCCTGGGAGAGGGGGCGCGGGTCGTCGAGCTCAACGACCACCACGCGTTCCTCGACCTCGACGGACCCGCGGAGGAGGCGGTGCGCGTCGGCGACGTCGTCGAACTCGGGCTTTCCCATCCCTGCACGGTGTTCGACAAGTGGCCCCTGATCCCCGTCCTCGACGGTGACGGCCGCGTCGTGGACGCCGTTCGCACCCTGTTCTGACCCGGTCCGGTCACCACCGGCACCACCGATCCCAAGGAGGGTTCATGGCAAAGAAGCAGATCGTCAACACACCGGACGCCGCACCGCCCGGAGGCCCGTACTCCCACGCGGTCGTCGCGGGGGACTTCGTGTACCTCGCCGGGGCGACGCCGCACCGGACCGACCGCTCGTTGGTCGACGGCCCGTTCCTGGAGCAGGCGCGGGCCACCTTCGACAATCTCGCGACGGTGGCGGCGGCCTCGGGGTCGAGCCTGGCCGACGCCGTCCAGGCCCGGGTCTACCTGCGCGACCTGGACGACTTCCAGGCGATGAACGGGGTGTTCGCGGAATACTTCGGCGACGAACCCCCGGTGCGCACCACCATCCAGGCCGACCTGCCCGGTTTCGACATCGAGGTCGACGCCGTGCTGTACCGACCGGCCTGCTGAGTCCGTAGCCCGGAGCACCCCATCCCCGGGACCGTGCGGCCCGCCTCCCGGCCGCGCGGTCCCCGCCCCCTCTTCGCCCGCGCGTCTTCACGCGGACCGGGCGCCCACCCCTCCCCGTCTTCCCAGGAGATTCGTCATGAGCCAAGCCAATGTGGTGTACCTGTCGGCGCTGCTCGCGTCGGTACTGCTGATGATCGCCATCAGTTGGTGGGTCGCCCGGCGCACGAAGGACGGTGAGGACTTCCTTCTCGCCGGGCGCAGGCTCGGCACCCCGTTGGTCATGGGGAGCACGCTGGCCACCCTGGTCGGTACCGGCTCCAGCCTGGGGGCGGTGGGCTTCGCCTACCAGAACGGCTGGGCGGGGACCCTCTACGGGATCGGTGGAGCGGTCGGCCTGTTCCTGCTCCTCCTGCTCTTCGCCGACGTGCGCGAGAAGGGGTTCATGACCTTCCCGGAGGAGATGAGCTACTACTTCGGCGCCAGTCGCGCGATCAAGGGCGTGGTCGCCATCCTCCTGTTCCTGGCCTCGGTGGGATGGCTGGGCGCGCACATCATGGGCGGGGCCATGTACCTCGCCTTCCTCACCGACATGGACCAGAACACGGCCAAGGTGGTCATCGCCCTCGGGTTCGGGGTGTACACCATCGTCGGCGGCTACTTGGCGGTGGTCATCACCGACGCCATCCAGGGCACCATCCTCTTCCTCGGCTTCACCATCCTGGCGGTCCTGGCGCTGGTCAGCGTCGGTGGGCTCGACGGACTGAACGAGGGGTCCTCGGAGGAGGCGCTCTCGCTGTTCGGGTACGAGGCCCTCGGCCCGCTGCCCGCCCTGTCGCTCGCCGTGGTCATCGGCGTCGGTGTCCTGGCCACCCCGTCGTACCGTCAGCGGATCTACTCCGCCGTCAACGTGCGCACCGTTCGGCGCAGCTTCCTCCTCGCCGGTGTCCTCTTCGCCGCCTTCTCGATCCTCCCGGCGATCGCCGGCATGTCCGCCAGGACCATGGAACCCGCTCTCGAGAATCCGGACATGGCCTTCCCCTACCTGGTCACCACCCTGTTCCCGGTGTGGCTGGGCGCGTTCCTGCTCGTCGCTGGCCTGTCGGCCACGATGTCCTCGGGCGACTCCGACGCCATCGTGGGCGTCACCATCCTGGTGCGCGACATCTCCCAGGTGGTCACCGGTCGACTTCCCCAGGCCGAGAGCCTCGTGCGGTACTCGCGGTGGGCGCTGACCGGGGTGATGGGGCTCGCCCTGGTGTTCTCCCTCATGGCCACGACCCTCATCGAGTACATCACCCTGATGATCTCCACGGTGCTCACCGGTCTGCTCGTGGCCTCGATCCTGGGCAAGTTCTGGCCCCGCGCCACCTGGCAGGGCGGGATCGCGGCGATGCTCGGCGGGTCCGTGGCCGCGCTGGTCGTCAACGGCGTGGACTCCTTCGCCGCCTACTGGGGCAACGCGGTGATCCCGTCGCTGGTGGTGGCGCTTCTCGCCGGTGTGATCGTCAGCCTGGTCACCCCGCCCACCCCCATCTCCCGGGAGGAGGCGCTGCGCCGGTTGACCGAGGAGCGCGCTCCCCTCGAAGTGGGCGACAAGCTGCGCGGGGGTACGCACGAGGACGCCTGAACCGTGCGGTCCGGCGGAGCCCGGTGCGGGCCCCGCCGGACCGCGCCCTCCACCCGGGAGGGGCGGGCCGGAGAGGGGCCGCCGCACCGGCCATCGTCCGGGGCAGGGGCGGCCACGTTCCCGGGATCGAACAACCACACCACCTCGTGCCCGGCGATCTCCCGCGCACGTTCGAACAGCGCGAGCAGTACCCCGAACCCTGGGGCTCGGCCCCGGGGATCTCGATGAGGTCCACCCCGTGTGGGTCTCACGAAACCACGGGAGATCGGCGCACCCGTGGACACGGTCGGCCGCACCCTGGGGACGGTCCCACCCGTCGCTCACCGCGAGGAAACCCCGCCACCGGGCCAGGGCGCGAAGGGGGGCGTCTCGTTCACCGGGTGTCCTCGTGCGGGGGGAGCCGCGGCCTCATGGTCGGCTCGGACACCTTCCCGAGGTCGGGGGCGGTGCCGACGTGCGCGGCGGCATGGATCATGCTGAACGGATGAGTGATCTTCTGCCCCGCGCCCTGGATCTCCACATGGAGAAGGAGGGGCGCGTGCCCACCGTCCTCGTGGACATGGACGACGTCCTCTGCGGCTGGGCGGACCATTTCGTCTCCTCCCGGCGGCGTCGTTTTCCGCACCTGCCCATCGCCGACCCCGGCGGCCGGGAGAGCTTCGACCTCTTCACCGGATTCTCCGAGGAGGACCGCGCGGCCACCCTCACCGTGCTCGACGAACCAGGGTTCTTCGCCGCTCTGAAGCCGGTCCCCGGCGGTGTGGAGGCCGTGGAGAGGATGGTCGGGGCGGGCATCGACGTCGCGGTGTGCACCAGTCCCTGGATGAGCAACCCGACCTGCGCCTCGGACAAGCTGCGCTGGGTGGAGGAACACCTGGGCGCGGATCTGTCGCACTCCACCGTCATCACGCGCGACAAGACGCGCGTGGTCGGTGACGTACTGATCGACGACAAACCCGAGGTCACCGGCCGTGCTCGACCGCGCTGGTCGCTCGTGCGGTTCACCCGCCACTACAACCGACTCCTCGCGGGGCCGCGGATCGACGACTGGTCGCAGTGGGAGGACGTCCTGGCGCGGGTCCTGCTCCACCGGGTGGAGGGCCGCTGAGGGGGGTGCGCGGCATCTCGGTGACGCCGCCTCCGGCGGGCCGAGAGCGGCACCGGTTCAGACGGTCGAGACGTGGACGACCCGGTGGGCCTCGGCCGGAACGGGCGACCCCCACCGGCGGAGCGGACGTTCCAATCGCCGCGTGCGCTGCGGGCCGTTCCCTGCGCGCCGTCCGTCCTCGCGGGACGTCGGGCGGGGCCTCCAACACGGTGATCTCCACTCTGGCCCGATCGTCCGCGGCCGGCCCCCACGGGCCGACCGCGCAGGTCGCGGGAGACGTGCGCGGCCTTCCACCCGAAGGACCGTCCGACCCCGGTTCGGCGCGCGGGGCGTCCAGGCTCACCACCGGCGGGTCCGGGAGCCGCGTGCGGATCCAGTGGTCCTTTCCCACGCCGGGCGGCCCCGACAGCACCGTCACGGTGAGCCGGGTGTCGTCGTGGGCGGCGTGGCCGGGATCGCGGTCGGGCCGGAGCGCTGTGGAGGATCCGACAGAGCGCGGCTCAGCGGGTGACGTGGGTGCGTGCGCCCAGTGACGCGGCGTCCGCCGCGGCACGCCCCTCGTACCAGCCCTCGGCGTCGGCCGGTCCGCGCACACGCGAGGTGGTCAGGGCTCCGAAGGCCTCGTCCACCGCGGCCTCCACCGCCTGCTCCCGGGCGGCGAACACGGGGACCAGGTCGGTACCGGTCTCGGCGCCGACCGCCTCCTCGGTGGCCCGCGCCGACTCGGTCAGACGTTCGCCCACCCGTACCGCGAACGCGGCCAGGAACGAGGCCCGGTAGTCCTTGCGGGCACCGCGCCCGGAGCGGTCCCGGGCCGCTCCGTTCACGCGCATCGCGGTCTCCGCCTGCACCAACAGCGACGTGTACAGCAGGTCCACCGCCTCCACGTCCCCCGGAAAGCCCATGACGGTGCTCAGGCCCAGTTCGCGGTGCCACACGGCGCGACAGTGATTGGCCTCGGCCACCTCGTTGAGCAGTACCGCCCGGTGCTCGTCATAGGGCGAATCGACCGGCAGACGGCGGGCCGAGGCGGCCTCCGGTTCCTCGGGGTCGGCCGCCACCAGGGCCAGGTCGATGCTGTGCCGGGCCATCATCTCCTGGGCCCGCGCGGTCAACGCCTCGGCCTCCTGCGGGAACTCCGTGGACTCGGCCTTGGCCAGCAGGGCGCGGACACGCTGCAGGCGCCCCCGGTCCACGGTGTGCGTGGTGCGGGTGCCGGGCCGGAACGTCCCGGGCGGCGGGCCCAGCCTGCGCATGGGCGGCAGGGTCCGCAGGACGGCCAGCAGCCGCAACACCGCCTCGACCGCCTCGAAGCGCATGAGGTCGTGTGCGGCGGCCAGGTGTTCCAGGTGCCGTTCACCCGTGACGGAGCCGACGTCCACACCCAGCGCGCGCACCTGGTCGGCCCATCGGGGGTCCACGGTGGCGGAGGAGTGACGTTCCAGGTCGGCGGCGACGGCGTCGGCGCACACCGCGGCGGCCAGCGGACCGGCCTCGCGCCGCACGTGCCGTACGGTTTCGCCGGGCTGCCAGCCCCGGGCCCAGGCGTCGGCCACCCCGAACAGCAGGGTGTCGAAGAGCGCGCGTGCGGCCGCCCCCGCCCAGTGGGGGTTCTCCACGTCGGCCAGACGGGCCGACGCCAGGTCCACTCCGGACCCCTCCTGGCCGCGCACGAGGGCGTCCACGGCCTTGGCGACCACCTCCACCGGAGTGTCGCCGGGGGTGGGGCCGGCCCACTCCCGGTCCGTCCGGTCGGTGTCGCGCCGGCGACCTTTCCTGCCCACGTGTTCTCCCTGGTCGAAGGGGGCCTGAACCGACGGACCATCCTACCGTCCACAGGGTGCCTGCTGTGGCCACGTATCTTACGGTTTACGCCCCACGCCCCCGTACTGAGCGACCTCACGGGTCTCCTCGTGCCGCGCCGGATCGGGCCGCCAGAACGGGAGGGAGACCACACCCGGATCCAACAGCTCCAGACCCGCGAAGCAGGCCTCGATCTGCTCCGGGGAGCGCAGGTGGATCGGCAGCGCGCTGTTCTGGTTCCACTTCACGGCGGAGTCGACGATCTGCGGACTGGTGTGCGTGCTGTCGTTGAGCGCCAGGAAGGAACCCGAGGGCAGAGCGTCCACGTAGGTGCGGATCAGCGCGTAGAGCCTCTCGTCCGCGGGGTAGTGGCCGAGGGTGCTCATGAAGGTCAGCGCGATCGGCCGGGTGAAGTCCAGGTACGCGCGCGCCCGGCCCAGGAGTTCCTCCGGCTCCAGCAGGTCGGCGTCGATGAAGTGGGTACCGCCCTCGGGGGTTCCGGTGAGCAGGGCCCGCGCATGGGCGAGCACCATCGGATCGTTGTCCACGTAGACGACCTCGGCGTCCCGGGCCACCGCCTGGGCCACCTCGTGGGTGTTGTCGTCGGTGGGCAGGCCGGTGCCCACGTCCAGGAACTGGCGGACCCCCTCCCGCGCGGCCAGGTGGGTGATGGAGCGGATGATGAAGCGGCGGTCGGCGCGGGCGATCTCGACGATCTCGGGGGCGTCGCGTCGGATCCGTTCCCCCAGACCACGGTCGGCGGGGTAGTGGTCCTTGCCACCGAGCCAGTAGCTCCACACCCGGGCGGAGTGCGGGACGGTCGCGTCGAAGGCGGGGGTGGCGTCCGTCATCGGTTCCCTTCGCTGTCGGCCGCCGTCGTGGCGACCGGGCAGCCGTATTGTCCCGGCCGGGTACCCGCCTCCACAAGGCGGGAAGGCCCGCCACATCGGTCCTCACGGGCCGCGCATGGGCCGCGTCGAGGTCCGGGGGCGGGTCGCACCGGAGCGGCCGTTCCCGTGTTCGGGCGCCCCGGGTGGTGCTGACGGCGCGGTCGAGGTGGAACGGAGGCGGGATCGCGCCGAGCGAGCACTTCCACCCCGGTCCCGCGGGCTCCCGCCGCGCCGTGGGCGCGCGGACACCGGCCGGAACGCGGCGGAGGTCCGGGAGAACACGAGCTCGTCCCCTCCCGCGCGGTGGTGCCCGTGTGCCGGTCGGGACACGAAGGCGTCGTTCGCACGTCCCCTGCCGGTTCGCCCCTCTTGCGGCGCGCTGGGGTGGCCTGGGGCGTGCTGCCGGGTGACGAAAGGCCGGGCTTTCCTCGTGGAAGCACGCCGGAAACATCCGCGGCATAACGTCGCCGTGATCCACAGCCACCGAGGAGTCACCATGCGCGAGGGAGCCGGCGACGCCGGACGCGACCACAGCGGCCGCGAGGCGGTGGACGGCTCGCGCTGCCCGGTCAGCGGCGACACGGCCCTGCCTCTGTACCGGGACGCCGAGCCGTCCTGGCGACACCTGCGGGAGCGGCACGGCGGCATCGTGCCGGTCGAGGTCGCCCCCGGGGTGTCCGGCTGGCTCCTGCTCGGTTACAAGGAGAACCTTCGGGTGCTGCGCGACCAGGAGTACTTCTCGGCCGACCCCCGCCGGTGGGACCCGTCGGGCGCGCGACCTGCCCGTACCGGGGCCCTCGCGCGGGACGGCGACGACCACCAGCGCCTGCGCCTTCCCATCGTGGAGGCGCTCGCCTCGGTGGGCACGCCGCGCCTGGTCCCGGTGGTCGAGCGCGCCGCCGTGCACCTGCTCGGGCGGATCGCCGCCGAGGGCGGGGCCGACCTCATCGGCCGGTACGCCGCGCCGCTGCCCGCCTTGGTGCTCAACGCGCTCTTCGGCCTGCCCGACGAGTACGGTCACTTGCTGGCCGACCTCGGTGAACGACGGTGGAGCGGGGATCCGGCCCGGGCCGAGCCGGCCGCGCTCGCGGTGCGCGCCTACTTCCGTGGGCTGGTCGCCCGCAAGCGCGCCGATCCGGGCACCGACCTCACCAGCACGCTCCTGGCGCACCCGCACCGACTCACCGACGACGAGGCCGTCGAGGCGCTGTCCCTGCTGTGGGAGTCCGGCCACGAACCCACCACGCACCTCATCGGCAACGCCCTGCTCACGCTCCTGGACGATCCGGTGGTGTGGACCGCCTACCTCGGCGGCACCCTCACACCGGAGGACTTCGTCGACCACATCATGTGGACCGACCCGCCCCTCCGCGTGCTCGCCGGCCGCTATCCCACCACGGACCTTCGCTTCGCCGGTGCCACGATCCGCCGGGGCGAACCCCTGCTGTTCGGGTTCGCCGCGGCGCACACCGACCCCTCGGTGGCCCGCGTGGCCGACGACACCCTGGCCCTGGCGGGCAACCGTGCGCACCTCTCCTGGGGTGCGGGGGCGCACCGGTGCCCGGCCACGGCCTTCGTGCGGGAGTTCGTGCGCACCGCCATCGACATGGCCGTGGACCGATTGCGCGGCATGGTCCTGTCCGTGGAACCGGAGGAGCTGCGCCGGCGGCCCTCGTTGACCGTGCACGGCCTGGTGGAGCTGCCGGTGTGGTTCACCCCCACGGGTGAGCGCGGCCCGAGCGAGGAACCGGGGGAGCCGGAGGGCGGCACGACCGTCACCCGGTGGGTGCGCCGCCGCAGGAAGCGCGCTCCCGCACCCCGGGGCGCCCGTTACCAGGCCCCGTTGGGTCGCGGGGAGCCGGCCGAGGACACCATGGACGCGACCGGAAGGGGCGCGGCCCCGGCACGCTCGGCCTCCCGCCCCCGCCGATCCGTCCCCGGCGCGGGCGCCCGTTACCAGGCGCCCTTCGCCGGGCAGGCCCACGTCCCGGACCCGCTGGAGGAGTTGTTGCGCACCTGGCGGCCACGGTGACCGCCCGCGGGGGGTGTCGGTCTCACCCCTCGGGGTCCACCACGACCAGCTCGGGGTGCACGCTCTGCGGGTCGTCGACGATCGGCTGTGCGCCGCCGCGCAGGTGATGGTCGAAGTAACCCGTGGAGTAGTCGCGCACCAGGCGCACCCCGTGTTCGGGGTCCAGGTCACCGAACTGGGCCCGCCACTGCTCGGGGGTGAGCACGTCCCGCAGGTCCAGTCGGTCCATGAGGACACCGCGGTCCAAGGCGTTGGAGTGGCCCGAGTCGGTCACGCGGATCCACCGGCGGTCACCCGTCAGGCCGTCCCAGCGTTCGTCCCACCCCTCCCAGGCGTGCCCCTGGTCGTTGGTGAGCAGGGCCAGTGGGCGGTCGATCTCGCCCTCCAGCTGGGAGGCGTGGTAGGGGCCGTCCAGGTTGATCCCCGCGGCCACCCGCTCCTCGTCCAGGAGGCTCTGGGCGACCGCCGTCCCGCCCCAGGAGTGCCCGATCATGCCCACCGCGTCGGTGTCCAGGGCGGCGGACCACGCCGACAGGGCGCCGGTGTCGATCTCGTCCAACAGGAAGCCCACGTCCGCCGCGCGGGTGACCCCGCCCAGATCCCAGTCCTGGGTCACGCAGGCGGTGCACTCCTCGACCAGGCCGTCGGGGAACTCCACCGGCGCCGCCTCGTGGCGGTGGTCGATCCCGGCCACCGCGAACCCGTGCGAGGCCAGCTCCTCGGCCAACGAGGTCGCCCACACCCGTGAGACGCCGGCGCCGGGTGAGAAGAGCACCAACGGCAGCTCGCCGTCGATCGGTTCCACGTCCGGGGCGGAGTGGGTGCCCACCTCGACGAGGGACTCGACCGGCAGGTCATCCAGGCCGAGGGCGACCAGGCTCGCCTCGGCCTCCGCCTCGGTCAGGTAGGGGGCCCGTTCCCCGGTGTCGGTCGGGGTCGGGTACCACAGAGTCACCATGAGCTCGCGGTCCCCGCCGGCCCAGGGGTCCTCACGTTCGTGGTCCACCAGGTGGTGCGTGGTACTGCCCACGGGGTGTTCCCCGGTGGGGGCGGGCAGGGAGGCCCGGGGCGCGGGGCTCTCGTCGTCGGAACCGGCCAGGGTCGCGCTCTCGGCACCGCAGGCGGCCACGGTCGCCAGACTCAGGGCACCGGCCAGAGCGCCGATCGTTCGGTGGGGGCGTTGCATGGGCACCGTCCATCGTGTCGGTTTCGTTGCCCTGGAAACGCTAGGTCTGCGGGACCCCGTCGCACGAGGGTGCGGGCCGGACACCATGCCGAGGGCGCGCCACACCACGAGGGTGAGGCGCGCCCTACCTCGGCCGCCGCCACCTGCGACGCACCGGGACCCCTCAGGTGTCCGGCTCCACCAGCAGGACCTCCAGAGTGCGCGGTCCGTGCACGCCCTCCACCCGGTTGAGCTCGATGTCGCTGGTGGCGGAGGGGCCGCTGATCCAGGTGAGCGGACGTCCCGGGTCCAGCCGTCGCACCGCCTGCGGTACGCCGTCCACCACCTGGCCGGCGCGGACCACGCACAGGTGGTAGTCGGGCACCAGGGTCAGAGCCCGGCGGCCTTGGTCCGGCCGTGCGTCGAGGACGAGGGTGCCGGTCTCGGCGATCGCCACCGCACAGGCGGTCACCACTCCGTCGGTGGCGTCCAGGTCGGCGGCGGACAGCGGAGCCTCGGCCGTGTCGCCCACGCGTTCCACCGAGCTCTCGGCCAGCCACGCCTGCGGCAGCCCCGGTGGGACCGCCACGCGCCCGGCCCCGCGCCGGTCCAACGCCGCCGCGATCCGACCCGGCAGGTCGGCCTCCGTCACCCGCTCCACCAAGGCCTTGTAGTCCAACAAGCGGTCCGCCAGCACCTCCAGGGTGTCTCCCTCGGAGTGGGCGTCGGCGTAGGGGTGTTCCGAAGGACGCTCCACCGGTTCGTCAGCGGGCACGTCGGCCAGGGCCGCACGGACCCGGGCCAGCACACGTTCGCGGGAGCCGCCCATCAACGGTCCTCCTCTCGCTCGTTCCACCACTGCCGGAAGGAACCCCGAGGGATCTCGGGCAGGTCCCGGGTGTCGGTCCACTTGCCCGCCGTCCCCGGCAGGTGTTTGGGGATCGCGCCGCCGACCAGCCCGGCGGCGCGCTGCGCCGCGTCGAGGGCGGTCGAGGAACCGAACACCGCCTCGGCCCCGGCCATCATGGCCTTCTCGCCCATGTGCCCCGGGGCCGACGCCACCTGTTCGCGCAGGTGCACCAGCACCTCGGGGATGTCGATGGCCACCGGGCACACGTCGTAGCAGGCGCCGCACAGCGACGACGCGTAGGGCAGGGCGCGGTCGACCTCCGAGGACATCCCGTGCAGCTGCGGGGTGAGGATGGCGCCGATCGGCCCGGGATAGACCGAACCGTAGGCGTGCCCACCGGTGCGTTCGTAGACCGGGCAGATGTTCAGGCAGGCCGAACACCGGATGCAGCGCAGTGCCTGCCGTCCCACGGTGTCGGCGAGCACGTCGGTGCGGCCGTTGTCCAACAACACCAGGTGGAAGTCCTGCGGTCCGTCCCCGGGGGTCACCCCGGTCCAGGTCGAGGTGTAGGGGTTCATCCGCTCGCCCGTGGAGGAGCGCGGCAACAGTTGGAGGAACACCTCCAGGTCCGACCACGTGGGCACGATCTTCTCGATCCCCACCACCGAGATGAGCGTCTCCGGCAGGGTCAGGCACATGCGACCGTTGCCCTCCGACTCCAGCACCACCAGGGTACCGCTGTCGGCCACCGCGAAGTTGGCGCCCGACACTGCCACCTTGGAGCGCAGGAACAGCTCGCGCAGGTGGACCCGGGCGGCCTCGGCCAGCGCGCGCGGGTCGTCCGTCAGGTCCGCCGGCGCCGGCACCCCCCACTCGGCCATCTTGTCCAGGAAGATCTCCCGGATCTGGGAGCGGCCCAGGTGGATCGCGGGCACCAGGATGTGCGAGGGCAGGTCCTCGCCCAACTGCACGATCAACTCCGCCAGGTCGGTCTCGTAGGCGGTGATGCCCGCCGCCTCCAGGGCGTTGTTGAGTTCGATCTCCTGAGTGGCCATCGACTTGACCTTGACGACCTCGGTCTCGCCGGTCCGTCGGACCAGGCGGGTGACGATCGCGTTGGCCTCGGCGGCGTCCGCCGCCCAGTGCACGGTGCCGCCCGCGCGTTGGACCGACTCCTCCAACCGCTCCAGGTAGTGGTCCAGGTGGCGCAGGGTGTGCGTCTTGACCGCTTCGCCCTCGGCGCGCAGCCGCGCCCAGTCGTCGCCCAGTTCGCCGACGACCGCGTCGCGTTTGCCGCGGATGGTGTGCGTGGCCTTGTGGAGGTTGTGCCGGGTGCGCGCGTCGCGCACGGCGTGCTCGGCCGCCTCCGGGAAGGGCGGCATGCCCAGGAACGTGGCGCTGCTCATGTGGTCGCGTACTCCTTCTCCGTGCTCGCCAGGATCTCCGCGATGTGCGCGATGCGCAGGCCCGAGCGTTGCCGGGACAGCGTCCCGCCGATGTGCATCAGGCAGGAGTTGTCCACCGCGCACAGCACCTCGGCGCCGGTCTCCATCGCGTGCCGGGCCTTGTCGAAACCCATGGCGGCTGACACGTCGCCGTTCTTGACCGAGAACGTGCCGCCGAACCCGCAGCACTCGGTCGCCCCGGGCAGTTCCAGGAGCTCCAGGCCTCGGACCGCGCGCAGCAGCCGATACGGGCGATCGCCGAGGCCCAGGGAACGGAGCCCGTGACAGGTGGGGTGGTAGACGACCTTGTGCGGATAGTAGGCGCCCACGTCGGTGACCCCCAGGACGTCCACGAGGAACTCGGTGAGGTCGTACACGCGCGGGCCCAGGTCGGCCATCCTTCGGGACAGACGGCTGCCGCTCCGTCCCAGCTTCGGGTAGTGCTCACGGATCATCGCCGCGCACGAGGCCGAGGGGACCACGACGGCGTCGGCGCCGTCGAAGGTCCGGGCGAAGCGCACGGCGAGCCGGGCCGCCGGGCGTCGGTAACCGGTGTTGTAGTGCATCTGGCCGCAGCAGGTCTGCTCGGTGGGGAAGACCACCTCGTGTCCCAGGCGCTCCAGCAGCCGGACGACCGATCGGCCGGTGTCGGGGAAGAGCGTGTCGTTGACACAGGTGATGAACAGCGCGATCCGCATGTGCCTCCTTCGTGCCCCACCGGTCCCACTCGATGATGCGGGGCTCGCCGCCGGTGGGGGCGCTCGACGCGCTGACCGTCACGTCGAGTGGTCCGACCACTGTGCAACAACTTCGCCCCGCGGGCAAGTGGGGTTCGTCGTCTCGGAGGGGTAGAATTCTGACGTGTTCACGGAGAAAACGGGGGAGCGGCGTGGTTGACGGAGTGCGTACCCCGGTCACGCAGCGGACGGTCGAGCAGATCAAGGCGATGATCGCTGGGGGAGAGGTAGGACCTCAGCAGCGTTTGCCTACGGAACGCGAGCTGTCCGCCCGTCTCGGTGTCTCCCGTGGCTCGGTGCGCGAGGCGATCCGTACCCTCACGACCCTGGGCGTCCTGGAGGTCCGTCACGGGGCCGGTGTGTACGTCACGGCCCTGCGCCCCGCCGACCTCCTGGAGGCCTTCGGGGTCCTGGCCGAGGTGTCGCCGGACCCCACGCTGGTGGAGGTCCTCCAGGTGCGCCGGATGATCGAACCCGCCGCCACCGCCATCGCCGCGGCCCGCGCCACCGATGACGACCTGGAGCGCATCGGCGCGCTGCTGGGTCGGTTGGAGGACACCGATCACCACGCCGCCCCCGCCGACTCGGGAGCGTTCGACGTGGGATTCCACCGGCGGATCGTCGCGTGCGCCGGCAACGCCACGCTCTCGGCCGTGCACGCGGGACTGTCCTCGCCCACCCTCAACGAGCGTGTGTGGGCGGGGCACGACGCCGAGGGGATCGCCCACGACCTGCACGAGGACCACCGGCGCATCCTGGAGGCGCTCCGGGAGCGCGACCCCGAGGCCGCGCGGTCCGCCGCGGCCACGCACGTGCTCCGCGTGGAGCGCTGGCTCCACGCCCAACGGCGGTCCGGGACGTACTGAGCCCGGGCGTTCCCGGCGGATCGCCGGTCCGGTCGGAGGCGATCACGGTTCCCACCGACGCTCCACGCGTTCGGCGTACCGTTCGGCGTCCAACAGCCTGGACATGGCCTCGCGGCCCGGCACCGGTGGAGGCGACTCCTCCGGTTCGGGACCGGGTTCCGGAACCTCCCGACCCACCTCGGCGTCTATACCGAGTACCTCGTGATCCTCGATCTCCTCGATCTGATAGTCGTCCGGGTGCTCCTCCAGGTACTCCGCCACGGCGGTGTCCTGGCCCGGGGCACCCACGTCCATCGCGGCGTCGACGTCGTCGACGTCCGTGTCGTCACCGCCCGGCTCCCCGGACGTGTTCGCGGATTCCGTCACCGGCGGCCCCCTCGCCTCGGTACCTAAGGTGATCATGCCCACTGCGGCGTGGGGGATACCAGGACGGCGCGCACCGAGGGCGACGAGGGCGAAACGGGGCGCAGCGCCCGAGGGTAGGCTCTTTCGCCGCCCCACCGATGACAAGAGACGGAGTTCTGCCTCCAGTGACCGCACGCGAACGGGTCCGATCCCTGGTCGACGCCCCCTGGTTCCAGGCCGGAGTCATCACCCTCATCCTCATCAACGCCGTCATCCTCGGCATCGAGACGTCGAAGCGGATGATGGACGCCCACGGCGACCTGCTCACCGGTATCGACAGAGTGATCCTGGCCCTGTTCGTCATCGAGCTGGCGCTGCGCATGTTCGCCCACCGCAGGGACTTCCTCCGGGACCCCTGGAGCTGGTTCGACACGGTCATCATCGGCATCGCGCTGATGCCGGCCACCGGCCCCTACGCCGTCCTGCGCGTGCTCAGGGTCCTGCGCGTCCTGCGGTTGTTGTCGGTGATACCGACCCTGCGCCACGTGGTGGCCGGGCTCTTCCGCGCCCTGCCGGGCATGGCCTCCATCATGGTGCTGGTGGGGCTGCTGCTGTACGTCTCGGCGGTGATGGCCACCAAACTCTTCGGTGAGGACAGCCCCCGCTACTTCGGTGACCTGTGGACGTCCCTGTTCACCCTCTTCCAGATCTTCACCGCGGACGGTTGGGGTGACATCGCGCAGGACGTCATGAAGGGTCAACCCCTGGCCTGGGTCTTCTTCGTGGTCTTCGTCCTGGTGTCCACGCTCATCGCACTGAACCTGTTCATCGCCGTGGCCGTGGAGGCGCTCGACAAGGCCGGACACGAGGAACGCGAGGCCGGGGGCGGTGGCGAGTCCGGACACGGGGCCGAGGGGCCGGACGACGGCCCGCAGGGAGGCCCGGACGCCGGACAACGCGAGATCCTCGCCGAGCTGCGCGCTCTGCGGGAGGAAGTGGCTCACCTGCGTGGAGAGCGCGCCGACCGGGACGGCGACCGCAGCCCCGTCTGAGGTCGTCGACGTGCGGCGAAGAGCCCACGATCGGCGTCTTTCATGGGAAGGTGGGGGCGCAGCCGCGAACTGTGGGCGTGGTGCGTGGAGTGAGCACGCGCGGCACCGCGTCTCCACCCAGACCATGGACGACGAGGAGCGACCGGATGTCTGCCAGCACACCCCTCCCTCGAACCGAGGACACCGGAGACCGGGCCGGTGTTCCCCTGGACCGCCGGGACGAGTGGATCCGACTGCGCGAGCACCGTGACCGGTTCGGCGCCACCCACCTGCGCCGACTCTTCGCCGACGACCCCGCGCGGGCCGACCGGTACGGCCTCGGCGTCGGTTCGCTCTACGTCGACTACTCCAAGAACCTGGTCACCGACGAGACCCTGGGGCTGCTCACCGACCTGGCCGCCGCCACCGGTGTGGCCCGGCTGCGCGACGCCATGCTGCGCGGGGACCACATCAACCTCACCGAGGACCGCGCGGTCCTGCACACCGCGCTGCGCGCGCCCCGTGGGTCCGTGATCCGCGCCGACGGCGAGGACGTGGTCCCCGAGGTGCACCGGGTCCTGGACGCGATGGCGGAGTTCGCCGAGAAGGTGCGCGCCCGTACCTGGCTCGGGTACACGGGTCGTCCGGTGACCCGGGTGATCAACATCGGCATCGGCGGCTCCGACCTGGGTCCGGCCATGGCCTACGAGGCGTTGCGCCCCTACACCGACCGCGGACTGGAGTTCCGGTTCGTCTCCAACGTCGACGGCGCCGACCTGCACGAGGCGCTCATCGACGCCGACCCCGAACACACCCTGTTCGTGGTGGCCTCCAAGACCTTCACCACCATCGAGACCATCACCAACGCCACCGCCGCCCGCGACTGGCTGCTCGACGGACTCGGGGCGGGCGAGGACGCCATCGCGCGCCACTTCGTGGCCGTCTCCACCAACGCCGACGAGGTCGCCGCGTTCGGCATCGACACCGCCAACATGTTCGAGTTCTGGGACTGGGTGGGCGGCCGCTACTCCTACGACTCCGCCATCGGCCTCTCGCTCATGGTGGCGCTGGGCCCGGAGCGGTTCCGGGAGATGCTCGGCGGTTTCCACCTCATGGACACCCACTTCGCCACGGCCCCCGCCGAACGCAACCTGCCGTTCCTGCTCGGTCTGCTCGGCGTGTGGTACGGCGGTTTCTTCGACGTCCAGTCGCACGCGGTGCTGCCGTACAGCCACCACATGTCCCGCTTCACCGCCTACCTGCAGCAGTTGGACATGGAGTCGAACGGCAAGTCGGTTCAGCGCGACGGCCGTCCCGTCGGCTGGCAGACCGGTCCGGTGGTGTGGGGCACCCCCGGCACCAACGGTCAGCACGCCTACTTCCAGTTGCTGCACCAGGGCACCCGGTTCGTCCCGGCCGATCTCTTGGGCTTCTCCCGACCCGCCCCGGACCTGCCCGAGGGGCTGGTGCCCCAGCACGACCTGCTGATGGCCAACCTGTTCGCGCAGGGTCAGGCCCTCGCCTTCGGGCGCACGGAGGAGGAGGTCGCCGCGGAGGGGGTCCGGGCCGACCTGGTGCCGCATCGCACCTTCCACGGCAACCGACCGACCACCACGATCCTGGCCGACCGGCTCGACCCGTCGACGCTGGGCCAGCTCATCGCGCTCTACGAGCACAAGGTGTTCGTGCAGGGCGCCGTGTGGAACATCAACTCCTTCGACCAGTGGGGGGTGCAGCTCGGCAAGGTGCTCGCCAAGAAGGTGGAGCCCGCCCTGACCGAGGGCGCCGAGGTGTCCGGGCTGGACGCCTCCACCCGCGCACTGGTGCGCCGCTACCGCGCCTCGCGCGGACGCTGAGGCGGGCTCCGGGCGCGTACGCCGTCGCGCGCGGACGCGCCCGGACCAAGGGGAGCGGGACCCGCCTCGCGTTCGCTGAGGGCCCTCACCGCGCTCGGGCCCGTGTCCGGGCGGTCCACGGCCGGACACCAACCCGTGGCTCCTCCGGTGTGAGGGCACGTTCGTCGCGCTCCCCCTTCCGAATACCTTCCCGGGTCGGGGAGGGCACGGTCCGTCGGCGTCCGACCCCACCCCCGTGACGCGGTGAGCCGCGCATCCACAGCGCCCCGGGTGGCCAGGGGAACCGCGCGCAGGACCCCCTCATGCGACGAACGGCCGCGGGCACCCGTGCCGCGCGCCCGCGACCCGAGCACGTCCGCCGCCGGCCGGTAACGGGGCGCGCGGTGGCGACGTCTGCGCGGTGACGGTATGTGACGTCCATGGATGACGCACCGTGGTCGATCCCGGGCGGTTCTCCGGCCCCGGGACTCGGGGACGCGGACCCTTCGCCCGCGCACGAGACCACCTCATATGCCCTGACATGGACTTTTGTGCGCCGGTGGTCGGCGCGGCACTGGAAACCTCCCCCTCCCTGGTGCACACTCTGTGTGGTGATGTAGTCACTCATAGAGAGTGGGGGCAGGGGTACATGACCGCGCCGATGGACGTGCCCGAGTCGTCTCAGCACGCCGATCCAGAAGCCGTCGTCGCGGGTGCCGGGGACACCGCCGGCAGATCCCTGCGCCAGATCGCCTGGCGGCGCTTCCGCAAGGACAAGGTCGGCATGACCGGCGGCGTCGTGGTGCTCCTGCTCATCCTCGTCGCCCTCTTCGCGCCCCTGCTCACCGCACTGTTCGGCCACCCGCCCAACCAGTTCGCCCAGGGGCTCGTCGACCCGCTCACCGGTGGTGTCCTGCGCGATCCCGACGATCCCGCCCAGGGGCTCGACCCCTGGGGCGGCATCAGCGCCCAACACCTGTTGGGCGTCGAACCGGTCAACGGGCGCGACCTGTTCAGCCGCATCGTCTACGGTGCCCGCACCTCACTGCTGGTGGCCACGGTCGCCACTCTGGTCTGCGTCGTCATCGGCACCGTCCTGGGCATCCTCGCCGGCTACTTCGGTGGATGGGTCGACACCGTCATCAGCCGCACCATGGACATCTTCCTCGCCTTCCCGCTGCTGCTGTTCGCCATCGCCCTCGTGGGCGTCATCCCCGACGGCGCCTTCGGGCTGGAGGGAAACAACCTGCGCATCGGTGTCCTGGTGTTCATCATCGGGTTCTTCAACTGGCCCTACATCGGCCGGATCGTGCGCGGACAGACCCTCACCCTCAAGGAACGCGAGTTCGTGGAGGCGGCCCGCAGCCTCGGCGCGGGCAGCACCCACATCGTCTTCCGTGAGATCCTGCCCAACCTCGTCACCCCGATCCTGGTCTACTCCACCCTGCTCATCCCCACGAACATCCTGTTCGAGGCGGCTCTCAGCTTCCTGGGTGTGGGCATCAACCCGCCGATGGCGACCTGGGGCGGCATGTTGGAGAACGCCCTGCGCTTCTACACCACCTCACCGCACTTCGTGATCATCCCGGGGCTGGCCATCTTCGTCACCGTCCTGGCCTTCAACCTCTTCGGCGACGGACTGCGCGACGCCTTCGATCCGCGCTCCTCCGACTGACGGACCCCGATCCGCGGCCCCGAACGCGGGGCCCCGACCCATCGGGACGTGCGACGCACGTCCCCATCAGCGAATCCGACCAGGAGGCACGGTGACCACCCATCACTTCACGCGCCCGGAGCCGCCGCGGCGGCGCGGCGCGCTTCGACGCGCCACCGCACCGGCCGCGGCCGGGACCGCGCTGGCCCTGCTGCTGGCCGCCTGTGGCGGTGCCGGTGGGGGCGGCGGTGGCGGCGGCGCGTCCGACGCCGAGTTCAACGAGGGTGAGACCGCCGTCGTCAACCCCTCCGACGAGACCGGTGGCACCCTGCGCTACGCCATCTCCGCCGACTTCGACTCTCCGGACCCGGGCAACACCTACTACGCGTTCAGCTGGAACTTCTCCCGCTACTACGCCAGGACGCTGCTGACCTACACCGAGGCCCCCGGCGAGGAGGGGGTGGAACTGCAACCCGACCTCGCCGAGGACATGCCCGAGGCCAACGACGACTCCACGGAGTGGACCGTCCCCGTCAAACAGGGCCTGCGCTTCGAGGACGGGTCGGAGATCACCGCCCAGGACATCAAGTACGCCATCGCGCGCAGCAACTTCGGCGACCAGGCGTTGCCCAACGGGCCGAAGTACTTCCAGGACCTGCTCGCCGACAGCGAGGACTACGAGGGCCCCTACGCCGACGAGAGCGACCCGCTCGCGGGTTTCGACGGGATCGAGACGCCCGACGACCACACGCTGGTCTTTCGCCTGAACAAGAGCTTCTCGGAGTTCCCCTACGTGCTCGTCCAGCCGCAGACCGCGCCGGTCCCGGCCGACGCCGACCGCGGTGAGCAGTACCAGAGCAACGTGGTCTCCTCCGGGCCCTACAAGTTCGACGGGGAGTACCGACCGGGGGTCTCCCTGAACCTGGTGCGCAACGAGGAGTGGGATGCCTCCACCGACCCGACGCGTCGGGCGCTGCCCGACCGGGTCGAGGTGCAGCTCGGGGTCGAGCAGAACGAGATCGACCAGCGCCTCGTCAACGGCGAGCTCGACGTCGACCTCGGTGGGACCGGGGTGGGACCGGCGATGAAGGGCACGTTGATCACCGACGAGGAGCGGCGTCACCAGGTCGACAATCCGCAGACCAGCACCCTGCGCTACCTCAACGTCAACACCGTCGTCGAACCACTGGACGACCCGGCCTGCCGGGAGGCGGTCCTGTACGCCGCCGACCGGGACGCCCTCCAGCGCGCCTGGGGCGGTGACACCGGTGGCGACATCGCCACCCAGATCATGCCGACGTCGCTGCCCGGCGCGGACCCGGGTATCGACCCCTACCCCTCCGAGGACGGCAAGGGCGACCTGGACATGGCGCGGGAGAAACTGGAGGAGTGCGGGCAGCCGGACGGCTTCTCCACCTCGATCGGCGCCCGCGCCGACCGTCCCGCCGACGTGAGCACCGCCGAGGCGGTCCAGCAGGCCCTGGACCGGGTCGGCATCGAGACGGAGATCAAGCAGTACCCGTCCGACACCTACACCAACACCCAGGCCGGTTCCCCGGACTTCGTGCACGACAACGACCTGGGACTGACGGTCTACGGATGGGCGCCGGACTGGGCCAGCGGCTACGGGTTCATGAGCAAGATCCTGGACGGCGACGCCATCCAGGACGCGGGCAACTCGAACATCTCCGAGTTGAACGACGACCAGATCAACCAGTGGTTCGACGAGGTCGTCTCCGAGGAGGACCCCGACGCCAGGGCCGAGATCTACACGCGCATCGACGAGCGGGCCATGGAGCAGGCGGCGATCCTGCCGGCGGTGTTCGAGCGCACCGTGCTCTACCGTCCGGCCGAACTGACCAACGTGTACTACCACGCGGCCTACAGCATGTACGACTACATGGCGTTGGGCACCACCAACACGGACTGATGCTCGTGGCGGTGTGAGGGCGGCGGTCTCCTGGAGCGGGGGCCGCCGCCCTCCGTCGTGCGGAGGGCGCGCACCACCGTCCGAGGCCGCCGGACGTGCGACATCGTCGACCGGACTTGTTTGTCTAGGAACAACGGTCACGACCGTTACGGGTAGGATCGATCCACTGCCCGGAACCACCGCACCGGGCCGTAGGATCGGCACGTTTGGAGTCCCGCGTTTGTTCGCCCCGAGTGTCAGCGGTCCCGAGCCCCTGGACGAGGAGAGCAGAGGTCGGCCGCGCACCCCACGGAGCACCTCGGTCCACACCGTCGAGGCCCTGCGTTCGGCAGCCCGCCGACTCGGAGGCCTGCTCAACCCCGCTCGGCTGATCGAACAGATCGTGCGTCTGCCCGTTCCGGAGGTGGCGGACCTGTGCGTCTACTTCGATCTGGAGGCCGGGGGAGGCCCGGTGCCCTGGGTCCACGCCCATGAGGGGCGGGACGGTCGCCGCGGCGTTCTCGTGGGGTCCGGTGCCTGGGACCGCGACGTGGTCGCGGACGCCACCTGGCTCGACGACATCGCCAACGGGGCCGCCGAATCCGTCGAACCCACGCCGGGCGACCCGGTGGAGGCGTTCGTCGCCCGCCCCGGGGGTGCCTTCCGCGCCGTGGCGGTGCGCGGGCTGTCCGACGTCGCCGGCGCCCTGGTGTTCCACCGCGCCGACGGGGGCTTCGACGACACCGAGGTGGACGCGCTCGTCGACTACGCCGAACGCGTGGGCACGGCGTTGGCCTCGGCGCACCTGTACCAGTACCAGGCGCGCGCCGCGAGCACGCTCAAGGCCGCCCTGGTCCCCGAACCCCTGCCGGACATCCCCCATGCCGTCCTGGGCGCCGCCTTCCGTTCGGCGTTCGAGGCCGAACGCATCGGCGGTGACTTCTACGAGGTGCACGAGGTGCCCGGGGGGTTCGACTTCTCCTTCGGGGACGTGTCCGGCAAGGGGGACGAGGCCGCCGTGCTGACCGGCCGGATCCGGCAGTCCCTGGAGGCGTTGCGCCTGGTCGAACACGACCCCCTCCGTCTGATGGAACACCTCAACCTGCTGCTGTTGCGCACCGACCCGGAGAAGTTCAGCACCATGGTGCTGGGCCGGGTCACCCCGCTTCCCGCGGGAGGCCTGCGGGTCCGGGCCGCCGGGGGCGGACACCCGCCGCCCCTGGTGGTGGGGGTCGACGGACGCGTCCGCGAGGAGTACATCGGCGGGATCTTCGTCGGCGCCATCGAGGACGCGCCGTTCCGGGACCGGGAGTTCGACCTGGCCCCGGGGGAGACCCTGGTGGTCTACAGCGACGGCGTCACCGAGGCGCGCAATCCGCTGTCGGGCGGCCAGATGGTCGGTGAGGAGCGCGTGCACGGCGTCCTGGCCGAGTGCGCCGGGATGCCCGCTCCGGTGGTCTGCGAGCGTCTGGTCCAGTACGTCGACGACTGGCTGGGCGGCGAGGAACACGACGACATCACCGTGCTGGCCGTCCAGGCCCCCGCCGCGGGGCCGGACGTGACCCCATGAGCCGGACCGAGCCGGTCGCCGGCGGTGCCGCGACGGTCGCCGAGGGGTACTTCGCCCGGGTCGCCGCGCTCGACGAGCCGGGCGCGCTCGACCTCGTCCACCACGCCCTGCGCGAGGGGGTGGACCCCGAGTCCCTGCTGCTGGACGTCATCGCGCCGTGTCAGATGCGTGTGGGGCTCGGGTGGCAGAGCAACGACTGGACCGTGGCCGACGAACACGCGGCCACCCACATCGGTGATCGCGCGATCGGGGTGGTCGTCGAACACGGCGCGGAGCGCACGCCGGCACGCGGCCGGATCGTGGTCGCCTGCGTCGACGGCGAGTGGCACGGCCTGCCCGCCCGGCTGCTGGGCGAGGTCCTGCGCCTGCACGGGTGGGACGTGGAGTTCCTGGGCACGAGCGTCCCCACCCGACGGCTCACCCTGCACCTGCAGGAACGTCCCGCGGATCTGTTGGCCCTCAGTTGCTCCCTGCCCACCCACCTGGTCAACGCGCACGGCATGATCACCGCGGCCCGGCGCATGGGCGTGCCGGTGATCGTGGGCGGCGCGGGGTTCGGACCGGACGACACGATCGCCACCCGCCTGGGCGCCGAACTGTGGGCGGCCGACGCCCGCCGCGCCGCCGCGCTCCTGGCCGACGGGGTCCCCGAGCTTCGGCCCTGGGACCGAACGGCCGTGCCGGCCCCGTCCGCGGAGTACGCCAGCGTGGTGCGCCTGCGCGGACATCTGGTGCGGGTCGGCGTCGAGCACGCACGGACCACGTACGCGGCGCTCGGTCGCGACCTGCGCGGCAAAGCGCTCGACCGGACCGTCGAGGACCTGGGCCACATCACCTCCTTCCTCACGGTGTCCCTGTACCTGGACGACGCCGCGGTGTTCACCCGCTTCCTGCGGTGGACGCGCATGGTCCTGGACGCGCGCGGAGTGCCCACGGCGAGCCTGCTCGCCGTCATGGGCCGCCTGGAGTCGGAGCTGGGCGACCACCCCGACACCCTCACCCACCTGCGGGAGGGCGTTCGGGTGTTGGGCTGAGGCGCGCCCCGCGTACACGCCGACGACGAGAAGTGATCAAGCGTGTGCGTTGGGTTACGGTTTGGCTTCGGGGTGGAACCACCACCGAACCGAACCCGGGCCTCGGGGCCGTGGCCTGCGACGACAGAAAGCACGCGCCTTGCTGACCTACATCCTGCGCCGTTCGGGCGCCGGTCTGCTGCTCCTGGCCGTGGTCACCATGGTCACCTTCGCCATCTTCTATGTGGTGCCCCGTTGGGCGGGGCGGACCACCGAACAGCTCGCCACCATGTACGTGGGACGCGCCCCCACCCCCGAGGCGATCCAGGCCACCATCGAGCGCCTGGGGCTGGACCGACCCGTCGCCGTGCAGTTCGGCGAGTTCGTGCGCGGCATCTTCTTCGGCGCGCAGTACCGGTTCGGCCGGGACACCATCGAGTGCTCCGCACCGTGCTTCGGGTACTCGTTCCAGACCTACCAGGAGGTCTTCCCCGAGATCGTGGCGCGGCTACCGGTGACCGCCTCCCTGGCCCTGGGCGCCGGGATCATCTGGCTGGTCGGCGGGATCGCGGTCGGCGTCGTCTCGGCGGTGTGGAAGGGCAGCCTCTTCGACCGACTGGCGATGGCCGTGGCGCTGGCGGGGGTGTCGCTGCCGATCTTCTTCACCGGTCTGCTCGCCCTGGCCTTCCTGGTGCACTCCTGGGGTCTGTTCGGGACCCCCGGCTACGTGCCCCTGACCGAGGACCCCTTCGGCTGGGTCCAGGGGCTCTTGTTGCCCTGGCTCGCCCTCGCGTTCCTGCACGCGGCCATGTACGCCCGGCAGACCCGTGCGGGGATGCTGGAGACCCTCAACGAGGACTACATCCGCACCGCTCGCGCCAAGGGGCTCAGCGAACGCACGGTGGTGCTCAAGCACGCGCTGCGCCCCACCCTGACCCCCATCGTCACCATCTTCGGCCTGGACCTCGGCCTGGTGTTGGGCGGCGCGGTCCTCACCGAACAGGTCTTCTCGCTCAACGGCATCGGTCGTTACGCCGTCCAGGCCATCACCCAGAGCGACCTGCCGGTGATCCTCGGAGTGACCCTGTTCGGCGCGTTCTTCATCGTCATCTGCAACCTGATCGTGGACCTGCTGTACCCGCTCATCGACCCGCGCGTGCGCATCCACGGCTGAAGAGAGGCGTCCCCTATGACTGACTCCGCTCCCTTCGACCCGGTCGTCCGGGTGGACGACCTGCGGGTGACGTTCCCGATGTCGGGCAAGAGCGTGACCTCCCTGGCCCTGATGGGTCTGCACCGGGGCAGCCGCGCCGAGATCACCGGCGGGATCGAGGTGGTGGGCACCGACGTGGTGGCGGCCTCGGGTAAGAGGCTCCGCGAGATGCGCGGCAACGACATCGCGATGGTCTTCCAGGACCCCATGCAGTCGTTGCACCCGCAGTACACCATCGGTGACCAGCTGATCGAGGCCTACCGGGTGCACCACCACCGGGTCCCGCGCGCGCGGGCGCGCACTCGCGCCGTCGAGGCGCTGGACCGGGTCGGTATCCCCGAGCCGGACAAGCGGATCAACGCCTACCCGCACGAGTTCTCCGGTGGCATGCGTCAGCGTGTCCTCATCGCGATGGGGCTCATGTGCGATCCCAAGGTGTTGTTGGCGGACGAGCCCACCACCGCCCTGGACGTCACCGTGCAGGCCCAGATCCTGGACCTGCTCGACGAGCTGCGCCGCGATCTGAACATGGCCCTGATCCTGGTCTCGCACGACCTGGCCGTGGTGGCCGGTTCGGTGGACGAGGTCGTCGTGATGCGCCACGGGCGGGCGGTCGAGCGCGGGGACGTGCGCAGGGTCCTGTCCGAGCCAGAGCACCCCTACACGCGGGCGCTGCTCGACGCGGTACCGCGGGTGGAGGTCTCCCGGGCCCGCCGCCGTGCGCAGGACCGCGCCGACCGGGCGGAGAAGGAGCGCGGACGACAGCGCGCACGGCCGACCGCGGAGGCCGCGGAGACGCGGGACGGTGGGGCCACCGCCTTCCATGCCTTCACCCCCGCGGCCCAGGGCGACGCGCGGGGCGAGCCGCTGTTGCGGGTGCGCGACGTGTCCCAGAGCTTCAAGGTCCGCGGTGGCCTGTGGGGTCGCTCCAGTGACTTCTGGGCGGTCAAGGGGGTCAGTTTCGACCTGTACCAGGGGGAGACCCTGGGTGTGGTGGGGGAGTCCGGTTCGGGCAAGAGCACGCTCTCACGCATGGTCATGCGGCTGCTGGAGCCGACC
>NZ_QOCZ01000067.1 GCF_018207095.1 Nocardiopsis sp. MG754419 | reverse complement strand
CTCCCCGGCCCCGCCCCGCACGCACCACCGTCCCCTCGGCGCGGTCAGTCCCAGCGGATGGTGCGCACCCCGTCGAAGGCCGGCAGGTCCGACTCCCCGTCGAGGGCGAGCCGGCACACCAGGTCCTCGGCCTCGGCGATCGCACCGAAGCGACCGAAGGACATCCGGTTCCGCGGGTCGGGACCCTCCATCCAGAGGGTGTGCTCCTCCTGCCACAGCAGTTGCAGGGTCTCCCCGGTGCGCGCGCGAAAGACCAGGAAGGCGCTGACGCTGGGGGTGGTCCGATACAGCAGTGACCGGGCCTCGGCCAGCTCCAGCGGGATCGCGGACACCCGTGCGCCGGTGCCCAGCGGGTGCGGGTCGTCGTGGCTGACCTCCACGATCCCGGTGGGGTCGGGGTCGGCGTCACGAGAGGGCAGTGAGCCGTCCACCGCCCATCGGCCCAGGATCTCGTCGAGGTGGCGTCGGTCCAGACGCCGCCCGGAGCCGAGCACCCGGATGCGATCGAAATCGCGGTCCAGGGTCATGCTCCGGCCGGTGATGAGGCTGGTGACGGTGACGGACATGAGAGAGGGCAGCCACGGCAGGAACAGCCGGGTGAACTCGCGGACCGGCACGCGCCGTGCCCGGTCCTCGCCCCACCAGGTGAGCGCGTGGTCGACGGGGCTGGTCAGAACCACGTCGACCATCGGTTCTCGGTCGACGTCCGGTCCGGGGTGGGCGGCCAGCCGGCCGAGTCTGCGACACCGCCACTCCATGTCCACCCGGATCCGGGGCACCGACTCCTCCGGCCAGAACGCGTCCAGTCCGTGGGCCTGGAGCACGTCCAGGATCTCCTTGGCCACGGCGTGGGTCAGCCGGGCGTGGCCGGGCTCGAAGGTCAGCCACAGCCCCTCGCCCGCGATCGCGAGTTCGATGTCGGCGTCGAAGCAGTAGAGGATCGCGCGCGCCCGCGGGTCCTGGGAGACCGCGAGACGCCACAGGTGGACGTCGCCGCCGTCCTCGGCCAGGCAGCCGTCGCAGCACTCCAGCGCCTCGAAGTAGGGGATGCCGCGTGCGGCGAGGGCCTGTCCGGCGCGTTCCAGTCGGTCGACCTCGGTGCGCGCGGGCCATCGGCGCTGCCATCGGAGGTGGCGCGCGAAGGCCCGGTCCAGCATGTCCCGGAGCACGGGCATCCCGGGGTGCTCCCCGCGCGGGTCGCCGCCCGCGTTCTCCCGGAGCACGTCGGACACCTCGGTGAGGATCTCGCGGAACTCCCGGCGGCCCGTCGTGACCCGTGTGTCCAGCTCCTTCCGGAGGGCGGCGTGGGGATCCTCGCCGCTCACCCGTTCATCGCTCATCCGCTCAATGTGTCAGACCCCGAAGGTCCTCGGGTGGGGAACGGGTGAAGCGTGGCCGGCCGCTTCCGGCCGAGCGGCGGCCGGAACACCGGGTGCACGCACGAGGAGTCGGGGTGGAGGGAACACGAAGGTCCGGCCCTGCGGTCTCCCCCTTCACGCGCACCCCGACGCACAACCCGGCGACCGCCACCCGGCGACGGGTCGCTCGGAGCCGCGTACCGACGGTACGGGTCAGTCGGCGAGGTGGACCAGGTCGGTGGCGGCGGTGTGGACACGGGCCGCGCTCGCGTCCCGCACCCTGCGGGCCGCCTCGGCGATGTCGGTGAGCTCGGCGACCTCCGAGGACCGCTCCGCGAGCAGGGACGCTTCGGCGCGCAGCTCCGCGTAGGCGCCGAGCGCGGCGACGGCCTCCTCGCACTGCTCCCACTCACGTTGGGCCCGGACGGCGGCCTCGACCAGGGACCCGTACGCGACGATCTGCTCGACACGGGCCCGAATGTGCTGCTCGGTGGCGGCCAGATGCTCCTGCTGGGCCCGCAGGACCGCCCGGACCCGGTCGGAGGTGGCCCGCTGGTGGCGCACCAGGTACGCGCGCCGCAGCTCCCGTTGCCGGGACAGCAGGGAGGCGATCCGCCACTCCTGTTCGCGGAGCACGGACAGCCCCCGGGCGGTGTCGAGCGTGTCGACTCCGGCGGCTTCCGCGCGGGCGTCGACGACACGGTCGATGGTGCGCTGCACGTCCACCAGCAACCGGTGGTCGGTGACGCTGATGTCGCCGGGTAACAGCACGTTCTCGCGCCGGTCGGCCGGTGTCGGCCGGCCTCGGCCGGAGGTGAGGACGTCGGCGGTGACGGTACCCGCCAACAACGTGAACAGGATCCAGGGGGCGAACACGGGCGGTCCGGGGACGGCGGCGGCCCACAGCCACAGGGGTGTCGCGGCCAGGGCCATCACGCCCAGGCCGGCACCGACCACCCGCACCGGGCGGGCGGCGTCGGTGCGCAGGGCCAGGGCGCAGACGTAGACGACCAGACTGATCGTGGCGATGATCATGCCGAGGTAGCCGCCGGCCAGGGCCGAGGCGATGACGAGGGTGACCCCCACCCAGAGCAGCTGGGCCCAGGCATCGCGCAGGTGCGCGGACCGCGGGGGGCGCTCGGTCCGTTCCATGGGGTGGTGCGGTGCGGTGACGGCCCGGCGATAGGCGTCCTCACGGACGTCGGCGGGCAGGGCGGTGTCGACTACGGGTCGGGGCCGGCTGACGTCCTCACTCATGGGCGATCCCTTGTGAGTGGTGGGGGTCGGGGGAGGGCTACCCCTCTAGATCCCCACCACCGGGGCGCCCTACTCCTCCAGGCCGTGAGCGGACACCAGGGGCCGTTCACGGGTGGGGTTGGTGTCCAGCCACCGCAGCAGCGACTCCGAGACGAGGTCGACGGCGATCCGGCCGGTCCGTCCGTCCAGGTCGCGGAAGAGGCACTCGCCGTTGCCGAGGTTGCGCAGCACCGAGGCGTGCTCCTCGTTGCCGTCGACCCCGAGCAGGTCCATGACGCTGGCGACCTCGTGCGCCTCGCTGGAGCGGAAGGTGAACACCGATGAGAGGCAGTTGGTGACCTGTTCGTTCAGCATGTCACCGGCGTTCTGGGAGACCAGGATGAGCGCGGTGTTGCGGGAACGGCCCATCCTGGACACCTCGGGGACGAGCTTGGCGCCCTCGGGTGTGGAGGTGATCGCCCAGGCCTCGTCCAGGAAGATCGCCTTGGGCAGACGACGGTCCAGACCGTTCATCAGACGTCGGGCGAACTGCGAGACCAGGTAGAGCAGGGCCACGGACAGCCGTTGCTCGTAGGAGTAGTCGTCGCGGTCGACCCCGGAGTCGGGCAGGGTGAGGCCGCCCAGGGTGAACACGGTGGTCCAGCCCTCGGTGTCGATGCGCGCCTCGCCCTGGGGGTCGAAGCACAGGGAGGCCAGCCGCATCTCCGACATCGAACCGAGGACCGCGCCCAGGTTGCGCGAGGCGGCGTCCTCGGATCCGGTGAGGTGTTCGACGACCTTGGCCAGGGACGGTTGGGGCTGGTTGGCGACGGTCGCCACCGCCTGGATCATCGCGGACTCGCGCTCCTCGCTCATGCGGGGCAGCAGCAGGCGCAACGTCTCGGTGGCCATGGTCTTCTTCGCCGCGAGGTCGTCGCCGAAGGCGAAGGGGTCGAGCAGGCCGGGCTGGGCCGAACCGAGCGACATGATGCGGGCCTTGCGGCCACGGTGCTTGAGCAGTTCCACGAGCGACTCGGCGTCGCCCTTGGGGTCGATGGCGGCCACGGTGACCCCGCGGAGCGCGAGCTGGTAGATCATCAGCAGCGCCAGGGTGGTCTTGCCGCCGCCCGGCTCGCCGGTGATGGCGATGGCGGTGGGGCGGTTGCGGGAGGCGGCCACCATGGGGTCGAAGTGGACGATGGAGCGCGCCCGGCCGGTGGTCTCACCGACGTAGGGGCCGACCCAGCCGCCGCCGGAGCGGTCGACGCGGTCGCCGACGTCGACCGTGGCGGTGGGCATGCCGCCGGCGATGGTGCGCAGCGGCTGGCGCTGGGCGTAGGCGTTGAGGCGGATGCGGTCCCCGGGCAGCGACTCGTTGAAGAGTGAGAACTGGTCACCGGTGGAGTTGATGACGTCGATGCCGATGTCCCGGTAGTGCTCCACCACCGCCTCCACCTGCTGCTCCAGGAGGCGTTCGGTGGGCGCGGAGACCATGAGCCGGTGCCATCCGTACACGAACGGCAGGCGTTCCTTGGTGATGCCGTGTTCCAGCATGCGGGCGGCGTCGATCTGCTCGGCCAGGGCGATGGGCGCCTCCACACCGGCCTCGCGGATGTGCGCGTCCATGTCGCGGGCGTGCGCCAGCTTGCGCCCCACGTCCTTGGAGGCCTTCGCCGGCGGGATGAGCTTCATGCGCAGCGACAGCTCGACGGGGAAGGGCAGGGCATCGGCGTGGTGGAGCCAGGGTTCGCCGTCGGGGAACGGCATGAGGTCGGGGAAGCGGGCGAACGACAGGAACGCCACGTGGGTGGAGCCGGAGGGCTGTTCGAGACGGAGCATCGACCGCCCGTTGTGGACCACGCCGTCCACGAGCGCCTCGATCTCGCCACGCCCCCAGGTGCGCCGGTCGGACGCGGACGGCTGAATCTCCTCGGCGGTGCCGGTGACGGCGTGTCGGATGAGCCAGGCGATCTCGTCGGAGTCGGCGTGGCGGGCGTGCAGGGAACTGGCCGCCAGGGCCCGCCCCAGGCGTTCGGACTGGTCGGTCCAGCGGGAGAGTTCCTTGTCGTCGATGGCGTCGTCGTTGATGCCGAGGATCTGCTCGGTCCGCTGGTAGGCGCCGAAGACCTGGGAGAACAGCCCGAGCCCCACACCGGCGTTGCGCAGGCCCAGGCGCACCCCGAGGTAGACCTCCTTGGTCCAGAAGTCCTTGGCCCACACGTGCCGGTACATCTCGTCGAGGTAGTCGTACCAGCCGGCGCCGCCGTCGGCGGTGCCGTCGAGTTCGGTGGCCCACTGGGCGGCCGGGTACGTGCGGTGGGCGACGCGGAGGTGGACCTCGGCGTCGTTCATCCGGATGGCGGCGAGGGCGATGGTGATGTTCGTGGCGAGAGCCTGGCGATCCTCGGGAGTGGTGAACTCGTAGGAGACGGTGGGCAGACGGAAGTAGGCCCAGGCCTCGTTGTCACTGAGGAGGACGCGGTCGTCGAAGTAGCGGACCGCGAGACGGGTCGCCCCACGAGTCCCCCTGGTGCCGGTCATCGCGCGATCGCCCTGCCCTTCTGGTCGCTGTGGCGGAGGGTGCCGATCCCATAGTGAAGCATCGGAGGCGGGGCACAGAAGCAAAAGGGGCGACGGCGAGCCGGAAAACACCGAAGAACCGATCCCCACCCGGTGTGGGGCGCACCGGTCGGACGGGCCGGCAGGGAGCGGGGCCGTGCGACGTCGACGTCGGACGGCCCCGCGGGGAACGACCCCGGAACGGTCACCGTCAGCAGGCGGTGTCCAGGGTGTCCTGCAGCGTGGACTCCTCCGAGGACGTGATGGTGAGCTCGTAGATGTGCTTCACGTTGATCCAGGACTTGGCGTAGTCACAGTGGACGGCGGTGTTGGTCGGCATCCACTCCGAGGGGTCCTTGTCGCCCTTGGCCCCGTTGCTGGAGGGCGTGGCCAGCCACAGCTGGGACGAGGTGACGTCGTTGGCGAAGTCGGTGCGCTGGGCGGTCGACCAGTCGGCGGCGCCGGTCTTCCAGGCCTCGCTCAGCGGCACCAGGTGGTCGACGCTGATGTCACCGGGGACGTCCTCCACCCACTCGTCGTCGAAGGCGCTCCACCAGCTACCGGAGGTGGGCTGGCAGCTGGAGTCGGTGACGACGTCGTGGCCGTCCCGCTCCAGCACGACCTGTCGGGCGGTGCAGGGGCTGTCCACGACGTTCCAGTGGGGGAAGAGGCCGCGGTCGTAACCGTCCTGGGGGCCCTTGGAGGCGACGGTGAGCGAGTTCAACTGGCTCTGCGCGGCGGAGTCGGAGGGGATGCCGGGTGGAAGGGTGTGGTCGGCGGCGGCCGGGGCGGACCAGCCGAGCACCACGGCGAGGGTCAGGGCGGAGACCGCCCCGAAGGCGCGCGAGAGCGCGCGGGGGTAGGGGGACACGTGTTTCTCCTCAAGAGCGGGTCGAGGTGAACCGGACGCCCCTACTGTGCGGTAATTCAGCCTTTGACGCCAGCCCCGTGGAGTGAATTCTTTGCACCACCCCGCGCCCCGGATGATTGTGAAATAGATCACACAAAATCCCGACATCCGGGCGGCGGGAGGCACAGACCCCGGCCCGCAGAGGGACGACCTGGAAAGACGACCCCGGGTCGACCGGTCGATCACCCCGGGCGTCCCCCCGCAGGCGAACCCCACCGCACCCCGACCCACCGCAGGTCGTATCCGAAGCAACCATCCTCTTTTTTCTTATTTCCGCCCATATAGTAGACCAGTAATACCCAGATGTCCGACCAGTAAACAAATGATCACAAAACCGCTGGGCACGATCTTCGCGTGAATTTGTTACGTTCGCATCCCGTACGAGAAACCGCACAGAAGTGAGAGGAGCGACCCTCTACGAGGGGAACGGCATGACTCTGCAAATGGATCTTCCGACCGCGGACGACTACCCGACCCGCAAGGCTCCCGAGCCCTGCCTGCTCTACCGCCGCGACCCCGTCGTGTGGCCCGGCGCGGAGAACGGCACCTTCGGGGCCGACGAACTGAGCGACTACGAACGACGCGGATACACGCAGGCCAGATCACTGGTCACCGCCGACGAGGCGGAGACCTACCGGTCCGAACTCCGGCGTCTCGGCGAAGACCGCGCGTTGCGCGAGGACGAGCGCGTCGTCGTGGAACCCACCTCCGACGAGGTGCGGTCCGTTTTCGAGGTGCACAAGATCAGCCAGGTCTTCTCCGACCTCGTCAACGACCCGCGTCTGGTGGATCGTGCACGCCGCATTCTCGGAAGCGACGTGTACGTGCACCAGAGCCGTATCAACTACAAACCCGGTTTCGGTGGCGGCTCGTTCTACTGGCATTCGGATTTCGAGACCTGGCACGCCGAGGACGGCATGCCCAGAATGCGCGCCGTCAGCTTCTCGGTGGCGCTCACCGACAACTACTCGCACAATGGCGCCCTGATGATCATGCCGGGCTCGCACAAGACGTTCGTCTCGTGCGTGGGCGAGACACCCGAGAACCACTACCGGGCCTCGCTCAAGAGCCAGCACGTGGGCACGCCGGACCAGGAGTCGCTCTCGCTGCTGGCCGAACGCCACGGCATCGACGTGCTCACCGGTTCCGCGGGCGACGTGACCGTGTTCGACTCCAACTGCATGCACGGTTCCGGTGGCAACATCACGCCCTTCCCGCGGTCCAACGTGTTCATCGTCTTCAACAGCGTCGAGAACGCCTGCACCAAGCCGTTCAGCGCGTACACGGCGCGGCCCGATTTCCTGGGCGCCTCGGACACCACCCCGGTCGGACGCTGACGACGCCGACACGGTAGGGGCCGCCTGAGCGCACGACGACGTTCGGCGCGGCCCGGACCACACGCACACGCAAGGCCCATCCCCACGGAAGGGATGGGCCTCACGCGTGCACGCGGTGGATCGGGAGAGGCGCCGGCCTCAGTGCTGCGGCGCGGGTTCGAGCGCGTTGACCAGGACCCCGGCCAAGGCCCCGTGGGCGCGCTTGGTCGCGGGCTTGAGCGCCCCCACGTCGATCTTCGTGTAGGACGCGCCCAGGTGGTCGTCCCACGGGATCCGCACGATCGCGCGGCACCGCCCACGGGCCACCCGCTCGGCGGCGTCCACGTCGGGCAGACTGCGCTTGCTCACCCCGTTGACCACCAACACCGCGTTGGCGCGCAGGGCCGCGTACCCGTTGCCGTCCAGCCACTCGAAGGTCATGGACACGGCCCTCTCGGCGTCCGCGCTGGCCGGCGCGACGAGCACCAACCCGTCGGCGACCGGCAGCGCCCGGGCCACCCCGGTCGCCGCCGGGTCCAGCAGGCTGATCCCGTAGAAGGAGCCGAGCAGGTCGGCGAGCTGCCCGTAGTCACGGTCGTCCAGGGTCTGCACGTACGGGTCGTCCAGGGTCTGCACGACCTCCAGACCGGTCCGCGCACGCCCCGCGTAGGCGCGCATGCGCTCGTACTCGTCGATGGCGTCGGCGTTGGCCAGCAGGGCGGTGAGGGTCTCGGGGGCCTGGGCGCCCACCCGCCGGGACAGGCCGTTGGGGCCGGGGTTGACGTCCACCGCGACCACCCGGTCGTCACGGTGTTCGGCCAGGGTGTGACCGACCATCAGCGCCGTCACGGTCTGTCCGGCACCTCCCGTGCAGCCCAGGACCACCAGGGAACGCGGTCCCGCCATCGGGGCGCGCAGCCGTTCGATGTCGGCGGGCGGCAGGTCCGAGCGGACCGGCGCGGTGCCGCCGGTGACGACCTTGGCGAGCCTGCGCCATCCGCGGGTGCCTCCGGAGTCCACCGAGGCCACCTCGGTGGCCGGAGCCGGTTCGGTCAGGCGGACCTGTTCACCGGTGCCGTGGTCCAGCTCTAGACCGGGCTTGGCCGGTTCGGGTTCGGGCTCGGGCTCGGGTGCGGGTGCCTGCGCCGGGGGCGCCGGGCGGGCCGCGGGCGGCTCGGGTTCCTCGCCGGGCACCGGTTGGCCGAACAGCTGCCCGATGCGCCGCGCGTTGTGCGCCACGCGATGGAACACCCCGTCGTGGGGGTCGTGGGCGGTCGACGGTTCGGCCGGGGCGTCGGTGGAGGTCTCCCCCGCCGTGTCCTTCCCGGGGCCGCGACGTCGGGCCGACAGCGCGGCCTCCTCGGCCTCGGACAGCTCGGACTCCGTGCGCCGCACCGCATCGGGCTCCGGCGCGGCCCGCTTCGGCGTGGCCTCGGAACCGCCGGCGGGCCTGGCGGTGGGCTCCTCACGGACCTCGACGAAGCTGACGAGCTCGCCGGTGCCGTGATCCAACTGGGTGGCCGGCTTGGCGGGTTCGGAGCGGGTCTCGGCGGCCTCCTCCGCGGCCCGCCGGGCGTCGTCCTGTTCGCGCTCCCGCCTGCGGCGCTCCTCCCGGAGCTCGCTGACGGGGATCACCGGGTTGTCCTTGTCACCGATCTTCGGCTGGTCCGGGTGGCGGCGCTTGCCGTCGTCGAACCAGTCGGAGGGGTCGCCCGCCTCCGGGGACCGCTCCACGGTGGGGACCGCGTCGGCGAACTTGGGCCGCGGCGGCGCCGGGGTGTCGGCCTGGATCAGGTGCCGGTCGAGCACGGACATGTGGTCGCTCTGCTCACCGGTGCCGTGGTCCAGTTCCACACCGCGCGGCAACGGCCGTGCGGCGTGGGAGCGCTGAGGTCCGGCCTCGGTGCGGCCGATGCGCTCCGCGTCACCGCCGTCCTCGCCCGCCGGCTCGTCCACGGTGGGCGCGCCGTGCTCGGCGGTGCCCACGTCCTTCCCGGAGACGTCCGATCCGTCGGCCGCGACGGCGTCGCCGTCCTCGACCTCCGTGGTGCGCGCGTCGGCCCGGACCGGCTCGGCCGCCGCGACGGGCACGCCGGAGTCCTCGGTGGCCGTGGGAGCGGCCTGCTCGGCGGGCGTGGCGATCTCGGTGTCCTCGGGCGCACGGACGGCGGCGGCGTGCTCGGCCGGCCCTGGGGAACCCTCGGGCGCGGTGCCCTCGGCGGGGGCCGGTGCTTCGGCCTCGGTGGTCCCGGCGCCTTCGTGAGGCCCGTCGGACCCACCACGTACGTCGGACCCGGGGGTCCGGACCGGGAGCGCCGCCTCGGCGGCCTCCGCGCTCGGGGAGGTGCCCGCGGGCACCTCACGCTCGGGGGTCTCCACGGACGCGGTGGACGCGGTGTTCTCGGGCGTCTCCACCCCGCCCGAGGGCAGAGCGGACTCGACGCTCTCTCGCCCCTCGGCGCCCTCCTGGGTACCGCCCGACTTCTCCGGGGCGGCCGAGGCCGGGGGCGACCAGGGGGCCGAGGCCACCTCGCCGACCGGGGACGGGCGGCCGGTGGCCTCGGCGAACCGGGCCGCGTAGTCCGACAGGTCCGGGTAGTCGTTCCGGTTCGCGGGCTTGTCCAACTCCCACGGCGAGGCGTGCGGACGACCCTTGCGGCGGGGCGGCGCCTGCTCCCGCCCGGTGGCCGGCAACGCCCGACCCTGCGCGCGGGGGCTCTCCGCCGGTGGGCGGACCCTCTCCCGGGCACGCTCGGGGGCGTTCTCCCGGGCACGCTCGGGGGCGTCCTCCCGGGCACGCTCGGGGGCGTCGGTCACACGGGTGTCCTCGGTGACGTCGGTGGGCTCGACCCCGCGTTCACGACGGCCGGCCAGGTCCCGGGCCACCTGGATGCCCTGAACGCGTCCGCGCAGCCGGCGGGAGGCCGTCGTCTCGGCGTCCCGGTCAACGGCGTCGGCGAGTTCGGCGCTGCTCATCGCCCCGGTGTCACTCGACGTGGAGGCACTCTTGGCGGTCAGACCGACGGGGGTCTCCCCCGAGGAGGCCTTCAGCCGGGCGAACCACGCGTCACGGTCGCGCTGCTCGTCCTCCTCCGTGGCGTGGAGCGGTTCGTCGAAACCGTCCCCGGCGTCGCCGAGACGGGCGTCACCGCGTTCCTCGACGGACGTCGCCTCCCCGCCCTCGCCCGCGGGCAGGGCGAAGCCGAAGTAGTTCAGCATCCGGCGTCCGACCCTGGGGCGCGGACGTCCCTCCTCCTCGTCCCGGCCGGAGGGCGGCACGGAGGCCAGGGCGGACGGCGCCGACTCCACCTCCGCGGTCTCCTGCTCCGCGGACCGCGCGGTCTCGGCCCCGACGGAGACCGGGACCCTGCGGGCCGGGATGTACTCGACGGCGTCGTCGGGGTCGAACTCCGTCTCGGGCTCCTCGGCGGTCGCCGTCACGGGTTCCCGTTCGGGCTCCGCCGCCGGTGCCGGTGCGGGTTCCGTCGCCGACGCCGGTGCCGGTTCGGGCGCGGCCACGCCGCGCAGGGGCGGGGCGGCCTCCCGGGCCGCCCGCAGGGCCTGCTCCTCCTCGGAGACCTCGGGAACCGGGACCTCCGCCACGGCGGCCTCGGACACGACCGACCGCGCCGACTCCTCCTCGACCCGGGCCCGACGGGCCCCACGGGGCAGGGGCAGCGGCCCGGCGTCCGGGTCACGGTGCCACACGCGTACCGCGACCCGGATCCGGGCGGGCTCGTACTCGGGAGCCATCCGTGTGTACACGCGCGCTTCGGTGAGGAAACGCGCCTGCGAGATGAGCAGTTCGGTGAGGCGTTTGCCCTCGATCACCGGCCGGGTGGCCAGCACGGTGATCACCCCGGGCGGCACGACCCAGAGCACCAGGTGCCAGCCGTTGCCGAACTCGAACGGGGCCCTGACCAGGCTCAGCAGCACCACCCAGAGGGCGAAGACGCCCAGGGCGACACCGAAGGTACCGACCGGGAGCGGCATGGGCAGCCGGAAATCGTAGAGCTTGTACAGCCGCTTCTCGATACGCCAGATGTTGGTGTACGTGGGCAGATCCACGTTTTCCGGCCTCCCTCGCCTATTCCGTCGGTACGCCCATCGCTCGGGCGAGCGCCACCGCGATGACCTCGATGATGCCGGGGACGTAGAAGACGATCCCGATGAAGATCGCCAGGATCATGAACTGCGCGAATCGGGTGATCTCCCTGGTGAACAGGAAGAAGATCGCGACGATGGACACGATGACGAGGAAGAGCGGGCCGAAGAACCCGCGCAGGAACTCCGCGAGGCCACCGGTGTCGGGGGCGTTCTCGGTGGGGGTGTCGACCGCCAGGTGGAGGAACTCCGTGCCACCGAGGGCCGTCATGGCGTCGGCGGTGGAGGACAACAGGGGGAGCATGTCAGGCACCTCCCTCCGGTGTCGTTACTGGTGTGCGCATGGTCCTTCTCGTCTCCTTGCCTACTGGCCCCGTCACCCGCCGAACGAGTGTGGGGCGCCCTGGATGTCACGCACGTACCACTCGTTGCCCGAGTCGACGACCGTGACCAGGTAGTTCTGCACCATCTGACCGGCCTCGCCCCCGCCTTCCGCCGATGCCCCGGAGGGGAGGGACCAGACCACGGTGGCCGACACCTGTCGTACGTCATCATCGCCGTTCGAGGACCGGGATGGCACCGTGATATCGGACAGTTCGTTGAATTCCAGGGTGTTCGCCGGAAGTGGGGCGATGGTGACACCGGGTTCCACATACCGATCGAGGTGTCCGGCCTCCTCGGCGTACACCTCGAAGAACCCGGACAGGGTGTCCGTGAGCTGTTCCGCGGCCTGCTCGTCCGTCTCGTAGGACACGCCCTCCGGCAGGGCCGCCTGGGCGGGGGCGGCCATCAGCGCGGGGCGACCGGAGAGCACCAGGGCGTCGTCGTCGCTGTAGACGGGCACCTGCAGGCTCATGGGTTCGCCGTTGACGTCCGCGCGGACCACCACACGGGCGTTGTGGTCGTCGATGACGTCGACGGCGACGACGGTGAGGTTGGTGCCGGTGAGGCTGTCGGCCGGCAGGTTGAGCGCGCCGGTCTCGCCTTCGGGGACGAACGCGGCGAGGGCGCTCTGACGGGACTCGGGGTCGGAGGTGTCGAGGTAGGCGTCGGCGAAGCGCAGGGCGAACGCGGCGGCGGAGGTCTCGGGGAAGCTCGTGGTCTCGGCCGTGTCGGGTTCGGCCGAGGAGGCGGAGGGCAGCGAGAAGCCGTTGCGGATGGGGAACCAGATGCCGTTGAAGACGACGACGAGGATGAACGCCCACAGCAGGACGCGTCCCACACCGACCCACCACCGGCCGCCCGAGCCCGCGCGCGACGTGCGGGTGCGCGGGGCGTCGAGATCGTGGTCGTCGTCGGCCCGGTCACGCACCTTGGCCATCCCCGCCTCCTGAACACAGTTGCGCACCGACGTTGACGCCGACGCTCCGGTCATGCCCTTGTCTACCCCATCCCTATAGTGAGGCATTGTGCGGGTTGGGAGTGCCCAGGGCGAGTCCGCGTTTCCCCGAAGAGAGCACATTGACCCCTGGGAGAGAACCGCACAAATGGGTCATAATGCGTCAATTATCCACGGAAGCATCTCTGTAGAGATGCAGGTAGACGCATTTCTGGCCAGACCGTAAAGGGATTAGTCACCCGCTGGAGAGCAAGATGTGGCCCTGGGGGTCGGGGGAACCCGACCGGACCCACAAGGCTCCCCCGACCCGTGAGCGGGCTACGGCGGCCACGGGCGGGCCCGGATCCTCGCCCTAGGATGTCCGAATGATCCCCCGCCGCACCCTTCCTCGCGTCCTGCTCGCCCTCTTCACCGTGCTCGCGGTGGCCCATCTCGCGGTGCGGCTGCTCGGGATCGACGAGTGGTCACGACCGACCCAGGCGTTCCTCATGCCCGCCCTGATGCTGGTGGTCGCCGGGGCCACGGGGCGACCGCGGAGCCGCCTCCTCTGCCTGGCCATGGTCGCGTTGGTGTTCTCCTGGCTCGGCGACACCGCCCCCGCGTTCGCGTCCGGCGACACGGGGTTCCTGCTGATGGCGGGGTTCTTCCTGGTGGCCCAGGTGGTGTACGTGGTGGCCTTCTGGCCTCACCGGACCGTGAGTGTGCTGCACCGGCGACGGTGGCTCCTGACGCCCTACGTGGGGACCGTGGTGCTCTTGGTGGGGGTGTGCGCACCCCACGCCGGAGAGCTCCTGATCCCCGTGCTGTCGTACGGACTCGTGCTGGGCACGATGGCGGTGCTGGCCACCGGGCTGGGCCCGTGGGTGGCGGTGGGCGGCGCCCTCTTCCTGGTCTCGGACGCGCTCATCGCCCTGAGCGCCTTCGCCCCCGGTTGGAACCCGCCCCTGAACGGGTTCTGGGTGATGAGCACCTACATCGCCGCGCAGACCCTCATCGTGCTGGGCCTGACGGCCCGGCCGCGGGTCCGGGCGGCGCGCGCCCGCGCGACCCGGTAGCGCCGCACGGGCACGACCCCGCGTCGAATTCCCTCGAATGCGCCCCTCGTCATGTGCGATTCCATGAATTAGGATCGCCGCCGTAGCCAGATTCGTCTGATGAACTCAGGTCCGCTGCCCGGCACATCGACGCAGGAGCCCACCGTGCCCCAGCCCGACACCCCCTCGTCATCGACAGCGCGACGGCCCGACACCTCCTTCCTCCATCCCCGGATGCGCCTGCCCTTCGTCCTGCTCGTCACCTGCTTCGCCGCGTGGGGGCTGGCCGGGAACCTCACCGACCCGCTCGTCGCCGTGTTCGGCTCGGTGTTCTCGATGAGCGTGTTCCAGTCCTCGCTCGTGCAGTTCGCCTACTACGGCGCCTACTTCGCCCTCGCCCTGCCCGCCGCCTGGATCAACTCCCGGCTCGGCTACAAAGGCGGCGTGCTCATCGGTCTGGTCCTGGCCGCGGGCGGTGGCCTGCTCTTCTCTCCGGCCGCCGACGTGATGACCTACTCGATGTTCCTGCTGGCCCTGTTCACGCTGGCCGCGGGGTTGTCGATCCTGGAGACCTCGGCCAATCCGTACGTGATGGCGATGGGTCCCGAGCGCACGGCCACTCGACGGCTCAACTTCGCGCAGGCCTTCAACCCGGTCGGCTCCAACCTGGGCGTCCTCCTGGCGGGAGTGCTCATCCTGCCCCATGTCAACCCCGCGAGCGCGGAGGAACGGGCCGCACTGTCCCAGAGCGAACTGGAGACGATGCGGTCGGCGGAACTGACCGCCGTCATGGGGCCCTACGTCGGGTTGGCCGTCCTCTACCTGGTCATCGCCGCGTCGATCGCGCTCACCAAGGTCCCCGTCGGCGAGACCCGCGCCTCCGGGTCGCCGGGCGGGATGTCCGGGTCCCGGTTCGTCCGTCTGCTCCGCAACCGGCGCTACTCGTACGGGGTGGTGGCGCAGTTCTTCAACGTCGCCGCGCAGACCTGCATCTGGACCTTCACCATCCACTACGTCATGGAGAACCTGGGCGCGGACGAGACGACGGCCGGGCGCTGGCTCCAGGCGTCCCTGCTGGTCTTCCTGGTCTCCCGGTTCGTCATGGTCGCCCTGATGGGCCGTTTCGACGCGCGCAGGCTCATGACGCTCATGTGCTCGCTGGGGGTGGTCCTGTCCCTGGTGACGGTCACCACCGGAAACCTGGTCGGCGCCGTCTGCCTGGTCCTGCTGAGCGCCTGCATCTCGCTGCTCTTCCCGACGATCTACGGCATCGCCCTGGAGAGGGTCGGGGAGGACACCAAGTACGGGGCGGCCGGTCTGGTCATGGCGATCGTCGGTGGCGCGCTCGTCCCGCTCCTGCACGGCTGGATCGTCGACGTGTCCTCGGCCCGGCTCAGCTTCCTCGTGGTGACCGGCTGCTTCCTGGTCATCGTCGGATACGGGGTGTACGTCCTACGGGACCGGCGGACCGAGACGGTCGACGCGGGGCCCGCGTCCTGACGCGTTCAGCCGTCCAGGTGCGCGGCCACCTGGGCCATGTGGGTGTACATCGCGGCGCGGGCGGCCACCGGGTCGCCCGCCGCCACCGCCGCGTGGATCGCCCGGTGCTCCTGGTGGGCGGCGGTCAGGCGCCCGGTCCGGTGCATCGCCTGCCACATGCGGATGCGCAGGGTGGGACGGGCCAGGGCGTCGATGAGGGCGCCCAGGACCGGGTTGCGGGCCGCGTCGGCGAGTCCTCTATGGAAGAGGAGGTCCTGGTCCATCGCCGCGGTGTGGTCGAGCGCCCCGATCGCCGGTTCGGCGGCGTCCAGGATCGCGCCGAGGCGCGCCACGTCCTCCTCGGTGCGGCGCAGGGCGGCCTCGCCGGCCGCCTCCACCTCGAGGGCCTTGCGCACCTGGTGCACGTCGTGGCTGGACTCCTCGCCCTGGAGACCGGACCAGAACACCAGGGGTCGGAGCAGCAGGTGCGGGTCCAGCGACGTGACCTGGGTGCCCGAACCCTGCCGGGTCACGAGCACCCCCATGGCCACGAGGGCCCGCACGCCCTCCCGCAGCGAACTGCGGGAGACACCGAAACGTTCGGCGAGCACGGGTTCCACCGGGAGCCGGTCCCCCGGCCCCACCTCTCCCGAGACGAGCATGTCCTGGATCCCCTGCACGACGACGTCGTGCAGGGAGGGCCGGGTCTCCGGTTCGCGACGCGGGGCGGTGTCTTCACTCATGGGTTCGTCCAGTCCGTGCCGGGGCGACCCGGGTCGATGGCGGTGCTCTCTCCCAGGCTAGGCTCAAATACATCAGATGAATAAGGAGTGCGATGGTGGTGCACATCACCTTGGACCACGCCGCCCGGGTCCCCGAGTCCGCCCGCCCCGACGACACCGGCGACCCGCGCCCGACGGTGGCCGCCCCGTGATCATCGACACGCACCTGCACACCTGGGACACGCACGCGTTCGCGATCTCCTGGCTCGACGCGGCCGGACTCCCCGCGCGCTCCCCGATCCCCGACGAGGACGGCCCCCGCGGCTACGTGCTCGTGGAGGCCGACGCCGACGACCGCCACCACGAGACCGCCTGGCTCCTCGATCTCGCCCGCGCGGACACCCGGGTCCTCGGCGTCGTCGCGAGTGCGGCGTTGGAGGAGGACGGCGCCCCTGGGGAGATCGATCGCCTCGCCGACCGGGAAGGGGTGGTGGGGGTCCGGCGGCTGCTCCAGGACCGTGGCCTGTTCGACCGCCCCGGACTGGCCCGGGGCCTGCGCCATCTGGCCGAACGGGGGCTCCCGTTCGACGCCTGCGTCCGTGCCCGGGAACTCCCCGCGCTCACCGCCCTGGTGGCCGGCCTCGACGGGGCGACCGTGGTCCTGGACCACATGGGCAAGCCGCCCGTCCACGACCCCGCCGCGCTGCGTCGCTGGGCGCGCGACCTGGGGGAACTGGCCGCTCTGCCCCACGTGCACTGCAAGCTCTCCGGGCTGCCGGCCGAGGCGGGCGACGCGACCACCCTGGACGCGGTCACCGACGAGGTCGTGGGCCACGCCCTCACGGTCTTCGGGGCGGAGCGCTGCGTGGTCGGCGGCGACCGGCCGGTCAGCCGGACCCGGCGTGACTGGTGTCGGCGGGTGCTCGACCTCGTCCCCGAAGATGATCGGGCGCGGGTCGCGCACCGGAACGCCTCGGCCCTCTACCGGAGGCGACCGTGACGCCCGCGCCCGCGCGCGGGGGCGTCCCACCGCACGTTGCGTTCACGCGGCTGGGGCTGGGCACGGCGCCCCTGGGCAACCTCGGCCGCGAGGTCGACGACGCCACGTCGGCGGCGGTCGTCGACACCGCCTGGGAACGCGGGACCCGGTTCTTCGACACCGCGCCCCACTACGGTCTCGGGCTGGCCGAACGGCGCCTGGGCCAGGCCCTGACCGGGCGCCCGCGGGACGACTACGTGCTCGCCACCAAGGTCGGGCGGCTGCTCCGGCCCCACCCTCGGCCCACCGGCAGCGACCTGGCCCAGGGGTTCGCCGTTCCGGACACCCTCACGCGCGAGCGCGACTACTCGGCGTCCGGGGTCCTGCGCGGACTGGAGGGGTCGCTCGCACGCTTAGGGACCGATCGCGTCGACGTCGTGTGGATCCACGATCCCGAGGAGGACGAGGACCGGTGCGACCAGGCGCTGCGCGAGGCGGTCCCGGCCCTGGAACGGCTGCGGGACGAGGGCGTGATCGCTGCCTGGGGGGTGGGGTCCAAGGACACCGCCACGCTTTTGCGGTTCGTCGTCGAGAGCGCCCCCGACCTCGTCATGGCGGCCGGGCGGTACACCCTCCTGGAGCAGGAACCGGCCGGGCTGATGCGCGCCTGCCGCGACCACCGCGTGGGCGTGGTCGCGGTGGGCGTGTTCAACTCCGGGCTGCTCGCCCACGACGACCCGCCCGAGGACGCCTGGTACGAGTACGCCCCGGCACCGACGGCGGTCCGCACTCGTGCGCGGGCCCTGGCACGGGTCGCGCGCCGGCACGGGGTGCGCCTGCCCGCGGCGGCGCTGGCCTTTCCCGGCAGGCATCCCGCGGTGGTCAACGTGACCGTGGGGGCCCGCACGGCCGCCGAGATCGACACCGACCACTCCCTGTTCGCCACCCCCGTCCCCGAAGCGTTCTGGACCGAGCTGCGGTCCCGGGGCCTGTTGAAGGAGGAAGCATGAGACTGATGCGTCGCGGTGCCCCGGGGCGGGAGGTCCCGGTCGCCGAGATCGACGGAACCCTGTGGGACGCGCGCCCGGTGGGCGACTTCGATCCCGGGTTCTGGGCCACGGACGGTCCTCGCCGACTGCGGGAAGCGGCGGATGCCGGAGGGCTCCGTCCTTGGGAGGGCGGGGACGACCGCTACGGCGCCCCCGTCGTACGGCCCTCGGCCGTCGTCTGCATCGGGCAGAACTACGCCGCGCACGCGGCGGAGTCCGGCGCCGTTCCTCCCCCGCGCCCCATCGTGTTCCTCAAGACGCCGAACACGCTCGCCGGTCCGGACGATCCCGTCACCCTGGCCCGGGGATCGCGCAAGACCGACTGGGAGGTCGAGCTCGCGTTGGTGATCGGTGCGCCGGCAGCCTACTGCTCCTCCAGGGAGGAGGCGGCCGCGTGCGTGGGCGGTTTCGTGCTCGCCAACGACCTGTCCGAGCGGGCCTTCCAGCTGGAGGAGTCCGGCGGGCAGTGGAGCAAGGGCAAGTGCAGCCCGGGCTACATGCCCCTGGGCCCCTGGGTGGTCACCCCCGACGCCTTCGACCCCGCCGACGTCCGGCTGCGTTCGTGGGTGGGCGGAACGCCCCGGCAGGACTCGCGGACCTCGGACATGATCTTCGACTGCGCGGAGATCGTCCGTGACCTGTCGCAGTACATGCGCCTCGAACCGGGTGACGTGGTCTCGACCGGCACACCCGAGGGCGTGGCGGTCTCCGGCCGGTTCCCCTATCTGGGCTCCGGTGACGTGGTGGAGGTCGAGATCGACGGCCTGGGGCGCCAACGCCAGGTGTACCGGTCCTGGGAGGAGGCGCGATGAGCGGCCGTTTCCAAGGATTGCGGGCGGTGGTGACGGGGGGCTCGTCCGGGATCGGGCTGGCCACGGCGGACCTGCTCGCGGAGGAGGGCGCCGACGTGGTCGTCCTCGACCCGGAGCGGGGGGATCACGGTCACCGCTGGCAGAAGTGCGACGTCGGTGACGACGCCTCCGTGCGACGTGCGGTGGCGAACGCGGCCGGCCCCGACGACCGGCTCGACATCGTCGTGAGCAACGCGGGGATCGGTGCGCAGGGCGACGTGGCCGCCAACGACGACCACGAGTGGCTTCGGGTGCTGGACGTCAACGTGGTCGGGATGGCACGGGTCGCCCGCGCGGCCCTGCCCCGGCTGCGGGAGTCCGCGCACGCCTCGATCACCAACACCGCCTCCATCGCCTCGACGGCCGGCCTGCCCCAACGGGCCCTGTACTCCGCGACCAAGGGGGCGGTGCTGGCCCTGAGCCGGGCGATGGCGGCGGACCACGTCCGGGAGGGTGTCCGGGTCAACTGCGTCGCGCCGGGCACCGCCGACACGCCCTGGGTGGCCCGACTCCTGGACTCCGCCGACGACCCGGCCGCGGAACGGGCGGCCTTGACCGCCCGACAGCCGCACGGGCGCCTGGTGTCCGCCGAGGAGGTGGCGCGCGCGGTCGCCTACCTCGCCGATCCGGCGAACCGTTCGACGGTCGGGGTGTGCCTGGCGGTGGACGGGGGCATGGACGCGCTGCGTCTCCGCCCGGCCTGAGCCGGCCGGGGGGCTCCCCGGACCGGAGGCCCCGGTGAGACCCGGGGCCGGACACGCCGCGGGGGCGGCCCGAGAAGGTCTCGGACCGCCCCCGCGTGGGATCACACGTTGAAGCGGAACTCCACGACGTCGCCGTCGGACATCACGTAGTCCTTGCCCTCGATGCGGACCTTGCCGGCGGCGCGGGCCGTGGCCATGTCACCGGCGCCGACGAGGTCGTCGTAGGACACGATCTCGGCCTTGATGAAGCCGCGCTCGAAGTCGGTGTGGATGACACCGGCGGCCTCGGGGGCGGTCGCACCCTGCTTGATCGTCCAGGCGCGCGCCTCCTTGGGGCCCGCGGTGAGGTAGGTCTGAAGCCCGAGCGTGGCGAAGCCGACCCGGGCGAGCTGGGCCAGGCCCGACTCGGTCTGCCCGAGGGACTCCAGCAGCTCCTGGGCCTCGTCGTCCTCCAGCTCGGCCAGCTCCGCCTCGATCTTGGCGTCGAGGAAGATCGCCTCGGCCGGGGCCACCAGCTCCTGAAGCTTGGTGCGCAGCGCCTCGTCGGCGAGCTCGTCTCCGTCGAGGTTGAAGACGTAGATGAACGGCTTGACGGTGAGCAGGCTCAGCTCGCGCAGCCGGTCCAGGTCCACGCCCTCGGCCTGGGACAGGGAGGTTCCCTCGTCGAGGATCCCCTGTGCGGCGCGGGCGGCCGCGAGGAGCTCCTGGGAGTCCTTGTCCTTGGCGTTGCGCTTGGCGTCCTTCTCCAGGCGCGGGATCGCCTTCTCCAGGGTCTGGAGGTCGGCGAGGATCAGTTCGGTGTTGATGGTCTCGATGTCGCGGGAGGGTTCGACGTCACCGTCGACGTGGGTGACGTCGGCGTCCTCGAAGGCCCGGATGACCTGGCAGATGGCGTCGCTCTCGCGGATGTTGGCGAGGAACTTGTTGCCCAGGCCCTCACCGGTGGAGGCGCCGCGCACGATACCCGCGATGTCCACGAAGTCCACCGTCGCCGGAAGGATCTTCGCGGAACCGAAGATCTCGGCCAGCTTCCCCAGCCGAGCGTCGGGCACGCCCACGACTCCGACGTTGGGCTCGATGGTGGCGAACGGGTAGTTCGCGGCCAGAGCGTCGTTCTTGGTCAGCGCGTTGAAAAGGGTGGACTTGCCGACATTGGGCAGGCCGACGATCCCGATAGACAGACTCACAAGCTCAGAGTGTATGCGGCCCGGCGGGTGGGCGTGGACCCGGAACAATCATGAAAACACAGTGCGCTGATATCGCTACACAGAGTAGGTTCGAAACACGAAGCCGGGCACCTCGGGCGGGGAGCGGAGACGTCCGAGCACGCGCACGCCTCGGACCTCGGGGGGACCCGGCCGGAGCCGTCACGGCACCCTTCCTGGGGGGAGAGGACACTGTGGTCCACGACCAACTGCGCGCTCTCGTGCGCCGCTACCCGATCGTCCGGTTCGCCACCCGGCGGATCCGTGTCCGCCTGCCCAGACGACTCGGCGGACTGGATCCGTCCCGCGTCCCGCCCCGGCACCGTCACTTCTCCCTCCGCCTTCCCCGCGTCGCCGGCGACCGGCGCGGGATCGGCCCGGACCGGGTCGAACTCCGACTGCCCGGCGACCTGACGGTCCCCCGTCGGCTGGCCGCGCGGGGGCTGGGGCACCACGAACCCGACAGCATCGCCTGCTTCCTGGCGACCCTGGACCACACCCCGCCCGGGGCGGTCCTGGACGTGGGCTCGGGGGTGGGCGTGTACGCGATGCTCGCGGCCGCGCGCTCGCACCGCCCCGTGTTCGCCTTCGAACCCGCACCCGAACTCGCCTCGGCCGCGCGGTCCGTGTCGTCCTCCGCACGACTCGGTTTCACCGTGGTCGACCTGGCGCTGACCAACCACACCGGGACCGCCCTGCTGCACCGGGCCCTGCACAACGACATGTGCAACCGGCTGGTGCGCAACGTCCGCCCCGGCCTCCACCACGTCACCGTCAGGGCCACCACACTGGCGCGGTGGAACGAGACCGCCGGCACCCGCCCCTCCGTGGTGAAGGTCGACACCGCCGGCAGCGAGTCCGACGTGGTGGCCGGGGGCCTGGAGGTCCTGCGCCGCCACCGCCCCTGGGTGCTCGTCAAGGTCCGACCGGACCGGGGCGTCGAGGAACGCCTCATGGCCCTCATGGAGCCCCTGGACTACCGGTGGTTCCCGATCTCCGGAGACCCGCCCTACGAGGCCCGGACCGAGATCTCCGGGCGCGCCTCCCCCGCGTGGGAGCGCATGTGGCTGCTCACGCCGGAGGACCCCCCGGCGGAGTTCTGGCGCTCGTTGGAGGAGTGGCGCGCCGCCCTCAGGGTGTGCCGCGTGGCGGCGAACGCGCCCGAGGACACCTGAAGCCGAGGGGCTCCGGGCGCCCCGTCCCGATTCGGGCGGTGCGCGCCCCGGAGTGACCTCACGGTCGCCCCGGGGCGCGCACCCACCCGGTGTCCGGGAGAAATCCGCGGGCCGGTCGGACGCTCCGAGGAAAACGGCCGCCATCAACCACATCGGCCGGGTCTCTGCGAGAACATGGGGCACCATGGACGGCCTTGCACTCGTACTCATGCTCCTCATCGGTATCGCGATCGGCGTCGCGGTGGGATGGACCCTGGCCCGCGGGCGCGACGCCCAGGCCCGCGCGGACGCACGGGCGGCGGAGGATCGCGCCGCCTACGTGGAGGAACAGCTCGCGGACCGGTTCCGGGCGCTGTCCGCCCAGGCCCTGGACCAGACCAACCAGCGTTTCCTGGAACTGGCGGAGGGGCGGCTGCGGGCGGTCAGCGCCGAGGCCGGCGGCGACCTGGACGAGCGGCGCCGAGCGGTGGAACGCATGGTGGAACCCCTCACCCAGACCCTGAGTCGGGTGGAGACCCAGCTCCGGGAGGTGGACGCCGGACGGGCCGCCGCGCACGCCGAACTCGCCAAGCAGGTGGACCTGGTCCGCGAGGGCTCCGAACGCCTGCGCGACCAGACCCAGTCCCTGGTGACGGCGCTGCGCAGGCCCGAGGCGCGCGGCCGGTGGGGAGAACTGCAACTGCGCCGGGTCGCGGAGCTGGCCGGGATGGCGGCGCACTGCGACTTCCAGGAGCAGGCGGTGGCGGGCGCCCACCGACCGGACATGGTGGTGCGGTTGGCCGGCGGCAAGAACATCATCGTGGACTCCAAGGTGCCGCTGGCCGCCTACCTGGACGCGGTGGAGGCGGGCGAGGGGCCCGGGGCGGAGGAGCGGCTGCACGCGCACGCCAAGCACCTGCGCACCCATGTGGACCAGTTGGCCGCGAAGTCGTACTGGACGTCCTTCACTCCGTCACCGGAGTTCGTGGTGCTGTTCATCCCCGGGGAGGCCTTCCTCGCGCCGGCCCTGGAGCGCGACCCGGGGCTGTTGGAGGACGCCATGACCCGCCGGGTGCACATCGCGACGCCGACCACGCTCATCTCCCTGTTGCGCACGGCCCAGTACGCCTGGCAGCAGGAGGCGTTGAGCGAGAACGCGCGCGAGGTGTTCGACCTGGGCAAGCAGTTGCACTCCCGGCTGTCGACGCTGGGCGGCCACGTGGAGGGGCTGGGTCGGGCGCTGACCCGGACGGTGACCGCCTACAACCAGACGGTGGGATCCCTGGAGAGCCGGGTGCTGGTGACGGCGCGACGGTTCGAGGACCTGGGCCTGGTGGACGGCGACCTGGATCGGCTGTCCGGGCTGGAGGAGCGGCCGCGCGGAGTGTCCGCCCCCGAGCTGAGCGAGAACGGACCGGTCCACGCCGAATCGGACATGTAGGGAGCGCTCAGCTCGAAAACTGGCGATACAGACAGTATTCGGAGTGTGGGTAACGACCTGGCGGGCAAGCCCCAAACCGGAACCCGGGGGCGGCCCACGGAGGGTGACGAATCGGTCAAGCTTCCGTAACCGACCAGAACCAGGTGGGGTGATCCCGACGTCCAAGGGGTGGAAGCCGCTTAAGTCCCGGATCGGGCAAGTGGCCGAAATGACGACACGATCCCAGGAAAGACCCGCGAAGCTTCACGAGAAGTGACACACTGAACACTGTGAGTAACACATTGGGGAGGCGTACGACGATGCCCCCACGCAAGTCGGACGGCCCGGAGCCCGGACAGGCTCCCTACTTCGTGCGCCCCAAGGGTCACGGCCGGGGCGCGTCGAACCCGACGGAACCCCGTACCGCGACCACCGAGAGAGCCGCCCCCGGTCGGAGCCCCGCCGGTCGGCCCGCCCCTCACGGGGGAGCCCGGCCGCCCCGCCTGACCGGACGCGGCGCCGTACTGATCATCGTCCTGTGCAGCTTCGCCGGAACGATGATCGCCACCCTGGTCTCCGCCCCGGCGGTTCCCGGTATCGCCTTCACCGCGGCCTGCCTGGCCACCGCCGCCCTGGTCCGTCCGGCCGACCTGCTGTCGCTGTCGGTCAGCCCGCCCATCGCCTACTTCGTCGCCGTCGTCGGCGCCGAGAGCGTGCTCGCCGCCGGCAACGACGGCTTCGCGCGGATGCTGGCCCTGGGGCTGGCCTCCCGCCTGGCCGAGGTCGCTCCGTGGCTGTTCCTGGGCACGGCGCTGGTCCTGGTCATCGCGGTCTTCCGTGGTCTGCCCGGTAACCTGCGCACCCTGGGTGAGGAGCTCAACGGCCGCAGGTGACCCCGCGGTGGGCGTTCCGGGCGGTCCTCACCCGCGCCGGGCGCGAACGCGGCGGACCCACCCCGGTCAGAACGGGGTGTCGGGGTCCTCGGCACCGTCGTCCCGGCGCTCGTCCATGGCCGCGGCCAGCTTGGCCCGGGCCCCCTCCAACCAGCGCTCACAGGTGCGCGCGAGTTCCTCGCCGCGCTCCCACAGGGCCAGGGACTCCTGGAGGGTGAGCCCGCCCGACTCCAGCTTGCGGACGACGTTGTTCAACTCCTCCCGGCTCTCCTCGTAGCTCAGTTCCGGGGCCTCGTTCGTGTCGGCCATGCCTACTCCCCCTCGGTGTCGTCGTTGGTGGTCGCCTCGTCGGCCCCGGGCTCGGGCGCCGGGTCCTTCTTCGCGGGGCCGCGGCGGGTGGTGCTCCCGGCGGCCGTGCCCTTCTTCGCGGGCGACCTCTTCGCCGTACTCTTCTTCGCGGTGCTCTTCTTCGCCGTGCTCTTCTTCACGGGCGTCTCGGCGGGAGTCCCCTCCGGTTCCGTGGTCGCACCGGCTCCGTCGGTGACGTCGGTGTCGACCTCGTCCACGGTGGTGATCAGGCCGTCCTCCGCGAAGCGGAGGCGGAGCCGCTCCCCCGGCCGGGGCTCGGTCGCCGAGCGCACCACCGCACCGTCCTCGCGTTGGACGATCGCGTACCCGCGGGCCAGCGTGGTGGCCGGGGACAGCGCGTGCAGACGGGCCTCGGTATGGCCCAGGGCCTCCCTGGCCCGGTCCAACGACACGGTGAGACTGCGTCGGGCGCGGTCGCGCAGTTCCAGCACCTGGTCCAGCAGACGCTCGGTCTCGCGCACCGGGTCGGCCAGCACCGGTCGGGCCCGGATCCCGGCCAACCAGGTGCGCTCGCGCTCCAGCCCGCCGCCGATCACCCTGCGGCCGCGGTCGCGCAGCTGCCGGATGATCTCCAGCTGCTCACCCACGTCCGGGATGGTCTTCTTGGCCGCGTCCGTCGGGGTCGAGGCCCGCACGTCCGCGACGTGGTCCAACAGCGGGGTGTCCTGTTCGTGCCCGATGGCGCTGACCACCGGCGTGGCCGCGGCGGCCACGGCGCGCACCAGCGCCTCGTCGGAGAAGGGCAGCAGGTCCTCCATGGACCCGCCCCCGCGCGCGATCACGATGACGTCGACGTCGGGGTGGGCGTCCAGGTCGTGCAGCGCGTCGATGACCTCGCGGGTGGCGCGGTCGCCCTGCACCGCCACGGGTCTCACCTCGAAGCGCACCGCGGGCCAACGGCGACGCCCGTTCTCCAGAACGTCGCGCTCGGCCGCCGAGTCCCGGCCGCAGACCAGGCCGACGGTGTTGGGCAGGAACGGCAGGGGACGCTTGCGCTCGGCGGCGAACACGCCCTCCGCGGTGAGGGTGCGGCGCAACTGTTCCAGCCGGGCCAGCAGTTCCCCGATGCCGACGTGCCGGATCTCCCGGGCGCGCAGCGAGAACGTACCTCTGAGCTGGTAGAAGTCGGGTTTGGCGTGCACGACCACGCGGTCGCCGGGGCCGGGTGGCGGGTCCTGGCGGCGCAGTACCGCGGTCTCGCAGATGACCCGGACCGAGGCGTTGGCGACCGGGTCGCGCAGCGTCAGGTAGCTCATCCGGCCACGCGAGTTCAGCTCGGCGACCTGACCCTCGACCCAGATCGCCCCCAACCGGTCGACCCATCCCCCGACCGCCTGGAGTACGGCCCGGACCGGCTGCGGTGACTCCGCGGAACTCTCCATACCCATGGCTCCAGAGCCTAGGACAGTGCGGGGACGTTTCCGTTCCGCCGACGCGGAGGCGCGCCCGACCGGTCCGCGATCGGTCTCCCGGGGTGGCACCGGAGGGCACCACGGCCGGCGTCTCGGACGCGATCCTCCCCCACGGCCCGACACCGCCGGTCCTCGCACCCGTGGGGCACGTGTCCGTGGCCACGGAGGGCGCGGGGTCGGCGGACGGTCCCGCGGCAGGTCCGGGCCGACGCGCTCGTCCGGCCCGGCCTCGGCGTGCCCCGCACCGACCGAACGTGGCGGCCCCCGATGTCCACCACGTTCGGTCGGTGCGGGGTGCGACGCTCCTCCGGTCTCCCACCGGGGACCGCGAGTGGTCCGGCGGGGCGCCGCGCGGCGGCGGTGGACCCCCGGACCACCCTGCTCCGGCTGCCGTTCCCGCCGTTCAGACCCGGGTGAACACGTCCGCGTGCGCGCGGGCGAAGTCGGTGATGTCGCGTGCGGGGCGTCCGGTCAGGTCGGTGACGGAGGTGTGCACCTCGGCCGCCTCGCCCCGGGCGTAGTGGGCGTAGTCCTCGACGAGGCCCTCCAGCTGCCAGGTGGGGATCAGTCCGGCCAGCGCGCCGGCGAACCGCTCGGCGGGCACGTCCTGGAACACGACGTCCCGCCCGGTGGCCTCCGACAGCGCGTGGGCGATCTCGTGGTGGGTCACGGCCCGGGGCCCGGTGAGGGTGTGGACCCCACCGCCGCGCGCCTTTCCGGTCAGCACCGCGGCGGCCGAACCCGCGATGTCCCGGGTGTCGATCGCGCTCACGGCGGCGTCCCCGATCGGCGCGCCGAACCACCCCTGGGCGATGGTTCCGGCGAAGGCCGTCAGCGCCTGCATGTAGAGGTTGGGGCGCAGGACGGTGTGGCCCAGGCCGAGCCGCTCGACGTGTTCCTCGACCTCGGCGTGCCAGCGCAGGAACCGCACCGGGGAGTCGGTGCGCGCGCCGTACTGCGAGAGCAGCACGAGGTGGCGCACGCCGGCCTTGTGGGCGAGGTCGGCGAACCCGATCTGGAGTGCGGCGGCGCCCTCCTCCGAGGGGCTGTTGAGGAACACCGCGTCGACGCCTTCGAGCGCGGCGGCGACCGCGTCCGGGTCCTTCAGGTCGGCGATGACGTTCTCGACGTCGGGAACCGCCCGCAGGGGGCTGCGGGTCATGGCGCGGACGGTGGCGCCACGGGCCCGGAGTTCGGGGACCAGGGCGGACCCGATGGTTCCGGTGGCTCCGGTCACGAGCACGGTGGGTGCGTTCATCCTCGGGTGTCCTTGTCTCGTCGTCGCCGAGGCGGTTCCTCGGTGGGTCGTCGGTATCGGGGTGCGGCGTCCGGGGCCGGTCGTGTCCCGACCGCACCGCGGCGTCCTTCGTGCGGGGTCTTTGCCGATGGGTGCGACCGGGTGGCGGAACGCTTTCGAAAGTGAGCCATCACTATCTCAAGGCGAAAGAGAGAGCCCCGCCACGCGGATCCCC
>NZ_QOCZ01000066.1 GCF_018207095.1 Nocardiopsis sp. MG754419 | reverse complement strand
CACCTCCACCGACCCGACACACCCCGGTGCCCTACCCCGGCAACGCCGCCCGCACCACACGGACGAACCACCGAAGGGTCGGACACGCGAGCCGGTCGTGCTCGCCGACGCCCTGTCCGAGGTCCTCCAGACCCTCCGCGAACGCGAACCCGCCCCCGACTCGCACTGAGCCCGACCACGGGTGGGGCCCGGCGCGCGCCGGGCCCGCCTCCATGCGTCCCGGCCCGCCGGGGGAACGGATCCACCGGCCAGGGGAACGTACCGGCGGGCGTCGATGTCGACGCGTTCCCTCCCGGCGCCCACGCACCCGGCACGGTGCGCACCAGAACGTGACTCCGGGTCACCGGCCGTGAACATGCTCCCCTGCGACTGGTCGGGTGAGGTGTCTCTCCGCACCCCGTGGCGCGGTCCACCCCCGGGGGCTCCCGGGGGTGCGCTCCGCGCCGCTTTCGAGGCACGGAGTGGCCACTTACCTGCCGCGACGGCGCTTCTCGACAGCCGAGGCCCCGGGTCGACGCGCGTCCGTCGGGCTCGATGGGCGTCGTGCGACGGTCGAGCCGAATCCCTCGCGCGCGTTCCTCGCCCCTGATCACGGAGAGTATGGACAACCCGTGGTCCGTACCGCACGTGGTTTTTACCGAGGACCCCGTACATTCGGATCGAGAGCTGGGAACACTCCACCCGTACGGAGCGTTCTCACAGGTGAAGCCACCCGGACCGTCCCCGACCCCGACCGACCCAGCCGGGCCCGGTGAGCGGCTTCGACATCATCTTCAGACCATGCGCGGATGCACGCGCTCGTGTCGGCAATGGGGGTTTCCGACACGACATCATCGCTGCATCCGCCCTCCCAGCGGCCAGACCGCACTCAGTGCGCAGGCCGCGAGGTCGGGTCCTACGTTGGGGGACGTGGGACCCGGCCAGACCCGGCGGGGGCGCGCCTCAGGGCGCGCCCCCGCTCTTTTTCGCCCGGGTCGGGAGCGCTCCTGGGAGCCGATCGGGGTCACGGGACCGAACGCGACCTCCGTAAGGACGAAGCCCGCCATCGAGTCGTCCCGGTTCAGCAGGGTGGCCTCCCGGCGGGAGCGGTAGGGGTGGGCGGTCACGGGGAAACCGTCGGCCCCGTCCCCGTCCTCGCGTCAGAAGACGCCGCAGGCCCCTGCCGCAGGCGCGGACCGGTGCACCCTCCTCATCACGTGCGACCCGGCCGGTCGTCTCCTCCACCAGGTCCCCGTCGGCCAGGAGGCCGAGCACGGTGGGTCCCGCCTCGCTCCGGTCCCGCCCGTCCGTCGCCTCGACTCTGCCCCTCGCCCCGGGAATCGCGGCCCGCGTGGGAGTGGGGGATGCTCCGGCGTGGCGGGGTCGCCGGGGTCTTTCGAGTTCACCGGATCCTTTCCGGGGGTGATGATCCGTTCGCTCCTTCCGACGCCCCGACCCCGGCTCTCGGGATGCGTCGGGTTCTCGTGGTCGGCGGTACGATGCGCCTGCACGAGAGGAGGCCGACGGTGGCAGGGAGCGACCACGGCACGGGGCGTCCGACGATGGCCGACGTCGCCGCGCACCTGGGGGTCTCGCGGCAGCTGGTCTCCCTCGTGCTGGGCGATCGCCCGGGCCCCAGCGCCCGGACCCGGGAGCGCGTCCTACGGGCCGCGGAGGAACTGGGGTACCGCGCCGACACCGCCGCCCAACTGCTGCGTCGGGCCCGCAGCCGTCAACTCGGGGTGCTGTTCAGCATGGCGCACCCGATGGAGACCGACCTGGTGGGGGCGCTGTATCCGGCGGCCGCCCTCCAGGAGTACAGCGTGGTCCTGAGCGCCCTGATGGCCACCCGCACCGAACGCCGGGCCATCGACGACCTGGTCGGACTGCGTTGCGAGGCACTGGTGCTCATCGGTCTGTCCGCCCAGGCCCCCGAGGACCTGGCGCAGGTGGCCTCGCGGGTGCCGGTGGTCGAGATCGGCCAGCGTTCGGGGGCCGTCAACACCGACAGCGTCCGCACCGACGACGTCGCGGGGGCCCGCCTGGCCGTGGACCATCTGGTGGCCCTGGGCCACCGGGACATCGTGCACGTGGACGGCGGCGGCCTGCCCGGGGCGCCCGAGCGCCGCGAGGGCTACCTGGCGGCCATGCGCGACCACGGCCTCGGCGCGCGGGCCGAGGTGGTGCCCGGTGCCTACGACGAGGACTCGGGCGGTGTGGCGGCCCGTGCGCTCCTGGACCGGGGCGCTCTTCCCACTGCGGTGGTGGCCGGCAACGACCTCTGCGCCCGGGGGCTGATGGCCACCCTGACCCGGGCCGGACACCTGGTCCCCGACGAGGTGTCGGTGGTGGGTTACGACGACAGCCCCATCGCGCGCCTTCCGTTCCTGCGCCTGACCTCGGTGCGGCAGGACGTGTCGCGCATGGCGGAACTGGCGGTGGCGGCGGCCGCGGCGCGCCTGGATCAGGGGCGCACCGCCAGCGACCACATGGTGTTGACGCCCACGCTGACCGTCCGCGAGAGCACCGCTCCCCCACGCCCGGAATGAACCGGACACCGTTCGGTGTCGGGAACGTTCGTGCTCGTGGGGGCGGTGTGGCCCGTGAGCGCGAGGCAGATCACGTGCCGTTCTGTTGATGTGCGCCTCGGAGACCTGACACTCTGGGTTTAGCACGTGCCAAACATCGGCCACCACGGTCCCGACGGCTTGCACGTCCCACGGCCACCACCAGGCCCTCCCGCGCCCGACGGCGCACACTCCACGACCCACCGCTCGGAAAGGGGCAACAGCCATGCCCTTGGCCCTGCTCGCCCTGGCCCTCGGGGCCTTCGCCATCGGAACCACCGAATTCGTCATCATGGGCCTGCTCCCCGAGGTCGCCGCCGACCTCGGCATTCCCATCCCGACGGCCGGACACCTCATCTCCGCCTACGCCCTCGGGGTCGTGGTGGGCGCTCCCCTGCTCACCGCGTTCAGCACACGCCTGCCCCGCAAGACGGCGCTGTTGTTGTTCATGGGCGTCTTCCTGGTGGGCAACCTGCTCACCGTGGTGGCTCCCTCGCACGAGACCGTGCTGGCGGCCCGTTTCCTGGCCGGTATCCCGCACGGCGCCTACCTGGGGGTCGCCGCGCTCGTCGCCGCCCACCTGGCCGGGCCCGCCCGACAGGCCACCGCGGTGGCCCGGGTGATGCTGGGACTGACCATCGCCAACATCGTCGGGGTGCCCGCGGGGACGCTGCTGGGCCAGCTCACCGGTTGGCGCACCGCTTTCCTGGTGGTGGCGGTGATCGCCGCGCTGACCGTTCTCGGCGTGGCCCGCTGGGTGCCCCACGTGTCGATCGCCCAGGGCGGCGGGCTGCGCGGGGAGTTCACCGCGCTGGCACGACCCCAGGTGCTCCTGGGACTGCTCACGGCGGTGTTCGGCTTCGCGGGCGTCTTCGCGGTCTACAGCTACATCTCGCCGATGATGACGGAGTTGGCGGGCATGCCCTCCTCCGGCGTGCCGATCGTGCTGGCCCTGTTCGGTGTGGGCATGACCCTGGGGTCCCTCCTGGTGGGGCCGCTGGCCGACCGTTGGCTGCGCCCGACCATCTACGGCTCCCTGGCGAGCCTGGCGGCGGTGCTGGCCCTGTTCACCGTGGCGGTGCACAACCCCTGGACAGCGGCGATCGGCGTGGTGGTGCTGGGCGCCGTCGGCTTCGGGGTGACCGCCCCGTTGCAGGTCCTGGTGATGAGCCGGGCGGGCACCGCGCCCAGCCTGGCCTCGGCCTCCAACCACTCGGCGTTCAACCTGGCCAACGCCGGTGGCGCGTGGGTCGGTGGCGTGGGCATCGCCATGGGCCTGGGGTACGCCTCCCCGGCGGCGATCGGGGCGATCCTGGCCGTGGCCGGTCTGGGGATCGCGGTGACCGCCGGGTTGCTGGACCGTGCGCCCAAGCCGCAGGCCGCACCGGACTCCGCGCCCGTTCCCAGCGCCTGAACCCCGTATCCGGAGCGCCCGTTCCCCGCACCGGGGCACGGGCGCTCCGTCGTGCGCGGGACCGCCGGACGGTTCCGGTCCTCCGGTCAGGGACCCTCGTCGCTCCTCGAAACGGCAGGGGCGGAATCGCGTAGCGCGGCGTCCAGGTCGACCATGAGCCGGGCCACGCGCTGCCGGCCGACCGGCGCCCGGGGGTACCGGCGCAGGACGTCGACCACCACCGGGGTCGCCCGGTCACGGGCCCGCTCGATCAGCGCGGTCGCGACCGCGGGGTCCTCCCCCGCGGTCAACTCGCCCACCCGTGCCGCGCAGGCGGCCGCGCGCAGAATGTGTCCCACCTGGGTGGCCTTCGAGATCGGGTGCAGGTAGGCGGCGGAGGCGGCGTCGCCCGCCGCTCGGGCGGCGAGTCGCGCGGCCTCGGTCGGGGCCTCCTTCGCCGCCCGGTGGGCGTCCAGCGAGGTCACCCGTTGCGCTTGGGACCGGGGGGCGCCGTCGACGAACACCCGGGCGGCGTCGAGGGCCGCACGAGGTCGAGGGTCGTCGGGCACGGCGTCCTCGAACACGGGAAGGACGTCCTCCGCGCACTCCACGACGTAACGCGCCACGGCGCGCAGCTCGTCCATCGTCAAGGTGAAGTCACCACGGCCGGTCGTCATGGCTCCGATTCTGCCAAAGCCGCCCGCCGCGACGACCGGACGACGTCTCCCGACCGAGGCGAACAGGGGTGCCTCGACCGGGACGCCGGTCTCCCCGTCCGGACGCTCCGACCCTGGGGGAGGCGGGGGCCGCACGGGCGCACCGCGCACATGGAGCGCACCGGTGTTCAGGGCCGCGGCCGGGTCCGGTGGGGCGTCGATCGGCTCCGCCCGTGCCCCGGTGCCCGCGCCCCCGGGCCACCGTCGACCGTCTCACTCCACCCAGGGGGTTGACTTCATCGATTGTTAACGCCAACAATGTTGGCCAAGTCACAATCACCCCCTGAAAACTGCGTACATAGCGACCCGAAAGGGGTCTCTTCAGTGCGCGCAGCCGAGAAGGGAACGCTCCTTGGCCGCGAATGTTAACGCCCACAATCCAGGTTCCGGGAAGGTCTCAGACGACCCGGTCGTGGTCGGTGTGGACTTCGGAACCCTCTCCGGACGCGCCGTCGTGGTCCGGGTCGCCGACGGCACCGAACTGGGTACGGCCGAGCACGTCTACGCCCACGGCGTCCTCACCGACCGTCTGCCCGGGCGCGGCGCGCCCCTCGAACCGGAGACCGCCCTGCAACACCCCGAGGACTACCGACGGGTCCTGCGAGAGGCCGTCCCGGAGGCCCTGCGCCGGGCCGGGGTCGCCCCGGAACGGGTCGTCGGCGTCGGCACCGACTTCACCTCCTGCACGGTCCTGCCCACCACCGCCGACGGCACCCCCCTGTGCGAACTCCCCGACCTCGCCGAACGCCCGCACGCCTGGCCCAAGCTGTGGCGCCACCACGCCGCCCAACCCGAGGCCGACGAGATCAACGCCCTGGCGGCCGAGCGCGGTGAATCCTGGCTGCCCCGCTACGGAGGGCGGATCTCCTCCGAATGGCAGTTCGCCAAGGCCCTCCAGGTGCTGCGCGACGACCCCGAGGTCTACGAGCGCACCGACCGCTGGATCGAGGGCGCCGACTGGATCGTCTGGCGCCTGTGCGGGCACGAGACCCGCAACGTGGCCACCGCCGGATACAAGGGGATCCACCAGGACGGTGCCTGGCCCACCAAGGAGTTCCTGGCCGCCCTGGATCCCCGCTTCGCCGACTTCGCCCAGGACAAGTTGGACCATCCGCTCTTCCCTCTGGGCGCACGCGCCGGCGGGCTGACCGCCGAGGCGGCCGCCTGGACCGGGCTGGCCGAGGGCACCCCGGTGGCGATCGGCAACATCGACGCGCACGTCACCGCCGCCACGGCGCAGACCACCGCGCCCGGTCGGATGCTCGCCATCATGGGCACCAGCACCTGCCACGTCATGAACTCCGAGATCCTCGCCGAGGTGCCGGGTATGTGCGGCATGGCGCTCGGCGGGATCACCCCGGGCATGTGGGGCTACGAGGCCGGTCAGAGCGGTGTGGGCGACATCTTCGGCTGGTTCGTCGACACCCACGTGCCTCCGGCCTACCACGAGGAGGCCGCCGCACGCGGGGTGTCCGTCCACGACCTGCTCTCGGCGAAGGCCGCCGACGCCCCCGTGGGCGGGCACGGTCTGGTCGCCCTCGACTGGCACAGCGGAAACCGGTCGGTCCTGGTCGACCACTCCCTGTCCGGTGTGCTCGTGGGAATGACCCTGGCCACCCGGCCCGAGGAGGTCTACCGCGCCCTGGTCGAGGCCACCGCCTTCGGTACCCGCACCATCATCGACTCCTTCACCCGGGCCGGGATCCCGGTGCACGACCTCACCATCGGCGGCGGCATGGTCCGCAACCCCTTCGTCCTGGGGATCTACGCCGACGTCCTCGACCGGCCCCTGCGGGTGGTGGACAGCGAGCACAGCTGCGCCGTGGGGGCGGCGATCCACGCCGCGGTCGCCGCAGGCGTCCACCCCGACGTCCACAGTGCCTCCGCCGCCATGGGTCGGGTCCGGCCGGACACCGTCGACCCCGACCCGGGACGGGCCGCGGCCTACGACGACCTCTTCGCGGTCTACACCGAACTCCACGACCACTTCGGCCGCGGCGGCACCGACAGCCTGCACCGGTTGCGCGCCCTGCGGCACGCCGCCCTCACCACCCACCCCACCGGCGAGGGGACGCGATGAACTCCACCGACCTCCTCCAGGATCAGCTGACCCGCCACAGCGGGGAGGTGAAGCGGCTGCGCGCACGCGTGTGCGCCCTGCACGCCGAACTGACCCGGTGGAACCTGGTCACCTGGACCAGCGGCAACATCTCGGCCCGGGTCCCGGGCACCGACCTGATGGTGATCAAGCCCAGCGGGGTCTCCTACGACGACCTGACCGCGGAGGACATCGTCGTGTGCGATCTGCACGGACGTCCGGTCCAGGGGCGCCACCGACCCTCCAGCGACACCGACGCGCACGCCCACGTCTACCGTGCCCGCCCCGACGTCGGCGGGGTCGTGCACACCCACAGCCCCTACGCCACCGCCTGGGCCGCCCGGGGCGAGGCCATCCCCTGCGCGATCACCGCGATGGCCGACGAGTTCGGCGGCGACATCCCGGTGGGTCCGTTCGCCCTCATCGGTGACGACGCGATCGGCCGGGGCATCGTCCAGACCCTCGATGGACACCGCTCCCCCGCCGTCCTCATGCGCGGACACGGGGTGTTCACCCTCGGTGCCGGCGTGGAGGCGGCCGTCAAGGCGGCCGTCATGTGCGAGGACGTGGCCCGCACCATGCACATCGCCCGGCAGGGCGGCCCGGTCGAACGTCTGCCGCAGGAGGACGTCGACGCCCTCTACCACCGCTACCAGAACGCCTACGGACAGTGAGGAAGCGCCGTGCCCCTACCCACGCCCCCCGCGACCGCCAACCCGGCGGTGCGCGCCCGCCGGCCCCGCATCGGTCTGCTCGGCATCATGCAGCCCCTCTACGACGCCATGATCCCCGGGATCACCGAGCACCAGGCCGCCTACGCCGCACGCGTGGCCGAGCGGCTGTCCGACGTCGCCGAGTGGACGGTCGGCGACCCGGTCCGGGGCAGGGAGGACGCCGAACGCACGCTCCGCGCCTTCGAGGCCGAGGAGCTCGACGGGGTCCTGGTCGTCATGCTCACCTACGGGCCCTCCCTGCGCGTCACCCGCGCCCTGTCCGGGCTGCGGCTCCCGGTGGCCCTGGCCAACATCCAGCCCGACCCGGCGGTCAGCGCCTCCTGGGACATGGACGACATGACCTACAACCAGGGCGTCCACGGAGCGCAGGACACCGCCAACGCCCTGGTCAGGGCGGGGGTGGACTTCGACGTCATCACCGGTGAGTGGCAGAGCCCGGACTTCGCCGCCCGCGTGGACCGCTGGGCCCGGGCGGCCCACACCGTCAGCGCGCTGCGCAGGCTGCGGGTGGGGGTGTTCGGGTACCCCATGAACGGCATGGGCGACGCCCGGGTGGACGAGACGGCGCTGTTGCGCGCGCTCGGACCCGAGGTGCACGTGATCGCGCCCGGTGCCCTGCACCGCACCATGGCCGACCTGCCCGAGGAGGAGGTGCGGGATCTCCTGGCGTGGGAGGACGGGGTGTTCGACGTGGACGCCCGTCTGTCCAAGGAGGAACGCGAGGACCACATCCGCATGCAGTTGGGCATCGAGCGGCTCCTGGAGGAGTCGGGGTGCGGTGCCTACTCCACCCACTTCGACGCCATCGGTGAGGACGGACGCTTCGCCCGTCTTCCCATGGCGGCCGCCTCCACCCTCATGGCGCAGGGCTACGGCTTCGCCGGCGAGGGCGACGTGCTGGCGGCCTCCATCGTCTACGCCGGACACCGGCTCGCCGGGGACGGCCACTTCACCGAGATGTACGCGATGGACTTCCCCAGCGACTCGATCCTCATGAGCCACATGGGCGAGGGCAACTGGCGCGCGGCCCGCGAGGACGAACCGATCCGGCTGATCAAACGCCCCCTCGGCATCGGTGGTCTGGAGGACCCGCCCACGTTGCTGTTCCGCTACCGGCCGGGCCCCGCGACCCTGGCCTCGCTGGTCTCGCTGGGCGGAGAACGCTTCCGTCTGGTGGTGGCCGAGGGCGAGGTCCTGGACTCCCCCGAGCTCCCGGCCCTGGAGATGCCGTACGGACAGTTCCGCCCCTCCTCGGGGGTGCGGGGGTGTCTGGACGCCTGGCTGCGCGCGGGCGGCACCCACCACATGGTCATGAACTCCGGGCACATCGGCGCCGACTGGCGGGTCCTGTGCGAACTGGCCGGAATCGAGTACGTCCCGGTCTGAGCGACCGGCCCCGAGGCGCCGACCGGCGCACCCCATCACGCACCGGGAGGGCCCGACACGGGCGGGCCCTCCCTCCCCCGAACGAGGAGCGCACCATGCGCGACGTCGACGACGGCACCCTCACGGGCCACGCGCGCCCACGCGGCCCCGCCCGCACCGTGTGCGGTCCGGGTCCCGGCCGCGACGGCGCCCCGCACCGGACACGACGGACCGACGACGGGACGCGGTGCCCGAACTGATCCGCACGCCCCGGGAAGCCCATCGATCAGGAGGAGACCCATGCTCCACGCCTCCCTGCACGTCGACACCACCCCCATCGCCCCCGTCCACCGGCGCACGTTCGGCTCCTTCGTCGAGCACATGGGCCGCTGCGTCCACACGGGCATCTACGAACCGGACCACCCCACCGCCGACCCCCACGGGTTCCGCGGCGACGTGGCCGCGTTGGTGCGGGAACTGGGCGTGACCACCGTCCGCTACCCGGGCGGCAACTTCGTCTCCGGGTACCGCTGGGAGGACGGAGTGGGCCCGCGCGAGCAGCGCCCGGTCCGCCGCGACCTGGCCTGGCACAGCATCGAGACCAACCGGTTCGGACTCGACGAGTTCATGACCTGGTGCCGCTCCCTGGACATCGAACCGATGATGGCGCTCAACCTCGGCACCCGCGGTCTGGCCGAGGCCCTGGACCTGCTGGAGTACTGCAACCACCCGAGCGGCACCCACCTGTCCGACCGCCGGGTCGCCAACGGGCACCCCCGTCCCCACGACATCCGCATGTGGTGCCTGGGCAACGAGATGGACGGCTCCTGGCAGATCGGGCACCTGGACGCCCGTTCCTACGGGCGCAAGGCCGCCCGGGTGGCCCGCGCCATGAAGATGGCCGACCGCGACCTGGAGCTGGTGGTGTGCGGCAGTTCCGGATCGTCCATGCCGACCTTCGGCGCCTGGGAGTCGACGGTGTTGGAGGAGACCTACGACGCGGTCGACCACATCTCCCTGCACGCCTACTACGAGGAGCACGACGGCGACCTGGGGTCCTTCCTGGCCGAGGCCACCGACATGGACCGGTTCATCGACGCGGTGGCCGCCACGGCCGACGCCGTGGGCGCCCGGTTGCGCCGCCCCGAACGCCTGAGCCTCTCCTTCGACGAGTGGAACGTCTGGTACCAGAGCCGGCACCGGGCCGAGGCGGCGGCGCGACCGACCGACGACTGGCGCATCGCACCGAGGGTGATCGAGGACCGCTACACCGTCGCCGACGCGGTCGTGGTGGGCAACCTGCTCATCAGCCTGCTACGGCACAGCGACCGGGTCACCGCCGCCTGCCAGGCGCAGCTGGCCAACGTCATCGCACCCATCATGACCGAACCCGGCGGTCCCGCCTGGCGGCAGAGCATCTTCCACCCCTTCGCGCTGACCGCGCGGGCCGCCCGCGGTCACGTGCTGCGGACCGAGCTGCGGGCGCCCACCCACCCCACGGAGCGGCACGGCACCGTGCCCACGCCGGACGCGGCGCTCACCCACGACGAGCGGGACGGCGCCACGTCGCTGTTCGTGGTCAACCGCTCCACCGACACGCACCTCACGCTCGACGCCGATCTGCGCGCCTTGGCCGCCGACACGGTGACCGACGCACGGACCCTCACGGACACGGACCCCTACGCGGTCAACACCATGGACGCCCCCGACCGGGTCGTCCCCAGGCCGGCGCAGGACGTGCGCTTGGAGGACGGCCGCCTCACCGCGGTCCTGCCGCCCGTGTCCTGGACCGTCATCTCCCTGGCCCCGGGCCAGGACCGACCCACCCCCTAGCCGTACGGAAGAAGGCCCTCCGATGCCACGCCCCTCCCACCTACCCGTGACCGCAACCCTGATGGGCGCGGCGCTGACCCTGACCGCCTGCGGCGGGGTCGGCGACGCCGCCCGCCCCGATGGCGACAACGGCGTCATCGGGATCGCCATGCCCACCCAGTCGTCCGAACGCTGGATCAACGACGGCGCCAACATGGTCGCCGAGTTCGAGGACCGTGGCTTCGGCACCGACCTGCAGTACGCCGAGGACGTCGTCGAGGACCAGGTCTCCCAGATCGAGAACATGATCACCCGGGGCGTGGACGCCCTGGTGATCGCCTCGATCGACGGCGAGGCCCTGGGCGACGTGCTCGACATGGCGGCCGACGGCGACATCCCGGTCATCGCCTACGACCGGCTCATCATGGGCAGCGAGAACGTCGACTACTACGCCACCTTCGACAACTTCGAGGTCGGTGTGCTCCAAGGGCGGTACATCGTCGACACGTTGGACCTGGAGAACGAGGACGGCCCGTTCAACATCGAGCTGTTCGGCGGCTCGCCCGACGACAACAACGCCTACTTCTTCAACGACGGCGCGATGTCGGTCCTGGAACCCCACATCGACGACGGGGTGCTGGAGGTGCGCAGCGGACAGACCTCCATGGAGCAGATCGCCACCCCCCGCTGGGACGGTGCGGTCGCCCAGTCCCGCATGGACAACCTGCTCAGCGCCAACTACTCCGACGAGGAGGTGCACGCGGTCCTGTCCCCCTTCGACGGCATCAGCCTGGGGGCGATCGAGTCCCTGCGCGCGGTGGGCTACGGAACCGACGCCCGCCCCCTGCCCGTCGTCACCGGTCAGGACGCCGACCTGTCCTCGGTGCGGTCGATCATCGCCGGCGAACAGACCCAGACCGTCTTCAAGGACACCCGCGCGCTGGCGGCCCAGACCGTGGACATGACCGAGGCCCTGCTCAACGACGCGGAGGTGCCGGTCAACGACACCGAGTCCTACGACAACGGCGCCAAGGTGGTGCCCTCCTACCTGCTGGAACCGGTCTCGGTGGACCTGGACAACTACCAGGAGATCCTGGTCGAGAGCGGCTACTACGAGGAGTCCGAGCTCGAATGAGCATCGTCGACACCATGCCCGACACCCCGTGGCCACTGCTGCGGATGCGCGACATCCGCAAGGAGTTCCCCGGGGTGCGGGCCCTGGACGGGGTCTCGCTGGACGTGGCCCCCGGCAGCGTCCACGCCCTGATGGGCGAGAACGGGGCGGGCAAGTCCACCCTGATGAAGGTGCTCAGCGGGGTCCACCCGGCCGGTTCCTTCACCGGCTTGGTGGAGATCGACGGGGCGCCGGTGGCCTTCGGCGACGTGGCCGCCGCCGAGGCGGCCGGGATCGCCATCATCCACCAGGAGCTGGCCCTGGTCCCGCAACTGTCCATCAGCGAGAACGTGCTGCTCGGCCATGAGGAGACCCGTTACGGGGTCATCGACTGGGGCGCCACCCACGCCCGGGCCAGGGACCTGCTGCGCCGGGTCGGCCTGGACGAGAACCCCGCCCTTCCCGTCTCCACGCTCAGCATCGGCGCCCAGCAGTTGGTGGAGATCGCCAAGGCCCTGGCCAAACGGGTGCGGCTGCTGGTGCTGGACGAACCGACCTCGGCGCTCAACGAGACCGAGAGCGACCGTCTGTTGGAGCTGCTGCTGGACCTGCGCGAGCAGGGCGTGGCCTGCGTGCTCATCTCGCACAAGCTCGGTGAGGTGATGCGGGTCAGCGACGAGGTCACCATCCTGCGGGACGGCCGCACCGTGGAGACCCTGACCGTGGAACGCGACGCCGAGGGTCGCCCCTCCGTCGACGAGGACCGCGTCATCCGCGGCATGGTCGGACGGGAACTGGACCAGCGCTACCCGGAGGGCGACGGCGCCATCGGCCCGATCCGCTTCGAGGTGAGCGACTGGACGGTGGACCATCCCACGCAGGCCGGACGGCGCATGGTGGACGGGGTCGACCTCGCCCTCAGGTCCGGTGAGGTCGTGGGGTTGGCCGGCCTGATGGGCGCCGGACGCACCGAGTTCGCGATGAGCCTGTTCGGGCGCTCCTACGGCCGCTACGTGCGGGGGGCGCTGCTGCGGGACGGCGAGGACACGCGCGTGGACGACGTCGCGCACGCGATCGCCTCCGGGGTCGCCTACGTCCCCGAGGACCGCAAGTCCCTGGGACTGGTCCTGGACGACGACATCCGGCACAACACCACCCTGGCCGCGCTCGGCCGGATCTCCGACCGCGGCGTCATCGACCCGGGCCTGGAGACGGTGGAGGCCCAGCGGATGAGCGAACGCATGCGGGTGCGCAGCCACGGGGCGAACCAGACGGTGCGCACGCTCAGCGGCGGCAACCAGCAGAAGGTCGTGCTGGGCAAGTGGATGTTCACCCGGCCCGAACTCCTGATCCTCGACGAGCCCACCCGCGGCATCGACGTCGGGGCCAAGTACGAGATCTACCTGATCGTGCGCCGGTTGGCGGCCGAGGGGGCGTGCGTGCTGCTCATCTCCTCGGAGCTGCCCGAGATCCTCGGCATGTGCGACCGCGTGTACGCCATGTGCGAGGGCCGGATCACCGGCGAGGTGCCCGGCGCCGACGCCGACCAGGAGACCCTGATGAGACTCATGACCCGAACCGGGGAAGCGACGTGAACCCTCCGACCACCGACCACCCCCGTCTGCGGGGGATGCTCCAGGGCCGCACCCGCCAATACGGCATGGTCATCGCCCTGGTGGCCATCATCATCCTGTTCCAGGTGCTCACCGGCGGGCTGTTGCTCACCCCGCTCAACGTCACCAACCTGATCATGCAGAACTCCTACGTCCTGATCCTGGCGATCGGGATGATGCTGGTGATCATCACCGGGCACATCGACCTGTCGGTCGGCTCGGTGGTGGCCTTCACCGGCGCGATGTCGGCGATCATGCTGACCTCGTGGGGGCTGCCCACCATCGTGGTGGTCCCGGCCGCTCTGTTGTTGGGCGCCCTCATCGGCGCCTGGCAGGGGTTCTGGATCGCCTACGTGGGGGTTCCCGCGTTCATCGTGACCCTGGCGGGGATGCTCGTCTTCCGGGGCGCCACGCTGGCGGTGCTGGGCGGGGAGTCCATCGCCCCGTTGCCGCAGTCGCTGCGGGTGATCGCCAGCGGCTTCCTGCCCGGCGGGTCCGACGGTCTTCACCTGCCCACCCTGGCTTTGGGCCTGGCCGGGGCGGCGGTGATCGTGTGGATCCAGTGGCGTTCGCGGGCCCGTTCCCGCGCCCGCGACCTGCCGGTGACCCCGGCCGCGGCCACCGCGCTCGGCTCGGTCCTCGTGGTCGCCGCCATCATGGCCTTCACCTACGTGGTGGCCGACCACAACGGGCTGCCGCTGGTGGGCGTGCTCCTCATCGCGCTCATCGTCGGCTACGCGTTCGTGATGCGCTCCACCACCATGGGTCGGCGCGTGTACGCGGTGGGCGGCAGCGAGCGCGCCGCCGCGCTGTCGGGCATCCGCACCAAACGGACCACGTTCTGGGTGTTCGTGAACATGGGCGTGCTCTCGGCGCTGGCGGGGCTCGTCTTCACCGCTCGGCTCAACGCCGCCACCCCCGGCGCCGGCACCATGTTCGAACTCGACGCCATCGCCGCGGCGTTCATCGGCGGCGCCTCCGCGGCGGGCGGGGTCGGCAGTGTGCTCGGCGCGGTGATCGGCGCCCTGGTCATGGGCGTGCTCAACAACGGCATGTCGCTGATCGGATTGGGCGTGGACTGGCAACAGCTCATCAAGGGTCTGGTGCTGCTGCTGGCGGTGGCCTTCGACATCTACAACAAGCGCAGGGTCGGCGGTGCGGCGCCGATGCTGCCCGGTCTGCGCGCGCGACCGCGGGGCGGCCCGAGGCAGGACGCGCCCGCCCGCAGCTCACCGGAGAACGTCGCCACCCGATCCGGGTAGCGGAGCGCGACCCGTGCGCGGGCCCGGCTCGGAGCCGGGCCCGCGCACGGGTCTTCGGGGCGGATCGGCCTCGGGATCAGAGGTCGATCGAGGAGACGTTCCCGTCCGGCCAGGTGACGCCGGCCCGCGTGTCCGTGGTCCAGGCGGTGGGGAGCGCCGTCTCCCCGGCCCGGTCGGCGAGCCGCACCAGGCACACCAGGACCCCGCCCGAGGCCAGGCGGGTGCGGACCCACGGCACGAGGGTGACGGCCGCGAGCGGGGTGACGTCCTCCAGGTGGGCGCTCCCGGTCTCGACGGGACCGGCGGCGGACAACACACGCACGAGCGAGGTGGACGCGGACCCCAGGGGTACCGGCCACCCGCCCACCCTCACGTCGTGGTCGGCCCGGTCGGCGGGGCCCGTGTCCCGGCCCACGCGCACCACGCGCACCTCATCGGCGCCCCGCACCAGCGACCACACCTCGACCATCGGCCCCGGCCTCACGTCGCCCCGGCGCCCGGAGCCGTGGTCGCGGCCGTGGTCGTCGTCGGGCTCCACCCAGTGGGACCGCCAACGCGATCGGCCCACGGCCGCGACGCCGTCGTCATCCACCCCCAGTGAGGTGAACCCGGTGCGGTGGGTGGCGCGGCCCCGGTCGTCGAGCACCACGACACTGTGGTCGAGCGGGGAGTCGACCCCCTCCCCCACCAGGACGGGCGAGGTCGAGGTGGAGTAGCCCAGGCGCGCGTACAACGGTGCGTCGGTGGCGGGTTCCCCCTCGGTGCCGTGATCGGTCCCGTGGTTGACCACCCGCACCACGCCGTCGTCGACGGTGCCGGAGACGATCCACCCGGGCGAGACCACGGTGCGACGGAAATCGCCCCGCTCCACCGGCAGGGGCCGTTCCGGGGCGCTCCACACCGGGTGTTCCTCGGGCATCAGCAGTCCGAAGAACCCCTTGGCCGCCCAGTAGGGCGAACCCGCGCCCGAATAGGACTGGCGCATCCGCGGCCAGGCACCGTGCCACCCCAGGGTGAGCAGGCCGTCGGCGTCGGGGGCGCCGTGGTGAACGAAGTGCCGCAGCACCCCGGAGGCGGCCCGGCGGGCCAGGCCGGGGTCCAGCTCCGTGGCACCGGTCCAGGCCCCCACCCACAGCGGGGCCGCCGACGCCATCCGGTACGTGAGGCTGCGCCCTTGGAAGAGCGGAGCACCGTCGGCGCCGATGTGGTGGACGTGGTCGTGCAGGTATCGGCGCAGGTCCGCGCGCCAGCGTTCGACCAGCGCCGGGTCGGGACCCTCCTGGGCCAGGTGGGCCCACACGAGGGGGTAGAAGTGCAGGGCCCAGCCGCAGTAGTGGTCGTAGGAACGCTCGCTCCCGTCGGAGAGCCACCCCTGCTCACGGCGCAGGGAGGCGTGCACCGCCAGCCCCGAGGCGAGGTCGGCGGGCTCCCAGGGTCCACCGACCGAGCGCAGGAACTCCTCCACGATGATCTGGAACCACACCCAGTTGATCGGCGGGTAGCTCTCACCGACCACCGTGGCCAGCCAGTCGACCACCCGCGCCTGCTCCTCCGGGCGCATGCGGTCCCACAGCCAGGGCCGGGTGAGCATGAGTCCGAGGGCGATCGAGGCGGCCTCGACCTTGGCCTGGGCCACCCGGTCGGGGCGCGGCCAGGCCTCGGGCCCCGTCGGGTCGGTGCCGGCGACCAGCCCGGCGCGGTAGCGGTCCAGGAATCCGTGCGGGTCGTGCCCGCGCTCGCCCGCCACGAGGAACGCGGCCAGCAGGAAGGTGCGGGCGTACCCCTCCAGGGCGTCGCTGTCGGGGCCGTAGGAGCTGTGCGGGCCCGGCAGTTCGATCCGGGCGTGCCCCGGAGAGGTGTGGGGGCGGACCGATCGCAGCAGGTGGGTGGCCACGGCCACCCAGTGCGCGCGGGTCCAGCCGGTGTGCGGGGACAGGTCACGGTCGTCGGGGGGAAGTCCGGGGATGGGTGCGCTCACGCGGTCACTCCGAAGGTCGCGCGGGTGATCGGGTCCAGGGGAGGTCGTCCGGATCGGTAGCGGTCGAGTTCGTCGAGGGCGGCCAGGGACATCCGTTCGGTCTCCGAGTCCAGCGACCCGGCGATGTGGGGGGTGATGACGACGTTGTCGAGGTCGTACAGGACCGAGGAGTCGGGCAGGGGTTCGGGGTCGGTGACGTCCAGGATCGCGTAGAGGCGCCCGGTACGGCAGGCGGCCTCCAGGGCGGGGGTGTCCACCAGGGCGCCGCGCGCGGTGTTGATGAGGGTGGCGCCGTCCGGCAGCAGCGCGAGGGCGTCGGCGTCGACCATCCCCCGGGTGGCGGGTAGCAGCGGAGCGTGCAGGGAGAGCACGTCACAGCGGGGGAAGGCGTCCTCCGGACCGGTGAGCCGACCACCGGCGGCGGCGACGTCGGCGGGGTCGGCGTAGGGGTCGACGACCAGCAGTTCGATCTCGAAGGGGGCGAGCATCCGGCCGAGCAGCCGGCCGACCCTGGACCAGCCGACCAGGCACACGGTGCGTCCGCGGTTGGTGAGGGGGCCGTGCCGGGCGAGGTAGGACCAGTCCGAACGGTGGGACCTGGCGTTCCGTGCCAGAAACGGAACGCGCTTTCCGCAAGCGAGGATCATGGCGAGGGTGTACTCGGCCACCGGGACCGCGTTGACCGCCGCCGCGGTGGTCACCAGAACGTCCCGCTCGAACACCTCCGGCGGAACCTGACCGCGCACGCTGCCCGCGGCGTGGATGATCGCACGCAGCCCCGGGGCGGCCTCCAGCACGTCCCGGGAGATCGTCGGGCAGCCCCAGGAGGTCAGCAGCACCTCACAGTCGGCCAGGCGGGCACGCGCCCCGGGGGTGTCGAAATCACTGACCCACAAAGGGTCTACGACCTGTGCCACCTGGTGCAACCGTTCCATCACCGGGGGCGTGAACTGGAGTCGGAAGACCTCCTCCTCCATCGCGAGCAGGGTTCTGGGCCGTCGGCCCGGGGACGCCTCCCCGGGTCCGCCACGGCCCGATCCGGCCTCGTCGGCCTGTGCAGCCATCACTTCGCCTCCACTCGCTCCGACCCGCCACGGGAACGCGGATCCCGGAGAAGTTCCCGAACCGACCTTGACCGTGGCGTGGCTCACATCTACGTTGGAATGCGCATTCCGCTTTGCTGAGCGTACCTATCCGACCCTCCGTGCGAAAGGGGACGCGGATGAGCGCAGTCCCGTGGGAGACAGCGCGCGGCCGACCCCGCCGACGGCGCGACTGGACCGGCCTGATCTTCTTCACGCCCTTCCTCCTCGTGTTCGTCATGGGCATCGTCGCGCCCCTGGTGTACGCCTCCGGGCTGAGCCTGTACCGGGACCAGCTCATCGGGGGCCGTTCCTTCGTGGGCCTGGGCAACTACCTCGACGCCCTGACCGACCCCCGGTTCCTGGAGGGCGTCTCCCGGGTCGGGCTCTTCCTGGCCGTGCAGGTGCCGGTCATGATCGGTCTCGCCCTCCTGGCCGCGCTGATCCTGGACTCCGGCCGCATCCGGGCCATGCGGTTCATGCGGATCGGCGTCTTCATGCCCTACGCCGTCCCCTCGGTGGTGGCCGCGCTGATGTGGGGCTTCATCTACGGCGACCAGTTCGGCCTGGTGGGGCAGTTCAACGCCGCCACCGGCGCCGCCCTCCCCGGACCCCTGACCCCCGACTGGGTCCTGATCGCCATCGGCAACGTGGTGACCTGGCAGTTCCTCGGCTACAACATGCTGATCCTCTACGCGGCGCTGCGTTCCATCCCCGAGGAGCTCTACGAGGCCGCCGCCATCGACGGCGCGGGCGAGGCGCGCATCGCGTGGAGCGTGAAGATCCCCGCCCTCAAGCCGGCGCTGTGGGTGGCGACGCTGTTCTCCATCATCGGCAGCTTCCAGTTGTTCAACGAGCCGCACGTGCTGCAGTCCCTGGCCCCCGCCTCGATCAGCACCTACTACACCCCGAACATGTACGCCTACCAACTGGCCTTCAACGCCAACCAGGTGACCTACTCCGCGGCGGTGGCCATCCTGCTCGGCGCCGTCACCGTGGTCGTCGCCTACGTGGCCCAGTGGATGACCGCACGGGGGACGAGACGATGAGTGTGACGACCGGCCACCGCGACTCTCGGACCGCCGAGGCGCCACCGAGGCCACCGCGGTCGCCCCGGCGACGCACGCGTGCGGCCACCGGACCGCGCCGACGCCGTACCAGGGTCACGTTGCAGCTCCTCATGGGGCTGATGGTGCTCTACACGCTGTTGCCGCTGTACTGGCTCACGGTCAACGCGACCAAGACCAACGGCGACCTGTTCCGTTCGAACGGGTTGTGGTTCGGCGGGGAGTTCGCCCTGTGGGACAACATCGTCGCCACGGTGACCTACCAGGACGGCATCTACCTGACCTGGCTGCTCAACACCGCCCTGTACTCGGTGGTGGGCGCGGTGGGCGCCACCCTGATCTGCACCTTCGGCGGCTACGCCCTGGCCAGGTTCGACTTCCCCGGCAAACGCATGGCCCGCGCGGTGGTGTTCGGCGCCATCACCATCCCCACGACGGCGTTGGCCGTGCCCACCTTCCTGTTGTTCGCCGAACTCGGGATCACCGACACCCGCGCGGCCATCATCATCCCCGCCCTGGTGAGCCCCTTCGGGCTGTACCTCATGACGGTGTTCGCCACCGACGCCATCCCGGACTCGCTCCTGGAGGCGGCCACGATCGACGGGGCGAGCGCCTGGACCACGTTCTGGAGCGTGGCGTTCCGGCTCCTGATGCCGGGGTTCGCCACCGTTCTGCTGTTCAACCTGGTCAGCACCTGGAACAACTACTTCCTGCCCCTGATCATGCTCAGCGACCCGACGCTGTACCCGCTGACCGTGGGGCTCCACCAGCTCAACAACCAGGTCACCACGGGGGCCAACCTCGAACCGGTCTACAACGTGGTGCTCACCGGTTCCCTGCTGGCGATCGTGCCCCTGATCATCTCCTTCCTCTTCCTCCAGCGGTACTGGCAGTCGGGTCTGGCCGCCGGAAGCGTCAAACAGTAGCCTGCGCGAGAATCACGAGGTGTCCACCATGCGATCCCCCCGAACGACACTGACCGCGGCCGCGGCCGGATGCGTCCTCCTCCTGGCCGGATGCGGTTCCGGCGACGACGCGGACGCCCCCGCCGAGTCCGTCGACCGCTCCGCCGACATCGAGGCCGCCCTGGAGGAAGGCGGCGACCTGGTCCTGTGGACCTGGAGCACCAAGTTCGACCGGGCCGTCGAGGCCTTCGAGGCGGAACACCCCCAGGTCGACGTGGAGATCGTCAACGCCGGACAGTCCGCCGACCAGTACACGGCGTTGCAGAACGCGATCAGCGCCGGTGAGAACATCCCCGACCTGGCCATGATCGAGTACTTCGCCCTGCCCCAGCTCGCCCTGTCCGAGCAGTTGGAGAGCGTGAACGACTGGGGACTCGACACCCTGGAGGAGGAGTTCACGGCCTCCTCCTGGAGCCAGATGAGCTACGGCGGCGGCACCTACGGCCTGCCCAACAACACCGGTCCGCTGATCCTGGTCTACAACCAGGAGGTGTTCGACTCGGCCGGCATCGAACCCCCCACCACCTGGGAGGAGTACGCCGAGGCGGCCGAGCGCATCAAGGAGGACAGCGGCGCGCACATCACCTCCATCGACCCCGGTGACGCGGGCGGCGTGAACAGCCGCATCTGGCAGGCCGGAGGACGCCCCTACCAGGTCGACGGGGAGTCGGTCGCGATCGATTTCTCCGACGAGGGGACCCTGCGCGTCAGCGAGTACTGGAGCGACATGCTCGCCGACGACCTGGTCGTGTCCCAGCCCGGCTGGACCGACGAGTGGTGGCGTGGACTCGGCGACGGGACGCTGGCCACCTGGATCACCGGCGCCTGGGCACTGGGCAACATCTCCGGCACCCTCACCGACAACGTCGGCGACTTCCGGATCGCCCCGATCCCCGTGTGGGACGCCGACGCCCCGGAGAACGCCGAGAACGGCGGATCCGGGTTCTCCGTGATCCGTGGCAGCGAGAACCCCGCCCTGGCCATGGGCTTCCTGGAGTGGTTCTCCACCCACGAGTCCTCACTCGAGGCGCAGGTGGCCGACGGCAACTTCCCCGCCCAGAACACCACCCTCCAGGACCCCGCGTACCTGGACGAGGAACTCGACTACTTCGGTGGTCAGCAGGCGCACCGGGTGCTGGCCGAGGCCTCCGACCAGGTCGCCGAGGGCTGGGAGTACCTGCCGTACCAGGTCTACGCCAACTCCGTCTTCGGTGACAGCGTGGGTCCGCGCATCGCCGCTCCGGGGCCGGTCCAGGAAGGGCTGGAAGAATGGGGAGCGGATCTGCGCTCCTACGGCGAGCGCCAGGGTTTCGACGTCGACTGAACACGGTGGCGGGGCCGGCACGGCCCCGCCGGCCTCCCGACACGGGAAGAAGGTGCACAACGGTGAAGGCCGCGGGCGGTTCGCGCCACGTCACCCTGGCGGACGTCGCACGAGAGGCGGGGGTCTCCCACGCGACGGCCTCAAGGGCCGTCAACGGCAGCGTCCGCAAGGTCAGACCCGAGTACCGCAGTCGGGTGCTGGCCGCCGCCGAACGCCTGGGATACGTCGTCAACCCGGCCGCCCAGGCCATGGCCCGGGGCCGCAGCGACCAGATCGCGCTTCTGGTCAACGGGATCCACGACGACTACTTCTCCCCGGTGGCCTCCGGGGTACTGCGCGCCGCCGAGGCCGAGGACCGCATGGTCACGATGGTCTCGGGCAACAACAGTGTCCAGCAGGCCATACGGGTGGTGGCGTCGCTGCGCGCGCAACGCCCGAGGGCGATCATCCTGGCCGGCGGCCGTTCGGTGACGGTGGGTTCCCGGGACGAACGCCTGGTGGAGGAGTTGCTCGCCTACGAGAGCGAGGGCGGCCGGGTCGTGGCCATCAGTGAGGAGGGGCTCCCCTTCGACACGGTGGCGCTGGACAACCGGCGGGCCGGTTTCGACCTGGCGGACGCCCTGGCCGACCTCGGATACCGGGAGTTCGCGGTGCTGGCCGGTCCGCCCGAGGCCCGCACCGCCCACGATCGTGTGGTCGGGTTCCGCGAGGGGTTGGAGCGACGGGGTGTCCCGCTCGCCGAGGACCGTGTGCTGCACTGTGCCTTCGACCGGGACGGGGGGTACGCCGCCGCCGGCGAGTACCTGCTGCGGCACAGCCCCGCCCAGGTCGTCCTGGCGATCAGTGACACGGTGGCGGTGGGGGCCATGGCCCGTTTCCGCGAGGCGGGCCTGCGTCTGCCGCAGGACCTGGCGGTCGCCGGGATCGACGACGTGCCGGCCCTGCGCGACGTGGCCCCGGCGTTGACCACGGTCCGTCTGCCCTGGGGCGAGGTGGGGCGGATCGCCCTGGACCTGATCGCGCGCCCCTCCGAGGAGGGGCCCCGGGTGGTGCACCGCCACGGACACGTGGTCCTGCGGCGGAGCACGCCCCCGCCCACCGCCGACTGAGGCGACGGCCCCTCAGCGGGCGGGGTCGAACAGACGCCGGGAGTGCTCCAGGGCGACCTCCAGGTCGGCGGCACCGGGGTGCCAGGCCTTCTCCCACTCCAGGCTGAGCGGCCCGGTGTAACCGGCGTCGTGCAACAGGGCGAGCGCCGCGTCCAGGGGCAGGGCGCCCTGTCCGGGCGGGAGCGGGAACGGGTCCTCGGGTGCGGCGACGTCCTTGAACTGGACCCAGCCCCGCCCCGCGGTCAGCCAGGGGCTCAGGTGCCCCCAGGTGCGCTCGATCGGTTCGCCCACCCGCCAGGGGTGCAGCAGGTCCCAGACGACGGCGGTGGCCGCTCGGGCACGGTCGTCGAGCAGGTCCAGCACCCTGACCACGTCCTCCCCACGGGGGTGGGAGTCGTGGGTCTCCAGGGCCGGAGCGACCCCGAGTTCCTCCGCCAGGGGCACGACGGCGGTCAGCCGTCGGGCGGCCCGCTCCTCCGCGCCGGGATCGGGGTCGGGCACCCGGGTCCGTTCCGGTCGGGCGCCGGGACCACCGGGAAAGACCCTGAGATAGGGGGCGCCCAGCCGCGCGGCCAGGCGCAGATGGTCGGCGAGGTCGTCCACCACGGGGCCGTCGTCGCCCTCGGCGGCCACCCGCACGTAGGAGGCGACCGCGAGCACGTCCAGGCCGTGCTCCTCGATGCGGGCCCGACGGAGATCGAGTTCGGCGGCGGTGAGCTCGGGGTCGGCGGGCTGCCCCGGACCGGCGCGCAGTTCCAGGGCTCCGGCCCCGGCCTCGCGGGCCGCGTCCAGGACCTCCTCCAACGGGCGTCCGGGCGCCCCCAGGGTGGAGACCGCGAACCGGGAGACGGAGGGGCGTTCGACGGCGCTTCGCTCCACGGGTTTCCTTCCTTTTCGGTGCGCTGCCAGGACTGTACCGGCGGGTCAGGGCGGGGCGCCCTCCGCGGTCACGACCATGCCACGGGCCGGGGCGGTGCCCCGGCCCGTGCGGGGCGACGGACGGAGGTCGCCCGACGCGGGCCGCCGGTGCGTCACCGTGCGACGTCGGCCACGGGTACGCGCAGGACGGTGGTCCCACGCGGCCGGAGGACCGGAGCCTCCTCCCCCGTGACGTCGGCCCCGGTCAACGGTGTGCCGGACAGTTCGTCGAGCTTGACGGGCTCATCGGTGCGGTTGGTGAGGAAGAGGTACGCGGCGTCCTCGCCCGCGCGCACGGTCGCCTCGACCCGGCCGCGCAGGTCCTCGGGGAGCTCACTGTCGACACCGGCCTCCCGCGTCAGCCGGCGCAGCAGGGCCACACGGTGCTCGTCGTCCAATCGGGTGGAGACGTAGGCGGCGCTGCCGCCACCGGGCACCGCCCGACGGGTCGAGGCCGCTCCCCCGGCGAGAGGACCGTCGGCGTAGCGGGTCAGGACCTCGGTCTCGGGGGAGGTCACGGTGATCCGGTCCGACCACAGTGTCCCGGTGGCCCCGTCGTCCAGGGTCACCCGCGCGCCCTCGGGCAGCGGCGCGAACTCCTCGATGCTCAGGCCCAGGAGGTCGCGCAGCGGGCCCGGGTAGCCGCCCAGGTGGACGTGGTCGTTCTCGTCGACGATCCCGGAGAAGTAGGTGGTGACCAGGTGGCCGCCGCCCGCGACGTAGTCGTCGAGTCGGCGTGCGGTCGCCCCGGGCAGCAGGTGCAGCAGGGGCGCCACGACCAGGTCGTACTCCTCCCAGTCGGCGTCGGTGGGCACCACGTCCACACGCACGCCCAGGTCGAGGAAGGCGGTGTACCAGTCCAGCGCCTCGGTGTGGACGTTCAACAGGGAGCTGGGCAGCGAGTCGCGGCGTACCGCCCACCGGGACTCCCAGTCGAAGACGAGGGCGGCCCGGGCGGGCGACCGCCGCGTACCGGCCACCTCGGCCAGGTCCTCGGCCAGGACCCGGCCCAGTTCGGCCACGTCGCGAAAGACCCGACTGTCGGAACCGGCGTGCGGCACCATCGCCGAGTGGTACTTCTCCGCCCCGGCGGCCGACTGACGCCACTGGAAGTAACAGACCGCGTCGGCGCCGTGCGCCACGTGCAGCAGGGAGTCGCGGGCCAGTTCGCCGGGGGCCTTGGGCGGGTTGACCGCCCGCCAGTTGACCGCGCTGGTGGAGTGCTCCATCAGGTACCAGGGGCGCCCGCGGGCCAGTCCGCCGGTGAGGTTGGCGCTGAACGAGAGCTCGTCGGCGCCCGTGGGGTCGGGGCGCACGTAGTGGTCGTTGGAGACGAAGTCGACCTCGTGAGCCCAGTCGGCGTAGTTCATCTCCTGGACGTGGCCCATGACCATGAAGTTGGTGGTGACCGGGATGTCGGGGGTGTGGCGGCGCAGGATCTCGCGCTCGGCCCGCAGGTGGTCGCGCAGGGCGTCGGAGGAGAAACGCGCGAAGTCCAGCTGTTGGGTGGGGTTGACGTGCGACGCGGCCAGACGGGGCGGCAGGACCTGGTCCCAGTCGGTGTAGCGCTGCGACCAGAAGTCGGTGGCCCAGGCGTGGTTGAGACCGTCGATCGTGGCGTAGCGCCCGCGCAACCAGGCACGGAAGGCCGCCGCGGCGTCGTCGGAGTAGTCGTGGGCGTTGTGGCAGCCCAGCTCGTTGGACACGTGCCAGGCGGCCAGGGAGGGATGGCCACCGTAGCGTTCGGCCAGGGCGGTGGTGAGTGCGAGCGCGTACCGACGGAACACCGGCGAGGTGGGTCGCCAGTGCTGGCGCGCGCCGGGCCAGACGGTCTCTCCGGTGCGGGTGACGGGCAGCACCTCGGGGTGGGCGGTGGTGAGCCAGGCCGGTGGTGAGGCGGTGGCGGTGGCCAGGTCGACGGCGATGCCGTTCTCGTGCAGCCGGTCCATGATCTCGTCCAGCCAGCCGAAGTCCCAGGTGTCCGGCCCGGGCTGCAACCGCGACCAGGAGAACACCCCGAGGGTCACGATGTTGACCCCCGCACGGCGCATCAGGCGCAGGTCCTCCTCCCACACCTCGCGCGGCCACTGTTCGGGGTTGTAGTCGGCTCCGTAGCCGAAACGGGCGCGGTCGGGCTCGTGGGGCCAACGCAGCCAGTCGCGCGCGGCGGGGTCGGTCATGGTGGTTCCCTTCGAGAGGACGTCGGGGTGGACGGGGGCGACCGGAGCCGCCCCCGTGACCGGTCGGTCGTGGGTCATCCGCCGGAGGTGACGGCGAAGCCCTGTTCCTCGCCGTAGCGGGCCGAGGCGTCCTGCCAGGCGGCCAGCCCCTCGGCGAGCGTGGTGTCGGAGACGTAGGCCTGTCCGACGGTGTCGTTGAACAGCGAGTTGGCGTGCGCCTGGTAGGGCAGGTAGGTCCAGCCCTGGCTCACGTCGGCGGCCGATGCGGCGTAGACCTCGTTGACCCGCTGACCGCCGAAGTAGTCGGACTCGATGGCGAGGAAGTCCTCCGACTCCAGGTCGGCGACGGTGGCGGGGAAGGCGCCCTGGTCGATCCGGGCCTGCACGCCGTCGCCGGCGTTGGCGTACTCGATGAAGGCGTAGGCGAGCGCCTGGTGCTCCGCCCCCACGGGCACGGCCAGCGCGCTGCCGCCGCTCTCGGCGCTGGAGGTCTCCCCCTCCTCCCAGGCGGGCGGCGGCGCCACGCGCCACGAGCCGGCGCCCTCGGCGACGCCGGACTCCAGGTTCAGGCCCATCCACGCGCCGGTGACCAGGGTGGCGACGCTGCCGTCGCCGAGCGCCTGATACCACTCGTCGCTCCAGGAGGTCACCGGCAGGAGCAGGTCCTCGTCGATCAGCTGTTGCCAGGTCTGGACGTAGCGGGTGGTGCCCTCGTCGGAGAAGTCGATGGTCACCTCCTCCCCCGAGACCTGGTAGGGCCGGCCACCGGAGTGCCAGATCCCGGTGGTGGTGCTGCCGGCGTCACCGTTGTCGGCGGCGATGTGGACCTCGGGGTCGGCCTCCTGCAACTCCCGTGCGGCCTCGACGTACTCGTCCCAGGTGGTGGGGATCTCGACGTCGTGCTCGTCGAAGACGTCCTGGTTGTAGAACAGGGCCAGCGGGCCGGAGTCCATGGGCAGGGCGTGGACGGCGCCGTCCTCGCCCTGGACGGTGTCCCAGGGCCCGGGGGTGTAGGTGCCCTCCAGGTCGGCGGCGCCCAGCGGGGCCAGGTCGACCAGGTGGCCGGCGATGGTGAACTGGCCCAGCGCGAAGTACTCGATGTGGGCGACGTCGGGCAGCCCGGACCCGGCGGACAGGGCGTTCTGGAGGGCGGTGTACTGCTCGTCACCGGTACCGACGTTCTCGACGTTCACGGTGACGCCGGGATGGGCCTCCTCGAACTCCTCGGCCACGCGCTCCAGAGTCGGTTCCCAGGCCCAGACGGTGATCTCCCCACCCTCCTGCAGTGCGGCCTCGACGTCCTCGGCACCGATCTCGGGGATGGTGTCGTCACCGCTGCCACAGGCGCCCAGGGCCAGGCACAGAGCCCCGACCGCGGCGGCGGTGGGGAGCGCTCGGGCCCGGGGTCGGATGTCGGATCGGCTGCTCATGGGGGGGGTCTCCTCGGTCGTGGTGATGGTCCGGGGCCGGGCGGTGCGCCCGCCCCGTGACGTTCAGCCCTTGAGGCTTCCGGCGGTCAGTCCCGACCGCCAGTAGCGCTGCAACAGCAGGAAGGCGGCGATCAGCGGCACGATGGTCAGCAGTGATCCGGTGATGACCAGGTGGAAGACCGGTTCGCCGCCGACGGTGGCGGCCTGGGCGTTCCAGGAGTTGAGGCCGATCGTGAGCGGGAACCAGGCGGGGTCGCGGATCATGATGAGCGGCAGGAAGTAGTTGTTCCAAGTCGCCACCATCGTGAACAGCAGGACCGTGGCGGTGCCGGGCGCCAGCAACGGCAGCGCCACCGTGAAGAAGGTGCGGATCTCGCCCGAACCGTCGATGCGCGCGGCCTCCAACAGCTCCGTGGGCACGGCCTGGGCGGCGAAGACCCACATCAGGTACAGGCCGAAGGGCGAGATCAACGAGGGGACGATGACCGCCCAGGGGGTGTTGGTCAGCCCCATCTGGCTGAACATCAGGAAGGTGGGGACCGCCAGCGCGGTGCCGGGCACCGCGGCCGCGCCCAGGACCACGGCGAAGACGGCGCGGCGTCCGGGGAAGACGAACTTGGCCAGCGCGTAGCCGCCCAGCACCGCCAGCAGGGTGGCGCCGCCGGCGCCCGCCACCACGTAGAGCACCGTGTTGAGCAGCCAGCGGACGAACACGCCGTCGCCGTAGGTGAGCGTGGCGGCGATGTTGTCGAACAGGGCGAAGTCGGAGCCGAACCACAGACCGAAACTCGTGAGCAGGGACTCCTGGCTCTTGGTGGCGTTGACGACCAGCCACACCAGCGGCACCAGGGAGTACACCAGGGCCAACCCGGTGAGCAGGGTCAGGGTGATGC
>NZ_QOCZ01000065.1 GCF_018207095.1 Nocardiopsis sp. MG754419 | reverse complement strand
GGGTTGACGGGGACCCCGAGGTTCTGGTTAGGTTAGGCATGCCTAAGGGAGAGTGTTCCGGGTGGGCGGGCTTCGCGCGGATGGCCACCCACCCGGACCTTCTTCCCTCGGCACGCGCGCGGTTCAACTGAATAACGGCAAGAAAGAGGTGTGACCCGTCGCGAGTCCAACGGGGTCTGCGGGGATCCTGCGCGGCGCGGCACACAGGGGAAAGCACCACCTCCGACCGGAACCACGATCGGTACCGTCCATCCCAAGGCCTCGGGGTGTACGCTCGCCACGCCGGTACCGGGAACCACGGTTCCGGTCGGAGGTGCCCCGAGCACGGCAGCACGTACGCGGGCCCGGTCACGACCGGGCCTCACGTGTGTTCAGGCCGCGGAGATCACCCGGTTGAGCAGCTCGCCCAGTCGGTGGGAACGCTGCTCGACGATCTCCAACGCCCTCTCCTCCGCGAACGGCTCCAGCACCGCCCCCACGGCGTCGTTGCTGACGATCGACAGTCCCAGCACCTCGGCGCCCATCTCCACGGCCGCGATGGCCTCCAGGGCGATCGACCGCCCGACCACGTCCGCGCCCGCCTGGAGCAACACCTGAAGCTCGGCGGGGGTCTGCAGTTGCGGGCCCGACGTCGCCACGTACACGCCTTCGGCGAGGGAGGCGTCCACGCCGTGGGTGATCTCGCGCAGTCGCGTGCTGTAGGCCTCGCTCATGTCCACGAAGTCGGCCCCCACCAACGGTGACCGCGAGGTCAGGTTGATGTGGTCCCGGAGGATCACCGGCTGTCCGGGGGCGAAGTCGGTGCGCAGGGAGCCCGCCGACCCGGTGAGCACCGCGACGGAGGCGCCGGCGGCGATACCGGTCCGTACGGCGTGCGCGACCACCATCGGGTCGTGTCCCTCGTACATGTGCGCGCGTCCCATGAAGACGACGACGCGTTTGTCGCCCACCCACATGCTGCGAACGCGTCCGCTGTGTCCCTCGGCGGTGGGTTCCACGAACCCCGGGAGTTCGACCGCGTCGAACTCGATGTCCGCCGAGCCCAACGTGTCCACCGCGCCGGCCCAGCCGGATCCGAGCACCACCAGGGCGTCGAAACTGTCGGCTCCCGCCCGCGCCAGCAGCTCTTCGGCCGCCTCCTTCGCGAGTGCCTTCGCCTCGCCGGTCGTCCGCTGCTCTGATTCACTCACAAGTCGGATGCTACCGCTGAGTCACCACATAACTCCGGAACGCAACGCTCCGTGATCGTGTCGGGTCGGAAGGTCGTTCGGCGGAGGAGCGGGGACGAACGGGGTGGTCACGATGGGTGAACTCCGGCGGCCTCCTGACGTGGCGTTCGTCGCATCCACGCAGGTCGCGGAGGGTGGATGCTCGGGCCGCCCGCAAGCCGGGTCGTTTCGGTGGGGGTGCCTGCGGATTCCGGCTACCGGCATGGCCGACAATAGGGAGAAGCGATAAATCCAGGTGGTGCCCTGCCATGCCCGCATATCGCCCCGGATCGGGAACGGGTGTGCCGCATCGCCCGCAGAGGGAGTGAAGCAGCGTGACGAAGGTCGTGATCATCGGTGGCGGTCCCGGGGGCTATGAGGCGGCACTGGTCGCCGCACAGCTCGGCGCGGACGTGACGGTGGTGGAACGCGACGGCATCGGCGGCTCCTGCGTCCTCACCGACTGCGTCCCCTCCAAGAGCCTCATCGCCACCTCCACCCGCACCACCTACGTGCGCGAGTCCTCGTCCCTGGGCATCCACATCCCCGAGGCCGAGGGCGACGACCCCGCGGTCGAGGTCGACATCGACCAGGTGAACGGTCGGATCAAACGCCTGGCCAGGGCCCAGTCCGACGACACCCGGGCCCGTCTGATCAAGGAGGGCGTCGAGGTCATCGCCGGCGAGGCCCGCCTGGTCGACCCGCACATCGTCGCCGTCGACGACCGCCGGATCCGCGCCGACGTCGTCCTGTTGGCCACGGGCGCCCACCCCCGCGAGCTGCCCACCGCCGCCCCCGATGGCGAGCGCATCCTCACCTGGCGCCACATCTACGACCTCCAGGAGCTCCCGGAGAGGCTCATCGTCGTCGGCTCCGGTGTCACCGGTGCCGAGTTCGCCAGCGCCTACCAGGCCCTGGGCTCCGACGTCACCCTGGTGTCCTCCCGCAAGCTGGTCATGCCCACCCAGGACTCCGACGCGGCCGAGGTCCTGGAGGACGTCTTCGCCCGCCGGGGCATGACGGTGCTGAGCCAGACCCGCGCCGAGTCGGTGGTGCGCACCGAGGACGGTGTCCGCGTCACCCTCTCCGACGGGCGCACCGTCGACGGCAGCCACTGCCTGATGACCGTCGGCATGATCCCCAACACCGAGGGGCTGGGGCTGGAGGAGGCGGGCGTCCGCCTCGGCCAGGGAGGGTTCGTCGAGGTCGACCGGGTCTCCCGGACCACGGTCCCCGGCGTCTACGCCGCGGGTGACTGCACCGGCGTGAACATGTTGGCGTCCGTGGCGGCCATGCAGGGCCGCATCGCCATGTGGCACGCTCTCGGCGAGGCGGTGGCCCCGCTCCAGCTCTCGACCGTGGCCTCCACCGTCTTCACCCACCCCGAGTTGGCCGCGGTCGGTATCAGCGAGGACGACATCCGCAGCGGCCGGGTGGACGGCCGGGTCGTCACCCTCCCGCTCAACACCAACCCGCGCGCGAAGATGAACGAGGTCACGGAGGGCTTCGTCAAGCTCATCTGCCGCCAGCACACCGGCATCGTCCTGGGCGGGGTCATCGTGGGCCCGCGCGCCAGCGAGCTCATCCTCGGTGTCTCCATCGCCGTCCAGCAGCGTCTGACCGTGGACGACATCGCGCACACCTTCTCGGTGTACCCGTCACTGTCGGGCAGCGTCACCGAGGCCGCCCGTTCCCTCATGCTGGCCTCCCCCGAGTAGGGGACACCCCACGCCCGGACCCCCGCACCGGGGGTCCGGGCCCACGACCGCCGCCGGAGCGGGCGTCGGCGTGATCACCCACGTGATCGTCCGGATCCGTCCCGGCCGACGACGCCCACACCCGGCCGCGTGCGCGCGGCCGAGCCGGGGCGAGGCGCACGCGGAACGCGTGATCGTTCTCCTTACCCGTCTTTGACAGCGTCCCGCGTACCTTTCCGACGTGATCTGTCCGAAGTGCCAAAGTCAGATGCGTACCTTCGACCGCCAAGGCGTCCACATCGAGCGGTGTGACGGCTGCCAGGGGATCTTCCTGGACCGCGGCGAACTGGAGCGCGTCGTCAACGCCGAGCAGCGCCACTACGGGGTGGCGCCGCCCGACCCGAACCTGCCGCCGCCCCCCGACCCCTACTCGCCGGGCGCCGGCTACGGTGCCTACCCCGACTCACCGCGCGGCTACAGGGGCCGACCGGACTCGCCGGGCGCCTACCGTGGCTACCGCGACTCGCCGCGCCCCTACCGTCGCCGTCGCAAGAGCTTCCTGGAACAGCTCTTCGACTGAGTCGAGCATGCATCCCCTGATCTGTGGTCGGTGCGGGGAGTGGGACCCCGAACCCGACACGAGTGCGGGCCCGCACCGGCTGCGCTGTGCCCACTGTGGGCTCACACGCCCCTTCCTCCGGTCGCCGCTGCTCTGCGTGGCCGGACCCAGCGGCACCGGCAAGTCCACCGTCGCCCGGGCCCTCCTGGAGGGCCTGAGCGGCCGCTGTGTCGTGCTCGAACAGGACCTTCTGTGGGTGGGCGGCCTCCGCGATCCCGGCGACGACCACCGTCTGTTCCGCTCCACCTGGCTGCGTACGGCGGCCATGGTGCAGCAGAGCGGTCGCCCCGTCGTGCTGTGCGGGACGGTGGCCCCACCGGAGCTGGAGCACCTGCCCGAACGCGCGCTGTTCGACGGGGTCCACTACCTGGTGCTCACCTGCGACCCGGACGTCCTCACCCGGCGGTTGCTCGGTCGCCCCGCCTGGCGCGGCTGGGACGCCGAGCGGGTCGACGAGACGCTGGAGTACCAGGAGTGGCTCATCGCCGAGGCCGGGCGCCCGGAGACACCCCTGACGCTGCTCGACACCACCGACACCCCGGCCGAGGAGACCGCCGCGGCGGTGCGCCGATGGGTGCTCGCGCGCGTGGGACCGGGCGTCCCGGTCGACTGAACGCCGCAACGCGCGAGGGCCCCGGGGACGGTCTCCCCGAGGCCCTCGCGCGTTCTCGGACCGGTGGCTAGAAGTCGAAGCCGCCGAAGTCGCCGAAGTCACCGCCGCCGTCGAAGTCGCCTCCGCCGTCGACGTCACCGCCGGCGTCCTCCATGCCGCCGCCCATCATGCCCGCACCCATCATGGACCCCATCATCGAGCCCATCATCATGCCGGTGAACATGCCCATCATCATGTTCATGCCGAAGTAACCCCCGGCGTAGGGCGAGTAGGCGGGACCGGCGTCGTAGTACGGACGGCGCTCGCCGTCGACCTCGACCATGCGCACGTCCGGCTGACCACCCGTGCGCACCGCCTGGGCACAGACCGGGCACGCCGTGACCGAACGGGGCGATCCACCGGGCGGAGCCCAGGTGACGTCCTCGCTGGAGGGACCGTGCTGCGGGTTGAAGAAACAGGGACCCCGCCGCGCCGGCACCGGTTCGCCGTTCATCCGGGCCCGGGTGGCGGTCATGTAGTACCGGCCGTCCTCCAGGGCACCGGTGACCATCTTGACCTGTTCCGGCTCCTGGATGGTGTCCAGCAGGGACTTGGCCTGGTCGTAGGAGTCCATGGCCCGCGAGTAGTCGTTACGGGTCTCGTCGTCGACCTTGGACAGGTCGATCTCAAGACGGGCCACGTCCTCGCCGAGGCGCACGACGTCCTCGGTGGCCATCTGCTTGATCTCTTCGAGCTGCTTGGCCTTCTCGGCCTCGCGCTTCTTGCGGCTGTTGTAGACGTACCAGCCGCCCGCCACGGCGACCAGCGCCAGGATGAGCAGCATCACCACGCCGGAGCCGCCACCGCCCGCGGGGGCGTCGGCCGGGGCCTCGGTCGTCTCGACGGCCTCGGGCACGGCCGCGAGGGTGTCGATGGGGTTCTGGTCGCCGTTGGCCAACGCGGCCTCGCGGATCGCCTCCGTGTCCGTGAGGTCGGGGGAGGTGACGTAGAAGTTCTCGGACCCGCCCAGGACGCCGTAGGCGCCGTCCCCGACCTCGGCCATGACGGGCTCCATGATCGCCTCCACCCCGGAGGTGGAGCCTGCTGCCTCGCGCGGCAGGATCACGTAGTAGACGGGGGTGTCCGCGCCCGCGGCGGCGGATTCCAGGGCCCCCTCATCGGCGGCGGAGATCTGATCGATGGACGGGTCGATGAAGACCCCGTCGCCCTCCAGCTCCGCGATGATCTGTTGGGTGTCGGGCATCTCGGCCTGGGTTTCGGCCGCGGCGGGCATCGCCGTCGCGGCCAGCACCGCCGTCGCGAATCCGGCGGTCAGCACTGTGGGTGTTACCAAGCGGCGCAACATGTCGTTCCTCTCGCCTCCCTTGTCCAACAGGACGAACGGGAGCGGTCGACAGTTCCCGTCCGGCACCCGGTTCCGTCGCCTGTGGGAAAGCTCTCCCGGAACGACGCGGGGCCCGCCGGAGGAGTGTCCCTCCGACGGGCCCCGCGTGCGGGTGATCCGGGTCAGCTCGGGGAACCCGAACCGGCGGCGGTGCGTTCCGCCTCCGGGTCGCGCTCCTCGGCCTCAGCGGTGGCGGCCTCGGCGGCCTGCTCCTCGGCCGTCACGGTGCCCGGCTCGTCCAGCGGGACGAAACCGGTGGAACCGCGGCGCGCGTTGTAGCGGACCAGGTCGAGGATGCCCTCGCGCTTGGCGACGATGGCCGGGACCAGCGCCTGACCGGCGACGTTCACCGCGGTGCGGCCCATGTCGAGGATCGGGTCGACGGCCAGCAGCAGGCCGACGCCCTCCAGCGGCAGACCCACCGTGGACAGGGTCAGGGTCAGCATGACCGTGGCGCCGGTGGTGCCGGCGGTGGCGGCCGAACCGATGACCGACACGAACACGATGAGCAGGTAGTCGGTGATCGACAGGTCGATGCCGAAGAACTGGGCGACGAAGATCGCCGAGATCGCCGGGTAGATCGCAGCGCAACCGTCCATCTTGGTGGTCGCGCCGAACGGCACCGCGAACGCGGAGTAGTACCGGGGGACCCCCAGGTTCTGCTCGGTGACGCGCTGGGTGACCGGCAGGGTGCCGAGCGAGGAGCGGGACACGAAGCCCAGCTGCACGGCGGGCCACACACCGGAGAAGTACTTGGCCGGGGAGAGCCCGTTGACGGCGGCCACGACCGGGTAGAGGACGAACAGCACCAGCGCCAGGCCGACGTAGACGGTGATCGTGTACTGGCCGAGCGCGCCGATGGTGGTCCAGCCGTAGCTGTAGACGGCGTTGCCGAGCAGACCCACGGTGCCGATCGGGGCCAGACGGATGACCCACCACAGGGCCTTGAGCACGACCTGCAGGGTCGACTCGGTGAAGTTGATGAACGGCTCGGCGGCCTTGCCGACCTTCACCGCGGCGATGCCCAGCACGACCGCGATGACGATCAGCTGCAGGACGTTGAAGCTCAGCGAGGTGCTGAGGCTGCCGTCGTCGGCCGTGGAGGTGTCGGCGGCCAGACCGAGGAAGTTGGCGGGCACCAGGCTCTCGATGAAGGCGAGCCAGGAACCGTGGTTGGAGGGCTCGGCCGCGCTCCCGGCGTCCACCGCGCTGTTCAGCCCGGGGCGGATGGTCAGGCCCAGGGTGATGCCGATGGCCACGGAGACCAGCGCCGTGATCGCGAACCAGAGCAGGGTCTTCCCGGCCAGCCGCGCGGCGTTGGTGACGTTGCGCAGGTTGGCGATGGAGGAGATGACCGCGAGGACGATCAGGGGCGGGACGATCGTGCGCAGCAGGGCGACGAAGGTGCTGCCGATGGTCTCCAGCGTGGTGGCGAGCCAGTTCGGTTCACCATCGCCGACCGGTCCGATCTGGAGGGCGGCGACGCCCAGGGCCAGACCCAGGACGAGGCCGAGGAGGACCTGGACTCCGAAGGACGGCAGCGGGATACGCCGCTTCTGGTTGACCTGTTCGGTCTGAGTGGACACGGGATGTGGCTCCAAGCGGAAGACCGGAGCGAGGGCACGTCACGGTGTGCGGGCGTGCGAGGACTCCGGCGAGGGGATACGGGTGTGCGGATGTCACCGGAGAGGGTGACGTCGGGGAGGAACGTGGTGGCGCGCAGCCCGAACGGGCGCGCGTGGGCCTAGCTACACGCGTGGCTGTCGAAGCGGCACAGGTCGATGTGCCACCTTCGTGTCAGTCCCCAGATGTTCGTCACGATGGAGAACAATAGTCCGGTTTACTTACCTTTTCCATACACCGTGGAGCGGTTTCTCGACGACCGTCGCCCGGAACGCCCGCCACGCTGGACCTTCCCGGTGTCGAGGGCGATGAGGATCACTCACCGGAGCGCCGCTCGCGCCCACGCGAAGGGGCACCGCCGATACTCGGCGATGCCCCTCGTGACCTGCCGTCGCGCGGTCAGGCGTCCTTGATGTCGCAGACCACGGCGCCGTTGCCCACGGTCTCGCCCGGGGCGACCTTGAGCCCGGTGACCGTGCCGGCCTTGTGCGCGGTCAGGGGCTGCTCCATCTTCATGGCCTCGATGACCACCACGGTCTCGCCCTCGGCGACCTGCTGACCCTCACCGGCCACGACCTTGACCACGGTGCCCTGCATCGGCGAGACCAGGGAGTCGCCGCTGGTCGCGGCCGCGCCACCGGCCTTGCGGGAGGCACGCTTCCTCCGCCCGCCGGTCTCGGCGGCGGGGGCGGCCGCCGCGCCCAGGGACGCGGGCAGGACGACCTCGACACGCTTGCCGCCCACCTCCACGGTCACGGTCTCGCGCTCGGCGGGCTCGGCGGTGCCGGGCTCCCCGGCCCAGGGGGCCAGGTGGTTGTCGAACTCGGTCTCGATCCACCGGGTGTACACGCCGAACGGCCGGTCGGGCTCGGCCGGCGCGAAGGCCGGGTCGGCCACCACGGCCTGGTGGAAGGGGATCACCGTGGGCATGCCGCCCACCTCGAACTCGGCCAGCGCCCGCGCCGAGCGTTGCAGCGCCTCGGTGCGGGTGCGCCCGGTCACGACGAGCTTGGCGACCATCGAGTCGAAGGCCTGGGGAACCGTGAACCCGGCCTCGCAGCCGGTGTCCACCCGCACCCCGGGACCGCCGGGCAGGTTCAGCGCGGTGATGGTGCCGGGGGCGGGCATGAAGCCGCGTCCGGGGTCCTCGGCGTTGATGCGGAACTCGAAGGAGTGCCCGCGGATCTCGGGGTCGCCGTAGCCCAGCTCCTCGCCGTCGGCGATCCGGAACATCTCACGGACCAGGTCGATACCGGTGACCTCCTCGGTCACCGGGTGCTCGACCTGCAGTCGGGTGTTGACCTCCAGGAAGGAGATGGTCCCGTCGACCCCCACGAGGAACTCGCAGGTGCCCGCGCCCACGTAGCCGGCCTCGGCCAGGATGGCCTTGGAGGAGGCGTACAGGCGCTTCATCTGATCGGCGGACAGGAAGGGGGCCGGGGCCTCCTCCACCAGCTTCTGGTGGCGCCGCTGCAGGGAGCAGTCGCGGGTGGAGACCACGACGACGTTGCCGTGGGTGTCGGCCAGGCACTGGGTCTCCACGTGCCGGGGCCGGTCCAAGTAGCGCTCGACGAAGCACTCGCCGCGACCGAACGCGGTGACCGCCTCGCGCACGGCGGACTCGTAGGCGTCGGCGACCTCGTCCAGGGTGTAGGCCACCTTCAGCCCGCGACCACCGCCGCCGAAGGCGGCCTTGATCGCGATGGGCAGACCGTGCTCGGTGGCGAAGGCCACGACCTCCTCGGCCGACTCCACCGGGTCGGGGGTGCCCGCGACCAGCGGGGCGCCGACCTTCTGGGCGATGTGGCGGGCCTGGACCTTGTCGCCCAGCGCGGTGATGGCCGCCGGGGGCGGGCCGATCCAGGTGAGTCCGGCGTCGATGACGGCCTGGGCGAAGTCGGCGTTCTCGGCCAGGAACCCGTAGCCGGGGTGGACGGCGTCGGCGCCCGAGGTCGCGGCGACGGCCAGGAGCCTGTCGATGTCCAGGTAGGAGTCGGCCGGGGTGGACCCGCCCAGTGAGTGGGCCTGGTCGGCGACCTTGACGTGCAGGGCGTCCAGGTCGGGTTCGGCGTACACGGCGACGCTCTCGATGCCGGCGTCGCGGCAGGCTCGGGCGATGCGTACGGCGATCTCGCCGCGGTTGGCGATCAGAACTTTGCGCACGGTGGGAAAACCTCCAGCTGGAGCGCGGAGCGGGTCACGCGCCGACCGCTCAACGAAGAGTCTAGGTAACGGGAGAGCACGTCAGGGGTCACCTGGTGCTCCGGCGCCACGCCCCGGGTCCGGGACGCGGCGGGGCGTGGACGCCACGCGCACGGTCGCGCCATCCGGACGTGGACCGCGGGGGCTCGGGCCGCTCGGTCGCGGCACGGGCGGCCGCGGCGCGGGCGGTGAGCACGGCGGTGAGCGCGGCGAGCTCCTCGGTGGAGGGTTCGCCGCGCACCACGACCAGGTGCGGTGGTCCGTGCTGTGGCCGGTGCGGCGCGCTCACAGCGGGATGTTCCCGTGCTTCTTCGGCGGCAGCTGCTTGCGCTTGTTGCGCAGGGCCTTGAGCGCCTTGGCCACCTGGGTCCGGGTCTCCGAAGGCAGGATGACCCCGTCGACGTAGCCCCGTTCGGCCGCGGAGTAGGGGTTGAGCAGGGTGTCCTCGTACTCACCGACCAGACGGGTCCGCTCGGCCTCGACCTCGTCGGTCGCCGCCAGGGTGCGTCGGTGCAGGATGTTCACCGCACCCTGGGCGCCCATGACGGCGATCTGCGCCGTGGGCCAGGCCAGGTTGATGTCGGCGCCCAGGTGCTTGGAGCCCATGACGTCGTAGGCGCCGCCGTAGGCCTTGCGGGTGATGACGGTGATCAGCGGGACGGTGGCCTCGGCGTAGGCGTACAGCAGCTTGGCGCCGCGGCGGATGATGCCGTCCCACTCCTGGTCGGTGCCGGGCAGGAACCCGGGCACGTCCACGAGGGTCAGCACCGGGATGTTGAACGCGTCGCACGTGCGCACGAACCGGGCGGCCTTCTCGGAGGCGTCGATGTCCAGGCAGCCCGCCAGGCTCAGGGGCTGGTTGGCGATCACACCGACCGTCTGTCCGTCCACACGGCCGTACCCCACCACGATGTTGGTGGCGAAGCGCTCGTGCACCTCCAGGAAGTCGCCGTCGTCCAGGATCGCCTCGATGACGCGCTTCATGTCGTACGGCTGGTTGGCCGAGTCGGGGATGAAGGTGTCCAGGGTCAGATCGGCGTCGGTGACCTCGTCCCCCGGGGCGTCCTCGGGGGCCAGGTGGGGCGGGTCCTCGAGGTTGTTGTCCGGCAGGTGCGACAGCAGCGTGCGGACGTACTCGATGGCGTCCCGTTCGTCGGCGCCCATGTAGTGGGCCACGCCCGACCTGGCGGAGTGGGTGGCGGCACCGCCCAGTTCCTCCATGGACACGTCCTCACCGGTGACGGTCCTGATGACGTCGGGGCCGGTGATGAACATCTGCGAGGTCCGGTCGACCATCACCACGAAGTCGGTCAGGGCCGGTGAGTACACGTGCCCGCCCGCGGTGGCGCCCATGATGAGGGAGATCTGCGGGATCACGCCGGAGGCGTGGGTGTTGCGCTTGAAGATCTCGGCGTAGAGGCCGAGAGCGACCACACCCTCCTGGATGCGCGCGCCGCCGCCCTCGTTGATGCCCACCACGGGGCATCCGTTGGTGAGGGCGTGGTCGAGGACCTTACAGATCTTCTCACCGTAGACCTCGCCGAGTGATCCGCCGAAGACGGTGACGTCCTGGCTGAACACCGCGATCGGGCGCCCGTCCACGGTCCCGTGCCCGGTCACGACGCCGTCCCCGTAGGGGCGGTTGGTGCCCAGACCGAAGTTGGTCGAGCGGTGGCGCGCCAGGGCGTCGAACTCGACGAACGAGCCCGGATCGAGCAGCGCGTCGATCCGCTCGCGTGCGGTCATCTTGCCCTTCGCGTGCTGCTTCTCCACAGCGCGCTCGGACCCGGCGTGTACGGCTTCGTACCTGCGTCGTTGCAGGTCGGCGAGCTTGCCCGCGGTGGTGTGGATGTCGATCTCAGCCGCGGACAGCGGTTCTGGGGCTTCGGTGGCCATAACTGATCAGGGTAGCTCCGGTGACCCGGTGATCCCGAAGGTACCCCTCGCTTACGTGTCGCTTCGCGTGGTTCGGGACCAACGACGGGCCTTGGAGGGTGATACGGGCGGAAAGAGGCACGAAAGGTACTCGGCGCGCAAGAAAATGCGTGACGCGTTGTGAATGACACCGTTCTGGACACACGTGTTAACGCGATGGCAAAGCAAGGGAAAACGCACCCCCGCACACATGTGCGCAGGTGTGATCTCGGTATCGTCGGCCACATGACAGCGGTTAGCGCAGAACGTGACAGTGCCCGCCAGGAAGTCCCCGAGCAGCTCAGAAATGACGTCAAACTGCTCGGCGAGATGCTCGGAACGGTCCTCGCCGAAAGCGGTGGTGAGGAACTGCTCGCCGATGTCGAGAAACTCCGTCATGCCGTGATCGGCGCCCGCGACGGCTCCGTCACCACCGAGGAGATCACCGCGATCGTCGCCGCTTGGCCGCTGGAGCGCGCCAAGCAGGTGGCCCGGGCCTTCACGGTGTACTTCCACCTCGCCAACCTGGCCGAGGAACATCAGCGCATGCGGGCCCTGCGCGAGCGCGACGACGCCGCCAACCCGCCCAGCGAGTCCCTGGCCGCGGCCGTCCGCACCATCCGCGACGGCGACGATGGTGAGGAACGCCTCGCCGAATTGGTGGCGGGCATGGAGTTCCACCCGGTGCTCACGGCCCACCCCACGGAGGCGCGACGCCGCGCCGTGTCCACGTCCATCCAGCGCATCAGCGTCCAACTGGACGCCTGGCAGACCTCCCACGAGGGCAGCACCGCGGCCGCCGAGGCGCACCGACGCCTGCTCGAGGAGATCGACCTGCTGTGGCGGACCTCGCAGCTGCGCTACACCAAGCTGGACCCGCTCGACGAGGTGCGCACCGCGCTCGCCGCCTTCGACGAGACCATCTTCTCGACGCTGCCGAAGGTGTACCGGACCCTGGACACCGCCATCGACCCCGACGGCACCGGCACCCGGGCTCCCCGCGCCACCCCGTTCGTCCGCTACGGCAGCTGGATCGGAGGCGACCGCGACGGCAACCCGTTCGTCACCCACGAGGTGACCCGGGAGGCCATCACCATCCAGTCCGAGCACGTCCTGCGTGCCCTGGAGAACGCCTGCGGGCGGCTGGGGCGCACCCTCACCGTCTACTCCAACCTCACCCCGGCGAGCCGCGGCCTGCTCGACGCGCTCTCGGAGGCCGAGGCCGCCTACCCGACGCTCCTGGGGGAGCTCGGCAAGCGCTCGCCGAACGAACCCCACCGCCAGCTGCTGCTCCTGGCCGCCGCCCGTCTGCGCGCCACCCGCGAACGCGACGCCGATCTCGCCTATCCCGACGCCGACGCCTTCCTCGCCGACCTGCGTCTGGTGCAGGACTCCCTGGCCGCGGCCGGGGCCGGACGCCAGGCCTACGGTGAACTCCAACACCTGGTCTGGCAGGCCGAGACCTTCGGCTTCCACCTGGCCGAACTGGAGATCCGCCAGCACAGTGAGGTCCACGCCGCCGCGCTCGCCGAACTGGAGGCGGGCGGCGCGCTGTCCGAACGCACCGAGGAGGTCCTGGCCACCCTGCGCACGGTCTCCTGGATCCAGGAGCGCTTCGGTGTCGAGGCCTGCCGCCGCTACATCGTCAGCTTCACCCGCTCGGCCGACGACATCGAGGCCGTCTACAAGCTGGCGACCTACGCACTGCCGCCCAAGCGGGTCCCGGTCCTGGACGTCATTCCGCTGTTCGAGACCGGTGCCGACCTGGAGGCCTCGCCCCGGGTCCTGGCGGGGATGCTCGAACTGCCCCAGGTGGGACAGAGGCTCGCCGACAACGACCGTCGCCTGGAGGTCATGCTCGGCTACAGCGACTCCGCCAAGGACGTCGGTCCGGTCAGCGCCACCCTGCGCCTGTACGACGCGCAGGCGCGGCTGTCCGCGTGGGCCCGTGAGCACGACATCCGCCTGACCCTCTTCCACGGCCGCGGCGGGTCCCTGGGCCGAGGCGGTGGCCCGGCCAGTCGTGCCCTGCTCGCGCAGGCGCCGGGGTCGGTCGACGGTCGGTTCAAGGTCACCGAGCAGGGCGAGGTCATCTTCGCCCGCTACGGCCAGCCCGCCATCGCCCGCCGCCACATCGAACAGGTCGGCCACGCCGTGCTGATGGCCTCCACCGACGAGGTCCAGGAGCGCGAACGCGCCGCCGCCACCCGGTTCCGTTCGCACGCCGACACCATCGCCGCCGCCGCGCAGGAGGCCTACCTGGAGCTGATCGGCACCGAGGACTTCGCGGTGTGGTTCTCCAAGGTGAGCCCCCTGGAGGAACTTGGCGAGCTGCGGCTGGGCTCGCGCCCCTCCCGGCGTGGGGCCGCCAGGGGCCTGGGCGACCTGCGGGCGATCCCGTGGGTGTTCGCCTGGACCCAGACCCGCGTCAACCTGCCGGGCTGGTACGGCCTGGGCACCGGTCTGGCCGCCGTCGCGGACCTGCCCACCCTGCAGGCCGCCTACCGGGAGTGGCCGCTGTTCGCGTCCCTGCTGGACAACGCGGAGATGAGCCTGGCCAAGACCGACCGCACCATCGCCGAGCGCTATCTGGCGTTGGGCGGTCGGCCGGAGCTCACCGCGACGGTGCTGCGGGAGTACGACCTCACCCGCGGACTCGTGCTGCAGGTGACGGGGCACAGCCGACTGCTGGAGAACCGCGCGGTCCTGTCGCGCGCGGTGGACCTGCGCAACCCGTACGTGGACGCGCTCAGCCACCTCCAACTGCGTGCCCTGGAGGCCCTGCGCGGTGAGGAGGCGGACGCGCTCTCGGAGCAGGACGGACGGCACCTGGAGCGGCTGCTCCTGTTGTCCGTCAACGGTGTGGCCGCCGGTCTGCAGAACACCGGCTGACCGGACCCGACGCGCACGCGGGTCCCACACCCTCGCCCGGGTGCGGGACCCGCGTGCGGTCTCATGACGCCGAGGATCCCGCGGACCTCCGATCCGGCCGGTCGGACGCCGCAGGCCCGGCCCACCGGGCCGGGTGCCGGGGTGCATCGTGGGACCGGCGTCCGGTTCCGCCGGCGGGTGGGGGCCTCGGGTCATCCGCGGGACGCGGGCCACGGCCCGGTGGTCCTGGGCGGGGGAACGCGGGGGAAGGTGTGTCCGGTGGGGCGTCGGCGCTGCTGTAATGGGGCCATGACCGGTGAACACAGCAGTGAGATCCCTCCCCTGGACCAGGCCGCGCTCACGGCCGCGGTGGTGCGTCCCGGCGGGCTGTGGCGGGACGTGGAGGTCGTCTCCGAGGCCGGCTCCACCAACACCGAACTCGTCATCCGGTCCAAGGTCGGTGCCCCCGAGGGGACCGTGCTGGTCACCGAGCACCAGACCGCGGGCAAGGGCCGACTGGGACGCGGGTTCACGACCCCTGCGCGGGTGGCGCTCACCTTCTCCCTGTTGGTGCGGCCCACCGTCGCGTCGGACCGGCTGGGCTGGGTGTCCCCGATGATGGGGGTGGCCGCCGTCGCCGCCGTGCGCGCGACCACCGGTGTGCCGGCCGCGCTGAAGTGGCCGAACGACGTGCTCGTGCCGGGGGAGGACCGGGACGGCAAACTCGCCGGGATCCTCGCCGAGGCCGACTTCTCCGACCCCGGCCGGGTCGGTGTGGTGGTGGGCATGGGCCTCAACGTCTTCCAGAGCCGGGACGAGCTCCCCGTGGAGACCGCCACCTCGCTGCGGGCCGAGGGGGCCGTCGGATCGGAGCGCGAGGCCCTGCTGTGCGCGGTCCTGGCCGCGTTCGAGGAGCGGTACACCGCCTGGACGGATGCGTCGGGCGACGCCGAGGCCAGTGGGCTGGCCGACGACTACCGTCGCGTGTGCGTCACCCTCGGCCGCCGGGTGCGGGTCCACCTGCCGGGCGACCGGGTCCTCCAGGGCACCGCCACCGGTGTGGACGACCAGGCCAGGCTGGTCGTGGCGGGACCGACGGGGGAACGGGCGCTCAACGTCGGCGACGTGGTGCACGTGCGCCCCGGGGACTGAGGGAGGCCGACGTCGTCCACAGCGAAATTCCCCCTTCTCCCGTGGCGCGGAAGCTTGTGTCATTATCACCGGTATGGCTATCGCGGACCGCTATCTCTCCGACGACGAGGAACTCGTCCACGTCGCACGGCAACACTGGACCCTTCTCGCGGGTGAGTTCGTGCTGCTGTTCGTTATCGGCGCGGTGGTGGGCGCCGCGCTGTTCTTCATGCCCTGGAACGAGGAATGGAGCCTCATCGCCGGGGGCGTCGTGGTGGCCGTCGGGATCGTCGCGGCGTTGGCCTTCTGGTTCGTCCCCATGCTCAAATGGGCGACCACCGTCTACATCCTCACCAACCGGAGACTCATGATGCGTGACGGCATCGTCTCCAAGCAGGGCCGCGACATGCCCCTCACCAGGGTGAACGACGTCTCGTTCAACATCACTCTGTGGGAACGGATCATGCGGTACGGAACGTTGTCCATTCAGTCGGCATCCGAACAGGAGGGCATGGTCCTTCAGCGGGTGCCCAAGCCCCAGTGGTTCCAGTCGGAGATCTACCGCCAGGTCAACGCGGCCCAGCGACCGGAGTACCCGGCAGGCCCACAGGGCTGACCAGCGATTTCGTCTTCCGGGTCCTGCGGGGCTTGGGAGTAGGCTGGAGTCGGAGCCAAGGCCGTGCCCCCGGGCCGGTGCCAGAGAGATTGCTCCCCGCTCGGCGGGGAAGGTCCCGTGAAAGAGAACGTATGCCGTCGCGTCCTGACCCGAAAGCGATCGAGTCCGTCCTGCTCGGTGGTGAGGCGGTCTACACCAGGGAACAGGCGGTCGAGCTCGCCGGAGCCGATCCCGAGCTCGCCGGACGCGTCTGGCGTGCCCTGGGCTTTCCCACACTCGGTGACGACTCGGTGATGTTCGCCGAGAGCGACGTCGAGGCCCTGCGCATCGCGCACTCCCTACTGGAGGAGGGCGTCCTCGACGAGGAGGGCGTGGTCCGTTTCGCCCGCGCCATGGGTCAGACCATGGCCCGTCTGGCCGACTGGCAGACCAGCATCCTCAGCACCCTCATCTTCAAGGAGGGGAGCGAGAACCCGGCGGCCGGCCCGTTGATGAACCAGGTCAAGGAGCTGCTGCCGGACGTCGAACGGCTGCTGCTGCACATCTGGCGTCGCCAACTCGCCGCCTCCACCGCGCGCACGCTCGCGGTGATGTCCAACGGCAACGACACCGTCCCGAACTACTACCCGTTGATCGTGGGCTTCGCCGACCTGGTCTCCTTCACCACGCTCAGCCGCGAACTCGACGAGATGGAGCTCGCGGGGGTCGTGGAGGGCTTCGAGGCGACCGCCGCCGACATCGTCGCCTCCGGGGGCGGACGGGTGGTCAAGACCCTCGGCGACGAGGTGCTCTACGTCGCCGACTCACCGACCCAGGCGGCCGACATCGCGCTGCGCCTGGCCTCGGGGGTCAAGACCCACGTGGAGGTGCCCGACGTGCGGGTGGGCGTGGCCTACGGGCCGGTCCTGACCCTGCACGGCGACGTCTTCGGCACCACGGTCAACCGGTCCAGCCGGCTCACCTCCTTCGCCCGCCCGGGCACCGTCCTCATCGACGAGGCGCTCGCCGAGAGCCTGGAGGGGGAGGAGGGGCTGCAGGTCGTCCAGGTCCGCGCCCGTCACGCGCACGGCCTGGGCCTCATCCAGCCCTACACGCTGCGTCGCGACTTCGACGCGCCCAACTCCTGACACACCCCCTGACACACCGGGGACGCCGACACGAACAGCGTGTGCGCGGGGTTCACGCCCGATAGGCTCGAGGCTCCTGCCCCGCGAGACGTCAGGTGGTGAGCTTGTGAGTTCCCAGTCCCCCGTCCAGCGGCTACGCACCTCGGGAATCTTCAGCCTGGAGGGTGCCGAGTCCGAAGTCGAGAACAACGTGTGGATCGTCGGTGACGACGAGACCGCGGTGGTGATCGACGCCGCCCACGACCACGAGCGCATCGCCCGCGGTCTGGGCGATCGTGAGCTCATGGCGATCGTGTGCACGCACGGGCACAGCGATCACGTCAACGCGGCGGTGGACCTGGCCGACCTCACCGACTCCCCGATCCTGTTGCACCCCGACGACGCCGAACTCTGGCACCAGGTGCACCCCTACCGGGAACCCGACGCCCCCCTGCTGCACGGAGAGGTACTGAGCGCGGGCGGCATCGAGTTGACCGTCCTGCACACACCCGGCCACACCCCCGGTGGGGTCTCCCTCTACGCCCCCGAGCTCGGGGTGGTGTTCACCGGAGACACCCTCTTCCCCGGCGGTCCCGGGGCCACCGGCCAGCCGGCGTCGGACTTCCCGACCATCATCACCTCGATCCGGGACCAGCTCACGGTCCTGCCCGGTGATACGGTCGTGCATCCCGGGCACGGCGAATCCAGCACCATCGCCGAGGCCGCCGCCCGCCTGGAGGGTTGGGCCGATCGCGGGTTCTGACCTCGCCCCCGAGCGGCCGTGGACCCGCCTCGGACGCTTGGGGGACGTGGGATCGGCCGGTGGCCCGCGCGAGGGCGCTTCCGCAGGTCGATGATCGAGGTCGAGGACCGGGCCGTGGTCCCGGTCCTTCCCGGCCAGTCTGGACCCCCGACTTCTTGTCGGATCACTCGAGGAGCTGGCCACCGTAACGTTGGCAGCAACGTGAACGCCGATCAGTCGCGCGCGCCAGAGGCCGCGGCGTCGTGCAGGACGAAGGTGGCGAACCCTAGCTCGCGTCGGGCGCCGCTCAGCCAGGCGTCGCGATTCTCACGTGCAGCGGCGAATGCCTGGTCACGATCCTCGGTCGTCGAGGCCTCCCGCACGGCCCAGTCGACGAGCGACCCGGTCCAGCTGAACTGGTAGTGGTCCCACTCGGCCAACGTGCTGACGTGCCCGTACGACGGCTCGAACCCGTGCTCATGGATGGCTCGCACGAGGCCGGCGAGGTCGGGATAGGCGTCGGCGGAAACCTCAAGCGCTGCCAGCGCAGAAGCCGACGGGGCGCCCTCCCAGATGCTGTCGCCGATCAGCGCTTGGCCACCGGGGCGCAGGTGCCGCCGGACAGCGCCCAGCATGTCCTCCAGCCGGCCGAAGGCGTGGCTCGCACCGACGCACAGCACCACGTCGAAGACCCCGTCGTTCCAGGTGGCGGCATCCGTCTCGATCCAGCGCACCCGGTCGCTCAGTTTCCGCTCGTCGGCACGCCGCGCGGCAGTGGTTGGGAGCATGTGGTCGATCCCTACGCCAGTGATTCCGGGGTGGGTGAGCAGCAGCTCCTGCAGCCACTCGCCCTCGCCGCACCCGAGGTCAACGGCGCGGGCACCGTCGCTTGGGCTCAGCCAGCCGACCAGTTCGCGTAACCGCTCGGGCGCCACCGGCGCCGCGATCGGATGGCGCAGGTGGGCAATGTCGAAGATCTCGGAGCGCTCCATCTCAGCGACGCTACAGTGGCCTGCTTCTGCCGGAGCTCCGGTGAGCCGCAAAGTAACCGATGAGTAGCTTCGGGACGATCCGGCGTTCATCCCCGGTCACTACTTCTGGAAACGAATGTTTCCGGAAGTACCGAGCTCCGCCGCAGGGGTGCCGCGTCCTGAGCGCCGGATCCTGTTCCGATGTTCCTCAACCCCCGAACCGAAGCGGAGGTCAGACCGTTAACGGGATTTTCTTCCGGGATCCTCCTCGCCCCCCCGTTCCCGTCCGGGGTGGCGGGGGTGTGGGGGCAGCGAGTCCCCGCATGCACCAGACCTGAACTCGGGTGACACGTCTCGCACGCGTAGCACCCGTGCGAGACGTGCGAGAGGTTCGTGCCTTCACAGGTCGCGGTAGACCTCGCGGCGGTGGGCCACGCTCAACATCAGCACGACCAACTCCCCATCACGGATCGCGTACACGATCCGGTAGTCGCTCACCCGCAGGCGCCAGGAGTCGGTGTCCCCCTTCAAGGGGATGCTCCCGGCCGGGCGGGGATCGGTCGCCAGCTCCCGGATCTTGCGCATGATGCGCACCCGCACCGGCCGGTCGAGCTTGTCGAGTTGCTTGTAGGCCTGGTCGACGAAGGTGACGGTGTAGGGCTCGCTCACCGGCCCAGCTCGTCTTCGTTCAGCCCGACACGGCGCATGACCTCGTCGAAGGGCAGGGTCGTGGACCGTCCGGCCTCGATGTCGGCCAGGCGCTCGGCGGCGATGCGGGCGTCGCGCTCGTCCAGCAGCTCCTCGTAGTGATCGACCATGTCGGCGGGGACGATCGCCGCGGCCCGCTGGTGGCGGCGGCCGCGGGTGACGAAGGTGACCTCGCCCCCGTAGACCGCGCGGTTGACCCGCTCGGAGAAGTGGTCGCGGGCCTGGGTCACGGACAGTTCGTGCGCGTCGCTGGTGTCGGTACTCATGTCGTCCATCATGCCCCATTCGGACGCCAACATGGCGTGGTTGGCGTTATTGGCATGATCCTTTGCCTGTGGTGCCGGCCGACATCCCGGGGTGGTTCTCCCGAACACCCGGCAGCAGGACGAGTATCCCGTGAGTAGCTTCGTCGGGCCCTGCTACGGATCTCCCGGCTCCGGGAGGCATGACTACAACCGCTGTGTAGAAGGCAGAATCGATCTATGCGACGAACACGCCCGTGGACACGCACCGTCCCTTCGACAGTCTTGCTGGTGGAGTTGGGCGGCCCCCTGTCGCAGCCTGGTGACCTCGTACCTGTCCGGCTTGGGGGCGGTGACCCCGATGGTCGAGAACCGCATGGGCGACAACCGCGGGGTCTCCATCCAGGCCGGTTCCATCAACGGACCGGTCAACGTGAACTTCGCACCCGCCGCACCGTTCCCCGGGTGGATGGACACAGCCCGGCGCGTCCGGGACTGCGATCCTGGTGAGCTGGGTGCCCACCACTCCATCCCCGGGTCCGAGGACAAGGGTCTGCCCCCTACGTGGCCCGGGACGTGGACGACAGACTCGACCGGTGCCTGAGTGCGGCCGCGGCCTCATCACGCGGGGGGATGGTGCTGGTGGCCGGCGCCTCGACCGCGGGCAAGACCCGCGCGCTCGCCGCCTCCCTGGTCCGGACCCTGCCCGGCCGGATGCTGGTGAACCCGCCTCAGGACGCCGACCTGCGCCCCCTGCCCGCCTGGCTCAAAGACAGGGCTGAGCAGCCCCCGCAGGGGTGGGTGATCTGGTTGGACGACCTGGACCGCCACCTGGCCGCCTCGGGGCTGACCCCCTCCCTGGTCGCCGAACTGGGCCGGGCCGGCGCGGTGGTGGCCGCCACGATCCGAGCCAACCAACTACGAGCCCTGCGCCCAAGCGCCACTGACGACCACGGCCCCGCCTCGAAGGGGGTGGGGTATGAGGTCCTCAAGACCCTGCCGGTTGTCGTCGATCGCCGCTGGAGCTCGCACGAGCGTGAGCGGGCCCGGGCCAGCAAAGACGAACGCCTGGTCCGAGCCGCGGACGATGAGCGCTTCGGGGTGGCCGAGCATATGGCCGCGGGACCCCGCCTCCAACAGGACCGGTTCGAAGGTGCCGACGGAGGCCATCCGCGCGGCTATGCGTTCGTGGCCGTCGCGGTGGGGATAGCCCAAACCGGGCTGTCCAGCCCGTTGACCCGTGACCAGATCCACGCCGTCCACACCGCTTATCTACCGGGGGCGCCGCATCTGCCCGAGGACGCCGATCGGGCCTGGGAATGGGCCACACGGCGGCGCAGCGGGCGGGCCGGGATGCTGGTGCCTGCTGACTCTGAGGGCCTGCGGTGGCGGGCTTTCGACTACCTCACCAGCCCGGATTCCTTGCCTGAAGCGATCTGGCGGATCGCCTTGCAAGAGGCCGGTGAGCAGGACCGCTACACCATCGGTATCACCGCCTTCAGGGCCAGGCGGAACGACATCGCCAGAACAGCCTGGTCCCCCTTGGTAGAGCGGGGCCACCGCCAAGCGATGTCCAGCCTCGGGTTCCTGATGAAGAACGCGGATCAGGTGGACAAGGCTGAATATTGGTACCGCAGGGCCGCCGAACAGGGCGACCTCGACGCGATGTTCAAACTAGCGGTCCGGCTGGAAGACGCGAAACGGTTCGACGGGGCTGAGTACTGGTACCGCAAGGCGGCCGAGCGGGACGACCCCGACGCGATGTTCAACCTCGGGGTCATGTTGTACGAGGCGGGCGATGAAGGGCAGGCCGAGGACTGGTGGCAAAAGGCCGCCAAACGAGGCCAGCCCGACGCCATGTTCAACCGCGGGTACCGGCTGTACGAGGCGGGTCGGAACGATGAGGCCGAGGAGTGGTGGCAAAAGGCCGCCAAACGAGGCCAGCCCGACGCCATGTTCAATCTTGCGAAGCTGCTGGAAGCGGCAGGCCATCCGGGGCAGGCCGACTTTTGGTGGACACGGTTCCGGAACAGGAAGTAGCAATCGGCCTGTCACCGAACCGTCGCTCAGGTCACGGCTCTACCGCCAGATCCTGTAGTGATCCTCCTTGACCCCCAGGCTCTCCGGGGCACGGGGACCGGTCACCGGTCCGCGTTCGGACGCCTCCGATGGTCGAGGATGGTGGACACCCCTCGCCGGAGCACCGGCCGGCCCCGTGCCGTTCCGGGCCTTCCTCAGGGGGTGCCCTTCCGGCCGCTCCCCGACCCGCCCGGTGACCCGGGGGCGCCCTCCCGGCGGTGCACGCCGGCCCCGGCGTGATCGCCTCGGCCTGGTTCACACACGGAGGTCGAAGGCGGCGGACGCCTTGATCAGCCCGTTGACCTGGACCTCGACCAGGTGATCGCCCGGGTGGTACGTGCGGGTGCTGATCGGCCGCACCGGGTGCTTCTTCTCCAGCAGCCGCCGTTCCCCGGCGCACAGCTCGACCCTGGTCCACTTGAACACCTTGCGGCCCCGGGAACCGTCGGCGCGCACGTGGTGCACCGCGTAGTCGATGACCACCGTGTGCGGTCGGGTGTCGACGTTCTCCAGCTCCACCCGGACCAACAGGGTCCCGCCCAGGTCCAATGCCCGTGGCGACAGCGTGAGTCCGTGGGCGAGGACGTGCTCGCCACCGGTGGCGCCCACCAGGGCCAGAGCCCGCTGGTCGCCCTCCTTGATGAGCGTGCGCAGCCCGTGCCGGAGGGTCCACGCGGTCTCGGGGGTGGGGCTCTCCCGGGTCCACCGTTCGGCCAGGTCCAGGACCAGGTCGGGATGCGCACGGGCGATGTCGTTGAGGTTGTTGGCCACCGAGGTGCGCACGTACTTGGAGGGGTCGCTGCGCAGGTACTCCAGGACCTCCAGCACCGGGGCGGGGTCGACGACGAACGCGGGGAGTCGGCGCGCCCACGGCAGCCGGGGCCGGATGCCCTCGCTGGCGAACCGGCGCACGTTCGCGTCGGGGTCGACGGCGCAGGCGCGCATCAACGCCATGGTCGGTGCGTAGTGGCGCTGCACGAACGGGCGGACCGCGAACTCTCCCGTGTGACGGCGCGTGATCTCCACCAGCGCGGGCAGCGAGGCCTCGGGGTGGTCGAGCCCGTACTCCTCCACGAACCGGGCCACCGCCATCAGGTGGAACCCGTCGTTGAACATGCCGTCGTCCTCGCCCAGGGGGTCCTCCAGCGCGGCGACCAACACGGCGACGGCGTCGGGGTAGTGCTCGGGCAGGCGGTCCCGGAGCCCCTGGGACATGACCAGGACCCGGTCCTTGAGTTCCAGGGGGCCGACCCGTCGATCCACCTCGGCGACGTAGGAGTCCACGTCGAAGTCGGGACGCACCGCCCTGATGGACGTGCCGAGCCTTCGCGCGGCCGCTCCGTCGATGTACTTCTTGAGGCTGTGGTCGGTGGCCATACCCGCGTGCTCCTGTCATCGACGAAGGGGAGGGCAAAGCTATCCCGCGCCGACGACGAAGTCGAGAAACGCCCGAAACCCCGGCACCGCACCGCCATCCGGGCACGCGGGCGACCGTCGGCCGCGAGGGCGGACACCCCCGCCGCGTGGCCCCACGGCCCCGGCCTCCCCGCGCGGGGAGACCGGGCGCCACCGCTCGGTGCGGTCGGTGGGGGAGTGCCGGCGCACCACGACCCGCGCCGACGGCACGACGGCCCGCCGGCCGGCGGGCCGGACGAGCGACGCCGCCTCCGGCTCACTCCTCCCGTGTGCGGGGCGCACGGACGTTGGGCACGATCGGGGTGTCCCGGGGACGGATCCCGATCGTGGAGCCCAGCCACACCAACGGGTCGTACTTGCGGTCCACCACCCGCTCCTTGAGCGGGATCAGCGCGTTGTCGGTGATGTGGATCCCCTCGGGGCACACCTCGGTACAGCACTTGGTGATGTTGCAGTAGCCCATCCCGAACTCGTCCTGGGCGATCTTCCTGCGGTCCGCCGTGTCCTCGGGGTGCATCTCCAGCTCGGCCACCCGCATGAGGAAACGCGGCCCCGAGAAGTGCTCCTTGTTCTCCTCGTGGTCCCGGATCACGTGGCACACGTTGTTGCACAGGAAGCACTCAATGCACTTACGGAACTCCTGGGACCGTTCCACGTCCCTCTGCCGCATCCGGAAGTCGCCGGGAGCGGTCTTCGGGTCGGGGGCGAACGAGGGGATCTCGCGCGCCTTGTCGTAGTTGAACGACACGTCGCACACCAGGTCCCGCACGACCGGGAAGGTGCGCATGGGCGTCACCGTGATCACCTCGTCCTCGTCGAACACGCTCATCCGGGTCATGCAGGACAGTCGTGGCCTGCCGTTGATCTCCACCGAACACGAGCCGCACTTGCCGGCCTTGCAGTTCCACCGCACGGCCAGGTCCGGTGTCCGTGTGGCCTGGAGGCGGTGCAGGACGTCCAGCACCACCTCGCCCTCGTTCACCTCGACCTCGTACGTGGTCAGTGCGCCCTCGTCGGATCCGCGCCACACCCGGAACGTCCGCTCGGTCATGCCGTGCCCTCCTCGGTCGTGTCGATGCCGTCCCCGACGGCCCCCGGGGTCTCCTCCGCGGGCAGTTCCCTCGGTGTGAGGTACTTGGCCAGCTCCTCGCGCTCGAACAGGCGCAGCAGCCCGTCGGGGACGTCGGCGAGGGCGCGTCGGGTGAGCTCCACCCGCGCGTCGACCGCGTGCGCGACCAGGTTCACCCGCCGCCACTCGGCCGACATCGCGGGGAAGTCGTCCCGGGTGTGCCCGCCCCGCGACTCGGTGCGCTCCAGTGCCGCACGGGTGACGGCCTCCGACACCAGGAGCATGTTCGGCAGGGCCAAGGCCAGGTGCCAGCCCGGGTTGTACACACGGTCGCCCGGAGCGCTGAGCACCTGCACCCGTTCGGCGAGCGCGGACAACCGCTCCAGGGCCACCGCCATCTCCGGCCCCTTGCGAATGATCCCCACCAGGTCGTTCATGGTGTCCTGGAGCTCGGAGTGGAGCGTGTACGGGTTCTCCCCGTCGCCCTGCTTGAGCGGGGCCAGCGAGGAGCGCACCGCCACCGCCACGGCCCCGTCCAGCACGCCGGGGGTGGGTTCCCGGTCCGCCAACGCGTCGACGTAGGCGGCGGCGCCCAGCCCCGCCCGACGGCCGAACACCAGCAGGTCGGACAGCGAGTTGCCACCGAGCCGGTTGGAGCCGTGCATCCCGCCCGCGACCTCACCGGCGGCGAACAGCCCCGGGACGTCGGAGGCGGCGGTGTCGGCGTCGACCCGCACACCGCCCATCACGTAGTGGCAGGTGGGACCGACCTCCATCGGTTCCGCCGTGATGTCCACGTCCGCCAGCTCCTTGAACTGGTGGTGCATGGACGGGAGCCGGCGACGGATCTCCTCGGCGGGCAGCCGGGTCGACACGTCCAGGAACACGCCGCCGTGCGGCGAGCCGCGTCCCTCCTTGACCTCGTTGTTGATGGCCCGCGCCACCTCGTCGCGCGGAAGCAGCTCCGGCGGTCTGCGGTGGTGCGCCGGGTCGTCGTACCAGCCGTCCGCCTCCTCCTCCGACTCGGCGTACTGCGACCGGAACACGTCGGGCACGTAGTCGAACATGAAGCGCTCGCCCTTGGAGTTGCGCAGGACCCCGCCGTCCCCGCGCACGGACTCGGTGACGAGGATGCCCTTGACCGAGGGCGGCCAGACCATCCCGGTCGGGTGGAACTGGACGAACTCCATGTTGATGAGGCCGGCGCCCGCGCGCAGGGCGAGCGCGTGCCCGTCCCCGGTGTACTCCCAGGAGTTCGAGGTGGTGCGGAACGCCTTGCCGATACCACCGGTGGCCAGGATCACGGTGGGCGCCTCGAACAGTACGAACCCGCCGTCCACCCTTCGGTAGCCGAAGGCGCCGACGACCCGGCCGTCGTGGCCGGGTTCGCGGAACAGGTCGGTGACGGCGGTCTCCGCGAACACCCGCAGCCGGGCGTCGGGGTCCCCGTACTCGACGGCGTCCGCCTGCTGGAGGGCCACGATCCGCTGCTGGAGGGTGCGGATGAGCTCCAACCCGGTCCGGTCGCCCACGTGGGCCAGGCGCGGGTACTCGTGCCCGCCGAAGTTGCGTTGGCTGATGCGCCCGTCGGCGGTGCGGTCGAACAGGGCGCCCCAGTACTCCAGCTCCAGGATGCGGTCGGGGGACTCGCGTGCGTGGAGCTCCGCCATGCGCGGGTCGTTGAGGAACTTGCCGCCGCGCAGGGTGTCGCGGAAGTGCACGGTCCAGGTGTCGTCCGCGTTGGTGTTGCCCAGCGCCGCCGCGGCTCCGCCCTCGGCCATCACGGTGTGCGCCTTGCCGAAGAGCGACTTGGAGATGATGGCGGTGCGTTTGCCCTGTTCGCGGGCGGCGATCGCGGCGCGCAGGCCCGCGCCGCCCGCGCCGATCACCACGACGTCGTAGGCGTACCGGGTGACCCCGGCCTCTGTGTTGGGGGGCATACGGTGTCTCTTCCTTCCCCGCTCAGTTGAGAATCCGCAGGTCGGTGATGGTGCCACTGGAGACGAGCGCGATGTAGGCGTCGGTGGTCATCAGTGAGGCGATGCTGAGCCAGCCGAACCACATGTGCCGGTTGTTCAGCGTGGAGATCCGGGACCACATCCAGTACCGGACGGGGTTGCGGCGGAAGCTGCGCAGTCGGCCGCCCATGATGTGCCGGCACGAGTGGCAACTGAGGGTGTAGCCCCACAGCATCAGCACGTTGACCAGCATGATCAGGTTGCCCAGGCCGATCCCGAAGCCGCCTTCGGTGCCGTGGAGGAACGGGACGAGCATGTCCCAGGTGTTGATGACGGTGATGGCGAAGGCGACGTAGAAGAAGTAGCGGTGCCCGTTCTGGGGGAGCATGAGCGGCCGGGTCTCCCCGGTGTAGCTCCGGTGCGGTTCGCGGACCGCGCAGGCGGTCGGCGCCTGCCAGATCGAGCGGTAGTAGGCCTTGCGGTAGTAGTAGCAGGTCACCCGGAACAGCAGCAGGATCGGCAGGCTGAGCAGGGCGTACGGGAAGAACGGCGGGAACTCCCAGGGGACCCGGCCGAAGAGCGAGGCGTCGGGGACGCACTGCGCGGCCAGGCAGGGGGAGTAGAAGGGTGTCAGGTAGTGGTGTTCCTGGACCCAGTAGTGGTCCTGCTGGAACACCCGCACGGCCCCGTACACGAGAAAGGTCGTCAGGCCCAGGGTCGTCAGGATCGGGCCCACCCACCAGCGGTCGGTGCGCAGGGTGCGTTCGGGGATGCGCGCCCGCCCGCCGGGGCGCGTCGTTCGCGTCGAGGTCACCGTGGTCTCCACCTCCTGTGGAGAGGGGCCGGGCCGGGAGACGGGTGCGGGCCCACGCCCTCCCATGGCCGTGACCGCTCCCCGGGTTCTGGACGGCTGCGGGAGAAGCAGTAGCGAACCGGTCTGCTACGCAACGCTAAGCCGATGTGATCACGGTCACGTCCCAGAGCTCGCGATTCTGCCCGGAAAGAGATGTGATATGCGCCACTTTTTTGTGCCCCTTGGCGACGGAATCCCTCTCCACCTGCACTTTCGGCACGCGCGGCGTTCTCCGGTGCCACTGGTGCGAAAGTGGTCGGAGTTGATATAGGGGTCCACGCGTCTCATGGGGTTTCTGGGGTGAAAACGGAACCGCCTCGACGGTCGGGCTCCGCGCGGCTCCGGGCGGCGACGGCGCACCCACGACGGGGCGGGTCAGGTGCGGGGGTGACCGTCGTCCGGTTCCTCGATGTGACGGTGCGCGGGGCCGCCCGCGTCGGCGGCGGAGATGAGGACCTCCAGGTCGGGTCCCAGATCCTCCGGAGACATCGCCAGCAGGTAGGCGTTCAGGTGCCGACGGAAGGCCTCCGCCGAATGCGAGGGCTCCACGTCGAGGAGAGCGGTTCCCGCGACCTCATCCGCGACCTGGGCCGCGGTGAGCTGGACCTGGCGTTGATCATCCTGCCGCTGCACAGCAGCGA